>LT629764.1:2497500-2820000 GCA_900105225.1 Paenibacillaceae bacterium GAS479 | reverse complement strand
CCTGCTTGCGCAACGCTACATACACTTGCGCTGATTCACCGGCTGTACCGACGAGACCACCACTTAGCGGAACCGCCTACTCATCCTTAAATCGGAACGAGCGAGCGATATAAAGGACCGGCGTGGAAGCGACCGAAATAACGAATTTAAGGAGATATGTCGTTAGGAAAATCTGAATCCAGATGCTCCATGTATACCCTGGATAAAAGGCGAACGCTATCGTGCAGAACACGAGGGAATCGACGAATTGGCTCAGAATCGTGCTCCCGTTGATGCGAATCCAGAACTGATTGCGTCCGCTGTATTTCCGCTTAAGCGCCGAGAACACGCGAACATCCAGATACTGGCTGATCAAGTATGCACTCAGGCTGGCCAGCGCAAGACGTGGCATAAGGCCGAAAATCGTGCCAAGTGATTCGCGCGCAAAATCCGTTTCCGCAGGATCAAACTTCAGTACCATCTGCATCATGACAGTAGTGGCGAGCAGGATGAAAAAGCCGAACCAAACCGCTCTGCGGGCATCCTTACCCCCGTATCGTTCATTGATCAGATCGGTCGTCATATACAGCGAGGCATAAATCGTGTTGCCCAGCGTCATGACGATGCCAAACATTTCGATCGTCTCCGTTACTTGGATGTTGGCGAGCACTGTCGCGAAACCAATCCAGGCGTACAGCCCCATTTTTCCAAATAGCCGGAAGCAGGTCAGAAATAGCGCAAAATTAACAAAGACGAAAAATACGCCCCACAAAAAATTAAACATAATTCCCCCCTAGTTTTGGTAACGCGGGATGGTTACGAACCGCGATCGACAGCTTATTGCAGTATGTGCGGCTTGTTAATCGCAAGTCCCGCCTGTCGAAAAACCTGGTCTATCATAGCACAGTTACCCTGCCGCCAAAAGAGGGAGGGTGAATTTGCCTGTTGTGTTTCTTACTCGACATAGAATGGAAAAAGGCCCCTGCTGAAGCAGGAAGCCTCTTCCGAATATGCTTAATTGTAATTACACAATGGTGAGACCTGCGCTTGCGTATCCCGCTACGGTATTAACAAGGGTTAACCCTGATGCCGTTACGGAGAAAACAAGCAACAATCTCTCTTGGCCAGTGACCGGGATGCTCAGCCCGGTTGTAATTCCATTACTGATCGTGCCAAGCGCCAATATTCCCGTTAATGGAGGAGCTAAAGTTACTGTAGCTCCTGGGACGGCAGTAAAACTATTATTCGGAGTTGTGGAGCTGTACAAACTTGCCGTAATCGCAATGGTGGAGCCAACCAGACTTAGAGCCACCGTGGTGCTGAAATAGGCCGCCAAGGATGTAATCGTTCCTGCCCTTGGAACGGAGAATGCAAAGTTAAGCAGCGTTCCCGCCGCACCCGTCAAATCGATCGTTGCTCCTAACACCGTCACGCTATCCGCAGAATTGCCAAAACCGACCAAACCATACGTTCCAGCAAGTCCCCCGGCTATAGTTGTCAGAGCTAGCGGTAGCCCGCTAGCGAATGGAATAATAGCTCCTCCGCCGGAAGACCCCGTTGCACCGGTAGCACCTGTCGTTCCTGTTGAACCGGTCGAACCTGTTGCTCCCGTTGCGCTGGTAACTCCTGTGGCTCCTGTAGTTCCGGTTGCACCAGTTGTGCCTGTGGCTCCTGTGGCTCCTGTAGTTCCGGTTCTTCCTGTTGTTCCCGTACCGCCTGTCGCTCCGGTTGTGCCTGTAACGCCAGTCGCTCCGATTCCTCCTGTTACGCCCGTTGCTCCGGAGCTTCCCGTGACCCCAGTCTCTCCGATTCCAGTTGCTCCGGTCGCTCCTGTAACACCCGTGCTTCCCGTCGTACCGGTGCTTCCCGTGACCCCAGTCTCTCCGACTCCAGTTGCCCCGGTCGCTCCTGCAACACCTGCGCTTCCCGTTGCTCCGGTCGCTCCCGTGGACCCGGTAGCCCCTACGCCTCCCGCTGCTCCGGTCGCACCCGTTGCTCCGGTCGCTCCTGCGGCACCTGTGCCTCCCGTCGCTCCGGCAATTCCCGTGGCTCCCGTCGCTCCAACTCCGGTTGCGCCCGTCGCCCCGGTCGCTCCTGCGGCACCTGTGCCTCCCGTCGCCCCGGCACTTCCCGTGGCTCCCGTCGCTCCAGCTCCGGTTGCGCCCGTAACCCCGGTCGCTCCTGCGGCACCTGTGCCTCCCGTCGCTCCGGCACTTCCCGTAGCTCCCGTCGCTCCAACTCCGGTTGCGCCCGTCGCCCCGGTCGCTCCTGCGGCACCTGTGCCTCCCGTCGCTCCGGCACTTCCCGTGGCTCCCGTCGCTCCAACTCCGGTTGCGCCCGTAACCCCGGTCGCTCCTGCGGCACCTGTGCCTCCTGTCGCTCCGGCACTTCCCGTGGCTCCCGTCGCTCCAACTCCGGTTGCGCCCGTAACCCCGGTCGCTCCTGCGGCACCTGTGCCTCCCGTCGCTCCGGCACTTCCCGTAGCTCCCGTCGCTCCAACTCCGGTTGCGCCCGTAACCCCGGTCGCTCCTGCGGCACCTGTGCCTCCCGTCGCCCCGGCACTTCCCGTGGCTCCCGTCGCTCCAACTCCGGTTGCGCCCGTAACCCCGGTCGCTCCTGCGGCACCTGTGCCTCCCGTCGCCCCGGCACTTCCCGTAGCTCCCGTCGCTCCAGCTCCGGTTGCGCCCGTAACCCCGGTCGCTCCTGCGGCACCTGTGCCTCCCGTCGCTCCGGCACTTCCCGTAGCTCCCGTCGCTCCAACTCCGGTTGCGCCCGTAACCCCGGTCGCTCCTGCGGCACCCGTGCCTCCCGTCGCTCCGGCAATTCCCGTGGCTCCCGTCGCTCCAGCTCCGGTTGCGCCCGTAACCCCGGTCGCTCCTGCGGCACCTGTGCCTCCCGTCGCCCCGGCACTTCCCGTGGCTCCCGTCGCTCCAGCTCCGGTCGCACCCGTTGGGCCTGTCGCTCCTTGGGCGCCGGTTGTGCCTGTTGTGCCGCCTGGAGCTCCATCTGGCCCGGTTGCCCCCGTTGCGCCAGTCGCACCAGCAGCGCCTGGCGCACCAGGTATTCCTGGCAAACCTTGCACGCCCGCAGGACCCGCAGGGCCAGCAGGACCAGCGGGGCCAACAGGGCCCATAAGCCCGGTCGGTCCGGTTGCTCCTGTGGCTCCGGTTGCTCCATTCCCGCCTGACGGATCACTTACTGCCGTCAGTGTGATGTCCGCCAGCCTCACTCTTGCAACCCAGCCATCCTTAACAGAGCTGGACACACATGCTACCAAAACGAAGGACATCAGATCCGCCAGCACTTGCTGGACAGCTGCTGTAAGAGCAGACATCCATCCGTTCGACTTCTCATACGTTACGATGGCCAGCTCAGCTGCTGCCAGCAACGGGGCCTTTTCACGCATTGATATACGCAGGTGATCAATAAACAGTTGAAGCTCCCTCAATACAACAGGAAGCTGTCCCGCAGGCGGGATAGCTCCCTGTTGTAGTGCCGCTATAAGGCTGTCCAGCAGTTCCTCAAACTGATCCGCCTCAGACGGTTCAAAGGGAACGAGGCATTTTTTTGCTGGTTTTTTGGGAGGTTTGCAATCCTCACTCCTATGTGGTCTCTTTGATCTGATTAATTCCTGACTCCAATCGTTGTCGTCCACAACTAATCTCCTCCTTAATTACAATGCTATATTCCTATGCCTTTCCATGCTCGTTCCACAACCTCAATCGACTTCGTTCGCAAAATAAATTTCCATAAAAAAGAAAAAATCCCCGGAATTCTTCCTGGGGAATTGGTATCTCGCTTAGACTTAGACTTAGCCCGGCCCATCGCAAGCCATATAGCAGTAATTCGGAAAACCCAAACCTAACGAACTTGCTTCAAGTCTTCTCTCCTTTAGTGTTCAATCGCTTGATCGCCAAAATTGCGTCGATAGGCTCGTGATCTGGCCCGAACGTTTGGAGAAAAGCTAGGTTGGAGCTGTCGTGAAATCCTTTCATTACAATTATATCGTAGCCTAGCGCTTCTAATTCTTCCGGTTCCCAGCCACTCCGATGCGTCTGGTACTCCTCGCCGTTCAGGCCATAGTGATCTACGCCCTCTTGCGGGAAGAATCCACGCGGAGTAAACAGGACGACCCTTTCCTTCGCCACATTTTCCGCCTGCATCAGCAGCTCCAGAGCATCCGACTTAGCGAAATGCTCCAGCACATCCACGAGCGTAACGACAGTGAAGGAATCACGGACGAACAAGCGACTGATGTCCAAAGCATCCGCATGCAGGGGAACAACAAGAGGAGAGTGTTCAACCATATTTTCAAGATAAGGTCGATGCACATCCAGCGCAACGATCATGCGCGCATTCAAGGATCCAAGCAAATGGCCGGGCCCGCAGCCGACATCAAGCAGCGTATCCGCACCCGCAATCATTTTGTTCAAATACCTCAGAAAGCGCTTATTCCTTACCTCTTTGATCATCATGCTTCCCCCCTCAATTTCCGATATAGACCAGCTTATGCAAACAGTGAATGTACAGGCCCGGCGTAAGCCTTAGTCATTCACAAATAGGGCGAATAGACGCCTGCATTCGGCTATGCTCGTCTCCTCCAAAATACATAGACTGCTATATACGCATCTAATCTAATCGGCAATAACCACAAGGAGGTGCTTAACTTTGAGCGTCCAAATCAGCGTTATCATTCCAAGCCACAACAAATTCCCGCAAAATCTGCTCACTTTATTCTCACTTGAGAACCAAACGCTTCCTCCGCATCAGTACGAGGTCATCCTGATCGACGATGCTTCAAGCGACTCGACGTCAACCATCCCAGAACTGTGGAAATTCCCCTTCCGTTTGCATCTTCTGCGTCTTCATGGCAATCTGGGGCGGCCGGCCGCTCGCAACGTCGGCATTCGAATGGCAAAGGGAACTATCCTGATCTTCCTGGACGCCGAGGTTCTCGTAGAGCCAGGCTTTTTGGAGTCCCATCTGCTGCTGCATCAACAGGACAACCGACTATTAGCCTCAGGCGTACTTACAATGAAGGGAGCCTATACTCAGCTTGACCCAGGCTTCAGCGCAGCACAATTACAGGAAGCGTATACGCTTTTGAAGCCGCAGCCCGCCTTTAATCCAGCCTATGAGAAGTTCATCAGAACGGGACAGGGGCAGCTACTGCTCAGTCGTGAAGATATTAAAAAGGGAGTTTATCGCCAGTTGGCAGTTCAGAAGGTCCATGAAGCGCTTTACGAGAATGAGATTCTACAGCGGCATGGTGACAGGCTCCAGGGCTTCCATCTCCCTTGGCTCATCAGTCATACGGGCAATCTGTCGGTGGCCCGAACCGCATTCCAGCAGCATGGATATTTTGAGGAGTATAGCGGCTACGGCTGGGATGATCTGGAGTTTGGCTATCGTCTGTTTCGCCAGGGATATCGCTTTGCCCATATCCGGCATCCCTTCACCTATCACCAGGAGCATCCTGTATCCCATACCGTGAAGGGCGAAGCTCATGAAAATTTCTATCTCTTTCAGCAAAAATATCGCCAGATCAGCTTGCTCGTTCTGCTTCTTCTATATATTCCGAGCCCGATGAGCTTCCATCAGGTCAACCTGGTACTAGGTGAGATTTACCGACTGGATGCCGAAAGCGTAGGCCTTTATTTGCCGTTGATCGGGGCCATGCGCTCCATGCTGGAGGCAGCCGGTTATCTGCTCCGCTTCGGCCAGCCAATCTCGCATCTGCTGACCCATGCGGGATTACCGCCAAATAGTGTGCAGAGAGCAGGTTTCGAGGCTCAACGCTCTGCGCTTGCTGCATCAGGACGTTGGCCGATGCTTGGAGAGGCTTTGAACCGTCTGCTCGCTTTGTAAAGGTACTGGAAGAGTTGTCAAGGAATCGTTTCCAAGCTATCATTAGAAAATATCCCAGGCTCTTCCATACCGATGATGACCGCCTGCACAAAGGAGACGATCGCCATGCCATCCCTACCGACACGGCCTGGTTCCCTGATTCCATATACCAAGCTAGATGAAATTGACCGTCGCATCACGGAGCTACTGCAGGTCAACTCTCGCATGTCCTATACCGATATTAGCAAAGAAGTTGGAATATCCCGTGTAGGCGTCCAGGCACGTGTGAATGCCCTTGTCGAGAATGGCGTGTTCGAGCGCTTCACGCTGCTCATTAAGCCGGAGAAGATCGGCCTTGGCGTGAGCGCCTTTTTCCTAATTGAGGTTGAGCCGCAGCGTCTGCACGAGGCTGCAGAACGGTTGGCTTTAGAGCCAGCCGTTACCGAGCTCAGCCGCCTTACGGGGCCGAATCAACTGCATATGCATGCCTTATTTGCCAATATGACCGATATGGACCTGTTCCTACAGCAGAAGCTTTATCCAGTTCCAGGCGTGACCCGTGTAGAAACTCAATTGCTGACCAAACGCTATAAGTATTAAATTATGTTCGGAATAGCTAGTATCCACATCCTGCCGGAGTTTTTCTTCGGCAGCTATTTTCATGAAAATTTTCATGAAAACCTACCTAACATCATTCCTCTTGTCACCATTTTCATTCCCTTTACAAAACACATATTTTCATTTCAGCCCTTGGAAGCGCCTTCGCGAATGCGCTTCTTTTGTCTTCCACCTTGCAGATCCTCTTTCAAAAACAACATGTAATGGAATAAACCCTTATCTATCAAGGGTTTTTCATGGACCATTCTCAAAAATGACACATCAGTGATAGCGGGATCGAAGCGTAAAAAAGACATATTTCCTTCGTTCCATAACGGCAGGTATAGTTATGAAAACGCTTTACCCGCTGTCCTCCACCAAACCGGGGCTGTCTGTCAGCTTCAAATCATGACGATCTATTTGTATAGAATATGTCATGGAATCTGACGCAAGTTGGACGTGGTATCGCTACTAACCCAATAAAAGGAGGTGAACGAATGCAATCGACCCCTTACCCAAATCAAACCGCCTCGCAGCCTGAAAGCGAGACGCAATTACCCAAGACATCCGGTCGACAATGGAGACGGATCGCTCGCAACTGGGAGCTTTACGTGTTTATTGCTCCCGCATTCTTCTATTTCCTCATCTTCGCGTACGGTCCTATGTACGGCATCCAGATTGCATTCCGTAACTATGTTCCAACACTTGGCTTCCTAGGAAGCAAGTGGGTCGGTTTCGACCACTTCACCAGATTCTTTGATTCTTATTATTTCTGGGATCTGATCTGGAATACGCTGTCCATCAGTTTTTATGAGCTGGCCATCGGCTTCCCGATTCCGATTATTCTGGCGCTGGCATTCAACGAGGTGAAAACCGGCTTTTTCAAAAAGCTGGTGCAAACCGTAACTTATGCGCCGCACTTCATCTCGGTCGTAGTAATGGCGGGTATGATCATCACCTTCCTCTCCCCGTCAAACGGCATTCTCATCCACATGCTGGAGTGGATTGGCATTAACCCACCTGATTTCCTGACGGACCCACGCTGGTTCAAGACAATGTATGTCCTGTCGGGCGTGTGGCAAGGAGCTGGATGGGGAACCATTATTTATCTAGCTGCTTTATCCGGTGTTGATCCAGGGCTTCACGAGGCTGCCATCATTGATGGAGCGAGCCGTTTCCAGCGGCTGCGGCATATCAACATTCCGACGATCATTCCGACGATGACGATTCTGCTTATCCTGAATGTCGGCAGCATGCTCAACATCGGCTTCGAGAAGGTTTTGCTGCTGCAAAATCCGCTCAATATGGAATCGTCCAACATCATCGCTACCTTCGTTTACAAATCCGGCTTGGTAGATGCGCAGTACAGCTTCTCAACGGCAGTTGGCCTGTTCAACTCCGTCGTCAACTGTGTTCTGCTTATCACGATTAACCAAATTGTTCGCCGTACGAGCCAGAACAGCCTTTGGTAGGGGCTAAGAGAATACTTCTTGCATGAAAAGGAAAGGAGGCTGGAGCTTATGCACAGCACCGCGATCAAGGAGTCAAAGGGCGACCGCGTCTTTCTCATCGCCAATTATATTTACCTGACGATCGCTCTCATCATCGTCGCCTATCCATTGATCTACATTATCAGCGCTTCCATAAGTAATCCTCAGTATGTAGGTTCAGGGGAGATGTGGCTCTTCCCTAAAGACATCACCTTCGAAGGTTATAAGCGGGTGTTCCAGGAGGAAAAAATCTGGAGCGGCTATCTGAATACGATTATCTATACTGTCCTCGGCACTGCCCTCAGCCTTGCCATTACGCTTCCCGCAGCCTATGCGATGTCGCGTAAGGATTTTGTAGGACGGAACTTTTTCATGGGCATGTTCATGGTCACCATGTTCTTTAGCGGCGGACTCATTCCTAGCTACCTGCTCATCAAGGATCTCGGCATGGTCAACACGATATGGGCTATTATTGTGCCTAGCGCCGCGAGCATCTACAACATCATCGTCACCCGTACGTTTTTCATGTCCACCATTCCGCGAGAGCTGGAGGAAGCCGCGCAAATTGACGGCGCTTCCACGAGCCGTCTGTTCTTTACCGTCATCATTCCACTCTCTATGCCAATCATTGCGGTCATGGCGCTCTTCTACGGAGTCGGCCAGTGGAACAGTTATTTCTCCGCTCTGATCTATTTGAACGATGAGACCAAATATCCTTTGCAAATGATTTTGCGACAAATTCTCGTCCTGCAGCAAATGTCTGCCGAAACCGGCAGCATCGTGGAAGCATCCACCGCCGAGGCTCTCAGCGACAAGGCCGAGATCGCCGCACTTGTAAAGTATGCGGTTATCATTGTCGCTACGCTGCCGATCATCGCTGTATATCCTTTCCTGCAGCGTTATTTCGTCCAAGGGGTTATGATCGGTTCCGTTAAGGGCTGATGATAATATAGAGTGTAACTAAACTAAAAGGGGATATCGACAATGATGACGAAACCTCGTAAAAACCTGCATAAGCTAATGGCATCTGTAATCGGCCTTAGCCTGCTCGCTGCTTGCTCCGGGGGGAATGGCGGCACAAACAATGCTCCAAACAATGAAGGCGGAGCTACTGATCCTAAATCCACCGTCTCCAAAGACGGAATGCCGATCGTACCCGAGCCTATTACAATGACGCTTATGGCGCCGGATGTCGGCCACGCTAAGTGGGAAGACATGGCTGCGCTGAAAGAGATGGAGAAACTGACGAACATCAAATTGACGTTCCAGAACGCTCCTTCCGAAAGCTTCCCTACGAAAAAGAATCTCGTTTTTGCAAGCGGCACTTATCCAGACATCTTCTACGGTGCCGATCTTACGGCGGCTGAGCAAGTGACATACGGCGATCAGAAAGTTCTGCTTCCGCTGGAAGACCTGATCGAAAACTATGCACCTAACTTGAAGAAGATTTTGGATGAGAACCCTAACATCCGCAAAAACATCACGACTCCAGACGGCCATATTTTTGCACTGCCTTTCATCAACTCAACGGCCGTGCTTTACCGCAATCCGATGTGGTACAACGGCGCATTCCTGAAAGCGCTGAACATCAAGGAGCTGCCTAAGACGACCGAAGAGTTCTACACCTACCTGAAGCGCGTTAAAACCGAAGATCCGAACAAAAACGGCAAAGCAGATGAAATTCCGCTGGGCTCTGTGAAACTGACGGATCTGCGCATGTATTTCATGGGCTTCTGGGGCATGTACAACGAGGTCTACTATGCGGACAAGGCGGGCAAGGTTCACTATTCGCCACAAGAGGAAGCCTACAAAGGTTATCTGACGTTCATGAACAAGCTGTGGGCGGAAGATCTGCTTGACCATGACACCTTCTCCCAAACGGATGAGCAAAAAAATGCAAAAATTAAAAACAACCAAGTTGCCGTATTTGACGCATTCCACCCTTACATGCCGTTCCAAGTGGAGCCAAACCGCGACAATCCGCTCATGACGCTGCTGAAAAGCGAAGTTGCTGACTCTCCGGTATACGGAAAACATCCTGGACAATCGTCTTATGGCCAGTTTGCAATCTCCAACACGAACCCGAACCCGGAAGCAGCAATGCGTTGGGCCGACTACATGTACAGCCCTGAAGGCGCGCTGCTGTTCGACCTGGGTCCAGAAGGCACACTCTGGAAATATACGGACAAAGCGGCAAAAACAAAAGAATATCTGCCTGTTCCAGAAGGTCAAAAGCGCGATGAAATCAGAGGCAAGCTGACGCCGAACTACGGCATCGTAGCTCCGGGCATCAACCTTGCTGAAACTAAAAAAGGGCTGGAAACGGACTTCGATCTCTTCTTTAAAGAAGAGCTGAACACCAAGATCGTGCCATTCGCCAAGCCGCCAATGCCTAACGTCTTCCTGACGCCAGAGGAGCAAACGGAAATCACGGCTCTGCTCGCCGATCTGAACCCTTATGTTGAGCAAATGGAAGCCAAGTTCGTTACTGGCCAGGAGCCTCTGTCCGGCTGGGATAAATATGTGGCTCAGCTGAAGAAAATGGGCAGCGAACGCATCGCCGAAATTTACCAAGTAGCTTATGACCGTTGGAACTCGACGAAATAAGCTCCTACGGATTCATCGTTCTAAGATAACTGCATAAGGCCGCGTTAAACCGCGACCGAGAAGCAAAAAGACGCGTGCGGCATTGGGCCGCACGCGTCTTCTCAACAATCAGTCCGCTTCTGCGCCGCCGCCTTGGCCGCGCTTGCGGTACTGACCTGGGGTCAAGCCTGTTTCCTTCTTGAACTTGCGGATGAAGTTCGGCGCATCCAGGTATCCGACGCGCGGGATGATGTCCTTGATTGGATCATTCGTTTCATCCAGCAGCCGCTTAACCTCCTCCACTCTTAGCTGCCAGACATAAGGCGTAAAGTTCTGTCCGGTTTTCTCCTTGAAGGAGCGGCTAAAGTAAGAAGGAGAAATGCTGTGCTCGTCAGCGACGGATTCCAGGCTCAGTGAATGATCGGCATAATGGGCGTGGATATAGGCCAGCGCACGGTCAAGCAACGAGCGCTCCTCCGTCTGCGCCCTTGACTCCGCCTCGGAGCAAATGCGATAGGCCAGTGTCAAAAGCGGCTCCTCCAACACCTTCATCGAATGAAAAGAGGATGGCGAAGGAATATCGCTGGTCAGTACGCCAAGCTCTGAGGCGGACTTCAACATCGTGTTCAGCACATCGAAATACATCGCCCGAGCTAGCGGCAACGAAGCGCCGCTGGCCCGGATATAACTCAGACATTCCGTAATGGTAGGAGCCGCTACCTCGTAGCTGCCCTGCTTGAGCGCTTGAGCCAGCTTCAGCAGCAGCCCGGTTGGCAGCCAGTTCGCCTTCTCCCTGCTTTCGGAAATGGCGTCAAATCGACTAACGGTCACGGGTCCAAGTACATGCCGGGATTCGTAAGCGGATAGAGCTTCGATATAGGACTGGCTAAGCTGAAGCGGGCTCTCATACAAGCGGCCTACGCCGATGGAAGGATTGGACAAGCCAGCTTCTTCTGACAACCGCTGAACTTCATCCAACGTGGCTTGCAACGGATCGTTTCCGTTCGAATCTGGATTCGCCGTAACACCGACAATGAAAGCCATACGCCGCGGCTCCGGTAGCTCTACGCCATATATAATGGCGCCAGCCTCGGGGATATTCAGCTCCTGCAGCCCGGCATAAAAGGCCGGATCAACCTGCTGTTCATCCTCCCAGCCAAACACGAGAACGGCATAACGCTCACGATCGAAGCTCATGTGGAGCGCTCGCAGCAGCTCTGGCGAGAGGCTGCCCGGTCCGCTGTTCTTGAGCAGCATAAGTAGAAAATGGTTCCTAGCATACGGCTCCTGCAGGTCGGCCATCTGGCTGGAATGTTGAAGCACACTGCGAATCCGTCCTAATTCATCCGGCTCCTTGGCCGCAGCCCCTGGCTGTTTGTTATGGGAGCTCGCGAATGCAGCCAGTTCCCAGATCGGTCCGTATAAGCGACGGGCGAGCAGCAGTGCAAGTCCCGCTCCCGCAGCAGCAATCGTGCCGAAGATGAGGATCATGATGCTGCGAAGCTTTACGACGCTGGAAAAGAACTGGTTGCTCGGCATGGCGGTTACGTATGTCCAGCCGTTCTGCTCGGATTTAACCGACACGACAGAATGCGTCGTTTCGTTCAGTTCCAAGCTGTGGATGCCTTCCGGCTGACGGAACAGACTGTCCACATCGGTTTTGCTCAGCGATTCACCGCGTTGCGTTGATGTAAGAACCTGTCCCTTGTCATCGAATACGTAGGTAAGTCCCTGATAACTGCCCAAAATAGAAGAAATAAGGCCGTTAAACTGGGATTCCTCAATTAGATACATGACAGTAGCATGAGGATTTGGATTGTTAGGCGTGATTGGAACCATATACGCTAGCATCGATTGTTCCAAACCTATTTTGCGGCGGACCAGATCGGCCGGCCTCAGCGTCGGAAACTGAACCTTGTTCAGCTCGTCTTCAATCTGGGCAGGCTCCCAGTTCCGGAAAGCGTATCCATTATAAAAAACGCTTAATTCCGACATGCCAAGCGAAGAGTAAATCCGGTCGTCATCGCGAAAATAGAGGAACAATTCGCCAATCATCTCGCTTGTCCCCTTATATTGATCAAGCGCCTTCATACCCTCGCTGCTGAAATAAGAATCATGCATCAGGTAGGAGGACAGCCGGGTGTCGTACGAAATTCGCGAAGCGATTGTGAGCAGGTCCCGCATCCGTGAATCAACGGTATTGCGCGCCTGGGTGAGTTGATTAAAGTGGGCACGCTCGACCTCACTGCGCAGATTGCTCGATGCGCTCTGTGAGATCGTACCTGCGAACAGCAGAAGCGGCACGAGCAATACGAGTAGATAAGAAAGAGCGTAGTTCAAAAATAGGCGTGATTTCAAGTAACTCTTGTTCACTGCCAGACCTCCCTAAAATAAGCCAAACTTTTTTCGTCGACCTATCTTTTTCTCTATGTTATTTACCTAACAGCCTAACAAACATAAACTAATTGTATACATTCATGATAACAGAGCGCATAGACAAAATGGAATCGGGGTTTGCGATAATCGCTGTCCTGTGAGAGGAGATCGAGCCATGAGTAAGGAGAATCAAAGCGTTACGGCCGAATCGGAGGCCGCTGAAAAAGCCACTGAAACAGCAGCCGTCACTCTAGAGGACGACGTTGTCCACCAGGGCGTCCACAATTACACCGAAGAAAAAGACTACGTATGGCCGGAAGAGCCGCTGTTGAGGGAACGTCTGGAATGGTTCCAAGACCAGAAGCTCGGACTCATGATGCACTGGGGCACCTACTCGCAGCTTGGCATCGTAGAATCCTGGGCATTGGACGATGTAGATGAGGAATGGTCCCGTGAGAGCGTTGACTGGACCAAAGATTCCGAGCGCATCAGACGCGAAGTATACGGGCTGAACCGCACCTTCAATCCGCTTCGCTTCCAGCCTGAGCTTTGGGCCGATCTGGCCGCAGACAACGGCTTCCGTTACTTGACGTTTACAACCAAACATCATGACGGCTTCTGCATGTGGGATACCAAAACGACCGAATATTCCGTAACCGGAAAAGACACGCCGTTCCACACCCATCCGTATGCGGATGTTTGTCGCCAGCTGTTCGACGCCTTCCGTGCCCGCGGTGTGGCGATCAGCGCCTATTTCTCCAAAGCTGACTGGCATACACCATACTACTGGTCGCCTGACATGCCGCATACCGAAACGAAGCGTGGTCCTTCCTACGATCCTGCTAAGTACCCTTGGTTATGGGAAAAGTTTGTCCAGTTCACCCATGAGCAAATCATGGAGCTGATGACAAATTACGGCCGTATCGACATGCTCTGGCTGGATGCCGGATGGGTTGGCCCGCGCAGCGGCCAGGATATTCGCCTTGGCGAAGTTGTAGAGAAAGCTCGTCTGATCCAGCCTTGGCTGCTCTCAGCAGACCGCACGATTGGCGGAGCTTACGAGAATCTGGTCACTCCGGAACAGACACTGCCGAAAGACCCGTTGTTCATTCCATGGGAAAGCAATATTACGATGGGAACCGCCTTCAGCTTCCGTTTTGAGGACGATTACAAATCGCTGCGCCAGCTCATTCATCTGCTCGTTGAGATTGTAGCTAAAGGCGGCAATCTTGCGCTTAATGTAGCGCCGCAACCGGATGGACGTCTGCCAAAAACAGCCATCCAGCGCATGAAGGGCATTGGCGCTTGGTTGAGGGAAAACGGCGATGCTATTTATGCTACACGCCCTATCGCTCCTTACCAGTCGGGCAAGCTGAACTTTACTTCCAAAGGAAACGACGTATTCGCCATCCGGTTGTATGCGGAACGCGAGACTATGGAGCAGCAGTTGGAGCTGCCGCTGGAAGGTCACTTCGCAAGCGCAGAGCTGCTTGGCTGCGGCGATGCAGCCGGTACAGCGCTGGAGCTGGAGAAGACCGCACAAGGCTGGTTTGTGAAGCTTCCAGAGTCACTGCGGGCTGGAGAAACTCCAATCGCACTAGCCATTCGCCTGACCCGATAAGGAGGAGACAGAATGAAGCTTGGATTAAGCACATATAGCCTGCTGAACGCCCTCAAAGCGGGACAGATGACCGTGCTCGACGCAATCGACTGGATTGCAGACAACGGTGGAGAGCATATGGAAATGGTTCCGTACGGTTATACGCTCATCGATAATCTTGAGCTTGCAGATGCGGTCCGCGAAAGGGCTCGCGAGCGTGGCATCGATCTGTCCAACTACTGTTTGCCGGCCAACTTTGTGCAGGAGACGCCGGAAGCTTTTGACGCTGAAGTTGCCAGGCTGAAGGGGCATGTGGATCTATGTGCTCGCCTTGGCGTCCGCCATATGCGTCATGACGTTACGGCTTTTACGATTCCTCAGGAACAGATGAGCATCGACTGGTTCGACGATCATTTTGAAGAGATGGTTGAGGGCTCTCGCCAAATCGCCGACTATGCCGCTCCGCTGGGCATTACGACGACGATCGAGAACCACGGCTTCAGCGCTCAATCGAGCGACCGGGTGCAGCGTATTCTGCGTGCCGTGAACCGTTCGAATTTCCGCACAACGCTCGATGTTGGCAACTTCCTTTGCGTGGATGAGGACCCTATTGTCGGAGTTATGAACAACCTGAAATATGCTTCCCTTGTACACTTCAAAGATTTCTATATTCGACCTTATGATCAAAATCCTGGAGGCGGCTACTGGTTCCGCAGCTCGCACGGGAACTACATGCGCGGCGCGATTGTCGGTCACGGCGACCTGCCGATTCGCAAGCTGATCCGCTTGATCAAGGAATCCGGCTTCGACGGATATATCACGGTTGAATTCGAAGGTATGGAAGAATGCCGCGAAGCCTCGCGCATCGCGATGGACAACGTTCGGCGATTCTGGGAGGAATGCGAAGTATGAGTTATATTCGTGCCGGTTATGTAAACGATCATCATCTTCCGCTAATGACGGAGGGTGATCTGCAGCAACTGACTCATCTCAACCTCGCGTTCGGCCATGTGCGTGAGGACGAAATCGTCATCTCACATCTGAAGCATATTGATGTGCTGCGTCGAATCCGGGGCGACTACCCCGAGCTGAAAATAATCCTGTCCGTCGGCGGCTGGAGCGCAGGCGGTTTCTCCGAGGCTGCATCCACCGCGGAGGGCCGTTCCAAAATGGCCGCCTCGGCGCTGCATGCGCTAGAGGAACTGCCGCTGGATGGCATCGACCTGGACTGGGAGTATCCAAGTTATGGCGTGGCTGGTATCGCTAGCAGCAAGGCTGACAAACAGAACTTCACCCTGCTGCTGCGAGAGCTGCGGGAAGCTTTGGATCGTAAAGGCAAGGAAACCGCTGGGCACTATTTGCTGACCATCGCTGCAGGAGCGGACCAGTATTACCTGGATGGCACCGAAATGGATCAAGTGCATCCGCTGCTTGATTTCATCCAGCTGATGACCTATGACATGAGGGGCGGCTTCCAGGTGCTTACCGGCCATCATACAAATCTATATACGCCTTCAGGCGATCTGTTCCGTATCAGCGCCGATGCTTCAGTCCGGATGTTCGCAGGTGCAGGTGTACCGCTGTCCAAAATAGTGCTCGGAGCCGCTTTTTACTCTCGTCTCTGGACCGGAGTTCCCGATCGCGACAACGGCCTGCATCAAATGGCAGCCTCTACCGGCGGTTACGGCCCGAACTACACGGAGCTTGCCGAGAACTATATCAATGTCCAAGGCTATCGTCGCCACTGGGACGAAGAGGCTCAGGCACCGTATTTGTTCAACGGCGAGACGTTCATCTCCTATGAAGATGAACAATCCATTGCAGCGAAATGCACTTATATCCGTGAGCACGCTCTCGGTGGTCTCATGTTCTGGGAATACGGCCTGGATCGTACAGGCAAGCTGATTGCCGCTATGACTAAGGGTCTGCGGGACGTCTAATCTTCTACGAGAATCGATATCCTAATCGTTCTCATTCGCGTAATTATCGTAGTTCTGTTGCACACGGAACCGTCCATAAGGCCGGCTATTCCGTATTGCGCGTCAAGAAGGACGGTTCATTTCACTCCTCCTCGTCTCTCTAGCTCAACCTATATAGAAACAAAATCCGGCCCGTAACAACCGCTGCCATCGGTTGTTACGGGCCGTTTGTATGCTTTCTTCATCTAATTTACAACCTTAACTGCAATCTAAATGATAACGATAACTGCTAACACATCACATTCGCTCAAGCACCATCATCCAGACGCATCTTCGCGAACATTAGAGCAGCCCTGGAAGACGGGACACCGTTGGCTCATCCTCATTCACTCAAGTACCATCCAGACGCATCTTCGCAAACATTAGAGCCGCTCTGGAAGCTGGTACACCACTGTCCTCCGCCAGTTCGAGCACCTCCAGCAGTGTATCGCCAACCACATCGACGCTTTGCAGCAGATCCTCGCGACCGCCACCCTTCAGCTCCCCAGCTGTAACGATAATACCTCCTGCATTCACAATGAAGTCTGGGGCGTACAAAATATTCCTCTCCTCCACCAACTCCCCATGCCTCTCCATGCGCAGCTGATTGTTCGCTGCTCCTGCAATGATGGAACACTTCAGCTTCGGAATGGTACGGTCATCCAGAATTCCACCAGCCGCACACGGAGCAAAAATATCACAGGCCGTGCCGTACACACGGTCCGCACGCACCCGCCTGGCGCCGTACAGTCGAATTGCGTCCGCCTCCGCTTTCGGATTCAGATCCGACACAAGAATACGCGCTCCATCTTCATACAAATACCGGCATAATCGCCGCCCGACCTTGCCCAGCCCTTGTACAAGCACCTTCAGATCATATAAAGTCGGTAAGTTATGCTTTTTCTTCACGGCAGCGCGCATCCCCTTATATACCCCGTAAGCCGTCATCTCCGCCGTAAATTCATCCGTGGCCATCAAGCTGCCCGTCGTGTCTGTTACATACTCGGTTTGCGTGCGGATTGCATCCATATCCAGCACCGTCGTCCCCAGATCCAACCCGGTTATAAAACGACCTCCAAGCCCTTCGATCCCTCTTCCCAGCGCCTGAAATAGACGGATTCTGGACTCGCCTATACTACTGTTTGAGCCTCGGGCCGGCTCTTCCTCAGACTCTTCCTGCCAAATAACCGCCTTTCCTCCACCATAAGGCAACCGGTAAGCTGCGTTTTTATAGCTCATTCCTTTGGCAAGGCGCATTGCATCCAGCAGTGCCTCCTCTTCAGAGGCATAACTTTTCATTCGGCAGCCACCGAGTGCCGGTCCGAGCCGCGTGTTATGCAGCACAATAAATGCTTTAAGGCCAGTGTCCGCATCATGGCATAACGTTACCTGCTCATAATCACCCTTAATTATTTCCCGGAAAATATTCATACCGAGCCCCTCCCTGCTCTATAAGTGCGTGTTCAAAAAGGACGCCGTTCAGCACCGAGAAGGTTGTATGAACCAGAAGAAGGAGGAGCGGAATGTAGGCAAACCTACATGATCACCTTACTTCGAAGGTGAATACAAGATTCGATGTCGAGTTGGCTTCCTGCTTTACTTCGTGATCAATGGTGGCCTTTTTGAACAACCTCCATAGCCGACTACATTTTATGCAAGTGACCAGCCCCGATATGCGGACTGGTAGGAAGTCTATTATGCAGTACCTGGCTTGACTGGATTGGGCTCTTAACTAAAATCAGCATCTGCACATTTATGTCATCCGCCCAAACATCTAGGTCAGCTGCCCCGTATGATGGGGCATACCACAAGAAAGGGGATTTGACACCATGTCTTACGGAGTTAACGGAGCAGTTGGAGGTGTCGGCGCAGGTTGCGTCGGAGGCGTTGGAGGTTACGGTAACGGTTATGGCTGCGGCAATGGTTGCGGCGGCGGCGGCTGGGGCGGTTCGACTACAGGCGCGATACTGGTTCTCTTCATTTTGCTGGTAATCATCAGCCGCGCGTTCCTTTACTAGACCTTAACGGACTCAAAGTAATTGTATAATTGAAGTAATGAAATCCCCCGCAGCTAATGCCGCGGGGGATTTTGCTTATTCTACATAATCAAACACACATTTAGCCGCCCGTCCAAACCAATATCAGATCTATGGAATATCTTATATTATTCTACTAGAAAAGGAGATTTTAAAAAATGGCTAGAATCAACAATGTAAACTGTGTCGCTAATGGGGCGAACCTGGACGCCCTGGTCCAAGAGTCAAATGATTATCCGCTTTACAACGGAGTAGGTGTAGAATCTGCATACTCCCCATATAATTCCTACGCATTCCCTCCTTATAACTCCGCAGCGGTAGATGAAGCTATAGATGCTGCAGACGTAGGTGCTCTTGGCAGATCGGCTTACAGAGGTAAAAAGGCTTCCACTTCAGCTGTTGTCCTCGTTCTTTTCATCCTGCTCGTTATCATTCTCAGCGTATTCTTCTGCTAAATCGTCTTACAGGTATCAAAAACCGTGCATGTGCGATTCCGGCCCCGACCGGCATCGCACACGTACGCTGTCAAACAACAACTTTGGATATGTTTGCATTCAAAAAGCTAAAGAACAACGGCGGATCTGCCACTCCATAGGAGACCAGTCCGTCGTTTTTATACGTGGAAAACGCCTATTTATGATCAATTGGCCTTCCTGCCCAAACACCACGTCCCCACCCAGCGTATGATGTCTTATCTCAAGCGAAAGGGGATTTGACAAATGTCATACGGCGTTGGCGGCGTAGGAGCAGGTTGTGGCGGTGTCGGGTATGGTGGCCTCTGGACGAACACAGGAGCAATCCTTGTCCTGTTCATCCTGCTGGTTATCATCAGCCGGGCGTTCCTCTACTAGTTCGCATGGAATGAAGATACAATCGGCCATTTAATATGATGCGCCTCACGTGTCTCATGCTCAACTTTCACAAAACAGGTTTTATTTAAGATAACTCAATCTAACGAAAAAGGGGATTTGCAAATGTCTTATGGTTTGGGCAATGTTGGTGGCGTAGGTCAAGGTTACGGCGGTTACGGTGGTGTTGGCTGTGGAGATGTTGGCGGTATCGGCAATTGCGGCGGCGGCTGCGGTGGCGGCGGTTGGGGTTATTCCAGCATGGGCGCCATTCTCGTTCTGTTCATTCTGCTTGTCATCATCAGCCGCGCATTCCTTTGCTAGAACTATTGTCATGCGTTCCAGCAATCAAACGTAAGTAAACAGACTCCTCTGCTTCGGCAGAGGAGTTTTTGTCTATTTTAAACTTTTTTATTGATTGAGCGCGAAACAATGGATAGGTTTATTATATGCAATTACATAACATATGAATTCGAATTAAATAAAGAATAAAATAAATAAACTGGGTTTCATTAAATCAATAAAATCAGCATATCCAACTTTGATGGCGGATTACGGAGCTTGAAAGTAACAAGTAAGGTAAATCAATTTAAAGGTGGCCATGATCGATTCCGATAAACAATGAAAACAGATAAAAACTCGGTCAAGGGATCGAGCGACAGGAATGGACATAAAATGCGGACATATCGTGTGAAGCAGACCCAATAGCTAGGTGTTTCCGTATTAGGAACCGGAAAAATAATGGCGGATAAGCAGTAAAATCAGGTTGTTTAGGCGCGGGAGTGACAAGGTCGGGTAGGCTAGAGAGATCAGAATGGTTATGAACCAAAGAAACATTGGCGGTTCAGCATTAAGATCAGGAAGACCGGCACGGCCAGCGTACAGTTAAAAGTTCAACATGGAATGGGATTGGATTGACCGAGCAAGAAAACATTCAAGGAACTGGAACAGCAGAAGCGGTCTCAAAAAGCGAAACATAGCCGAAAACCGCACAAAATGTAGAAATAAGCGGAGAATGAACGGAGAAAACAACGATTTTGGGCTTAATTGGTCAAAAATCGCTATAAAAAGAGGGAGAGATTCGTTATTTCACGAACATTTATTAGGTAGTAATTGTGTATATTACGGATTCTGCCGTCCGGAATGACCGCTTGAGGAAGTTTTTCGTGAAATCGGCCCTTCCTCCCGGACAATACTGCTCTACAGCGTATGAAGCACCCAGGTAGCTCCCACCCTCATACAACTAACATCCAACTGATCGATAAGTAATTCAGCTAACAGTTCCTTTATGATTCAAATGATGTATTTCCCCACTCCAAACAGGTTTCTTTCATAGATAGTACGAGCAAACGCCAAAAAGCCCATCCGCAGCAATGCTGCAGATGGACTTCTTCTATACGGCGATTTCGGCCAAGTCGTTGCTTGAGCCTGTTACGCTGAGGCCTGCTATATGTTCCGGGGGGTCAGAAATCAGCTTCAGTGGCGGTCTTTGATTTCTCCGACCTTTTGCTGGACCTCGCCCTTGGCCTTGTCTACCTTGCCCTCTGCTTGAAGGCTCCGATTATCGGTGGCGTTGCCCCATTGATCCTTGGCCTCGCCCTTCACTTTGTTCACGGTTCCCTTGATTTTATCGCTCAGACCTTCTGGCATGGTACATCGCTCCTATTCAAGTAGATTGGCTGGTACTAGTTACTGCCCATGCCTCTACTTACCCTTGTCTACGGAGGACTAAACCTTGAGACATGGCGGCGAAAGTCTCAGACAACAGGCCCGGCCCAAGAAGACAATCAAAGAGCAACACCAGTACTTACAGTCAAAGACCAGAATGTATAGTCAAAGCATACAGCAGAGAACCTCGGTAGCTTTATTTGCTTCGGCTTTCCGAGCCAGCTCAGCTTTTTTGGTCTGCTTCGTTTGCTCGACACGCTTAATTTCTTTCGTAATTTTCTCCGCGGTTTTGCCGCTGACGGCAATTCCAAGTTTTTTCTTTTCCTATCGATGGTATTTCGCCAATGAATTATCGCTCCGCAAGCAGCCCAATTAAGTGCTCTCAGTTTTCGGCGAAGCGGCATCTCATCGACTGCGACAAAAACGGTTATCAATGAATTTTCCATTCGCTCCTATTAAAGCAAATAATCGGGCAGTCCAGAAGATTCCAGACTGATTTTTTTAAAACATTTTAACAAAAAAACCGCTGATCGAAATCAGCAACTAAAGGATGAATTAAGCCTCGTCGATCTCAAAGGAATAACAGCCCGAACCGACCTCTATTCTCGCACAACGGCCATCCATTTCAATTCGGCAAGCAAGTCCGGAAGATTGAATTTGCTCTGGTTGAAGATCAGCCAGCTCAATCAGCGCGGTTGTATTAACCGGCAATTGCACATGGAGCGTTAGCCGCTTCGAATCCGTCCGCGCCCAGCTTACCTCCACTCTTCCTTGACTGAGCACATGATGCGCTTTTACCCAGTCGATCCCGTCCACAAACCGCGGAGCGATTCGAACGGTCCGGCGCGAGTCCGATTGTCCCTCGTATGGAATTCTTATTCCGGCAAGACCTGCGTAAAACCATTCTTCGGCATGGCCAAGCATAAAATGGTTTTGAGAATGTCCGGCAGTTGGCCCATCCCATCTCTCGGTCAACGTTGTAGCGCCATGCAGAAGCTGAAAGCCGTAGCTCGGATCATCGGTTTGATTCAGAATACTGGAAACGATTCCAGGATAGTCGAGTTTCAACAGCGCCATAAGCAAGTACCGAAAACCTACGTCTCCGCCGGTAAGATGATTACCATGCGCGCGAATATCCGCAACAAGTTGATCCCCTACAATGTCGCGAATTTCATTCGGGACAAGCCCTACAGCCAGCGGAAAGGCGTTCGAAGTCTGGCTTCCTGTAGCGTAATAGCTTTTCTCGCCATTCCAGAAATGCTCGTTAAAAGCAGACTTGATGTTCTCGGCAAGCTCTTCGAAACAAGCGGCTTCGTCAGGACGGCCGGTCAATGCAGAGATTTTACCCATTGTATCCGCAGCATAGTAATAGGTAGCTGTGGCCGTCAGCGGAACTGGCGTATTTTGGGCAAAGCCAGGGTCAGGACCTACGTCGCACCAATCGCCAAGGCCATGCCGAACGATGTAACCATCCGCTTTGGAGCTCAAGTATTCCACATATCGTTTCATCCCGTTAAAATTTTCTTCCAGTAACCGGCTATCGCCGTACCAGTTATAAGCATACCAAGTCGCCAAAACATAAGCGGCGCCCCACTCCGGCGAATCCCGGAAAGCTCCCTCAAATACGGTGAATTCCGGCGCGATGTCGGGAATAAGGCCTTCCTTCGTCTGATCGTCCCTCATATCTCCGATAATTTTGCGGTAAAGTCCGGCCACATTGTAGTTGTACATAATGGACGGCCCCATCAAGTGAACTTGCTCAAGCCATCCCAGCTTCTCGCGATGTGGACAATCCGTAAGAATGCTCTTCATATTGCTGAGAATAGCCCAGTTAATGATTTCATGCGTGCGGTTCCACATCTCGTTTGAGCTTTGGAACGAGCCTGCCGTCTCTACGTCGGGATAGATCATTTCTCCTTCGATGCGCAGCAGCAAAGGAAGTTCCTCCGCGCCGTCAGAGTCCGTGCAGCTCTGCATTTCAACCGGAATTGCTCCCTTAACCTGGACATACCGAAACCCCGTATAGGTGAATCTCGGCGCCCATATCTCCTCGCCACCGCCCTTCAGCGTATACGAGAAGTAAGTCGGGCCGCCCATTGTCCGTTCCTGGTCCGCGGCGCCGCTATCGTCCAGCAGCTCGCTCGGCGTTAAAGTAACGGTTGCGCCAGGCGGTCCTTGCACAGCAATTTTCATCCAGCCTGAGAAGTTTTGCTTGAAGTCGTATACATAGGTTCCTTTCGGGCCCTCTGGAAGCAGCTCTGCCGCAAAACGGCGCATCACTTTCATTGGGGGAGCCGTTTCCCCTTGAAGCACGCCATCTGGCGCGTTTACGAGCGATGCCGGCTTCCAGCGTTCGTCCGCGGCAAAATCCGCCTGATCCCAGCCGTCCTGTTCCAATAATGCGTTGTAATCTTCCCCTCCATACATACAGGAAAATGTAACGGGGCTGCTGCTAACCGACCAGCTCTCATCGCTGCAAATGCGGACGATGGTTCCGTCGTTCAACTCTGCCCGCAGTTGGAAAATCAGCTTTGGCAGCCCGTAGCTGCCCAGATATTTGGCATAACGGCCCCCGGCAACATTATAAAAGCCGTTGCCGAGCAAAATCCCAACCGCATTGCTGCCTGCCTGCAGCTGTTCGGTAACGTCAAAAGCCGAATATAGACAGGTGCGGTCATAGTTTGTCCAGCCTGGCGACAGTACGGCATCGCTGACCTTTTCGCCATTCAAGCGCAGCTCGAATTGCCCCAGGCCGCAAAGGTAGATTTTAGCGCGTTTAATCTCAGCGTTTAATTGGAACTGATGCCGAAATATCGGCAACCCGCCGGACTTCGCCCCATCTCCGCTTGCTCCTATCCATTCTTGTTGGTTCCGTTCTGTGACGCCGATCCATTTCACGCCATGCCAATCTTCCGCATGAAGCAGCGCCATTTCCCAGGTGCCAATCTCGCTGTAATTCGAAGCTGCGCCTGATCGATCCCAAGCCCTTACTTTCCAAAAATAGCGCTGTCCCGAAAGCAACTGCGGCCCTGCATATTCAATCGCTTCATTTTGTTCCGAATCGATTTTGCCGCTGTCCCATAACGGAAACTGCCAGCTATCGCTAGATTCCGTGCCGTCCACGACAACAATTTGAAAGGCAGTCTGACGTTCGTTGTGCCGGCTGCAGCGGAAACCCCAGGAGAATCGAGGCTGATGCGTATGAACAGCGATCGGATTGGCCGCATATTCAACCCGCAAGCTTTCAATTTGAAACTCTTCCTTTGATTCGGCAGTTATGATCGGTTGTCGTTCCATTCGGCCCCTTCTTTCGGCAAGATCTTGCGTTTTGCCCAGCTTGTGTGCGAAACGTATGTAGGGCGTTGCTGACACAAACCGCATTGACCTAAGAATATCACTTTGCTCTACGCTTTCAAGTTAATTTATAGTTCCGCTTAGCTTGTTGGAACCCCAGTACTTCTCGGTCGAGAAATTCGGCAGCTTAACGAGCGCTTCCGGGTGCTAAAAATCCTTCCGCACAACATAATAGTTGGCCCCATGAAGAGTTCAACATAAAGGCTCTGCCGAAGAGCATAGCAAAAAGGCCCTCCAGCCGAAGCCGGAGAGCCTTTCGATGGCGGCTGCCTGAGCAGGCCGCTAAAGTATTAATTAGTAAGCCAGGGAGAACAGGCCGTTGATATGCGACAGGTAGCGGATGTTGGAAGCTTCCTTCATCAGCGTTGCTGGCAAGCCCAACAAACGAGTTTGGTTTCCGCCGATCGTACCGATCGCGTCCTTGCGGCCGAGCGATCCCAGCGTACCGGAGAATACAGGTTGGAACGTATCCATCGGGTGGTTGTTGAAATAAGCGTACAGATTGTAGCCGATCAGCTCACCCATTTGCCAAGCCAGTTGCGCGGTTGGAGGGAACGGACGACCTTCAGGTCCCATAACAACAGCGCTGTCGCCAGCGATGAAAACATCCGCATGGGAAGTCGATTGCATGTTTTCCGTTACCGTAGCGCGACCACGATTCACTTCGATGCCGCTGTTCGCGACAACAGCCGTGCCTTGTACGCCGCCGGTCCATACAACCGTGCTGGATTCGATCGTGCTGCCGTCTTTGAGGGACACAGTCGTGCCCTTCATTTCCGTGATTGGCAGACCGGTTTTGAATTCAACGCCGCGTTTTTCCAGGGAAGTCGTCGCACGCTCTACGAGCTCTGCCGGGAAGCCCGGGAGAATCGATGGAGCTGCTTCTACACAATACAGGGAAACGTCGTCGTAGCTGATTCCGTGCTTTTTAACCAGGCCTGGAAGCATGTCCGCGAATTCGCCAACAAGCTCGATGCCGGTCAAACCGCCGCCGCCGACTACGAAGGTCAGGTCAGCTTTGTTGCCGGATTGTTTGTATTTTGCTACAGAAGCTTCAACATGAGCTTTCAGCTTGTTCGCGTCTGCTACGGATTTCAGCGTGAAGCTGTTTTCCTGCAGGCCTGGAATGCCAAAGAAAGCTGTTTCGGTACCAAGAGCAATAACGAGCGCATCATACGTAAGCGTCGTGCCCGTGGAGAGCTTAACGGATTTTTCATCCGGTTTGATTTCGGAAACTTCACCGATTTTCAGATCGATGTCCTTGCCACGCAGAAGCTTGTCCAGCGGCAACGCTACATTACCTTCGGACAGGTTGCCGACGGCCAGACGATGCAGCTCGGTGATGATTTGATGCGCGTTGATGCGGTTAACGACTGTAATCTGGGCTTGAGCCGGCGTGAAATGCTTGCGCGCCGTCGTAGCGGCCAGAAGTCCGCCGTAGCCGCCTCCCAGGATAAGAATATGCTTAGCCATGTTCATCCTCCATTCACGTTCTATCGGCCTCCCCGCGGGAGGACGTTGTTAGTTCTAGTTTTTTTGCTTTTCGTTGAGGTTATCCAGGAACGCTTGCGTGAAGCGCAATGTGCGCTGTACGTTAGGGTCCTTGAGCATACGCAGCAGGCCAAACAGACCAACTGAAGTGTTCTCGTTGGATACTTGGTCGCCAGCTTCGATAGCCGCTTGAGCAACCGTCTTCGTTTTGTCGACGATTGGTTTAACCATCTCGCCGATGCCGCCGCCAAAGTCGTTGATAAGCACTTTGTCTGTTGCGAGGGACTTGGCTACATCGTAGGACTTGGTCATGAGGGTCACGATTTCGGCCAGCTTCGGAAGATTGTCCACGAGCACCGTCAGGGACTCTTGTACTTCCGGCTTCATAAGCTGATCAAGGATGTCGCGTTGTTGCACGGAGGCTGGCTCTTGAGTTGCCACCGCTGGAGTAGATTGGTTGTCGGACATGGAAATATTTCCTCCTTTACTCTGGAAATGCGGTTCCGCCCCCGCGCCGACTGCTAGAGCACTGCCTTGTAAAGCAGCATCTTCGGCCGGACGTCAGGGAGGCAATTCGCTTCATTGCACGGTGCAGCAGGCTTCTGGCTTACGAACGGAAGGCTTTGTACCAAATTTCACAAATCACGGTAAGGGGCCGCTCCATGACAGCTTCAACCTTCTGCACCGGCAGCGAACGACGAGATCGGACGCTTTCCCGGTCTATGCGTTGTCGGCCCGTATACGGCCCGGAACTTCTACAGGTTAGTTTACAACTTAACGGCTGGAACTGCAAAAGAAAAATGAGGATTCTCACCAAAGTTTTTGTTAAGCGCGGCAATATTATGTTTGACTGGAGCAAAGTGTCCGGATCGTCTGCTTTTGAGTCCGATGTGACCATGTCTGGGATGGAGCCAAGCTGGAAAGCTACTAAATCTCCGAGCGTACTGAGCTCAATCGAGTGGTATGAAGCGGATTTTGCGAGGAACGGAGAGGTCATGCTGGGCTTTTGGGTAAAAAAAAGCCCTTGTGCCGCCGCGAACTTAGCGCGGCGGTACAAGGGCCCTGCCGCGCGGGCTAACGCCACGCGCGGTTACATCCAGCTATCGATGTCATCGTCATCGATATCATCTTCCACCGGAGCCGCCTTGGCGGGCTCCGGCTCCAGCTCTGCCGCAGCAGGCTGCTGCGGCAGGTCCTGCGGCGGCGCTTCGCCCGCCGCAACTGCACCGGCGGCGATGCCTGCCGCCGCCAGCTCCCGCTCCGCGGACGGGACGTTGTCCCCGTCCGCAGGCGCCTCAGCGGCCGCGGCGCTCTCGCGCGCGGCTGCAGCGGCTTCGCGCGCCGCAGCCTGCGGCGTCTCCGCCGCGGGCTCCGGCTGCGCCGGAGCTGCTACGGCGGCGGCTACTGCCGCGCCGCCCACCTCGCTGCCGGCTGCGCCATGCGCAGCGCGGCCTGCCGCTGTTCCGGCCACGAGAGTTCCCCTCTCGGCAGGAATAAACAATTGCAGATTCCGCACGCCATGCTCGCGGATCTCATTTTCAACCAGATAGCGAATTGAGTCCATCAGGTTGGACTGGCCGTTGATCCAGTCCATCACTTCAGTCGACTCATTCTTTTTCGTTTTCAGGCTGATATTCTCTCCGGGTTGCTTGATCTTCTTCACCCGGTCTCACCCCCCGTGATTAAACCGGCTGCTTAATCCCTTTGGACTTCAGCGCCTCGAAGATCTTACCGCGAACAAAAGCGTCCAGACCTTCGGCATTCATCGTAACCGCATGCTCAGCCGGAATGTACAACAGCTTGATTTCGCGCTCTTCGCAAAGCTCGATCAGCATTGGCTGCAAAATCGGCTTCATCAGCACGCTACCGCCGCCGTACACGCAAATGACGTCGATCTCATTCCGCGCTTTTGTCAGTTGCTTACGGATGTTTTGTACGATATGACGAGCTTGTCCCTCAAGCGGACGGCGAAGCGTCTGAATCGCACGGTTATGGTATTTATGCTGTGAATTTTTGATCACATCACTGAAAAATTGGCGCGGGCTGTCCGGCAAATAAACCAGCTTGTTGAAGTCGTCCAGCGCTTCCTCGATCGCATAACCAGCGCCGTGATGGCTGCCATGCACGAACTGGCGCAGGAACTTATTCCCTTCCGTAATCGGATATTCTGTCGAACCGTCACCGATATCCGTATGCAGAATACGCTTGTCCTTGAAGTAAGCACCATTAAATTTCTGGTCGAGATCATAAGCCTCCACGAATTCGGCAAAAATATCCCCAGAGCGCCAAGCGCCCTCGCGATCTTTTTGGAGCGCGAATACAACTGGCGTAGCTTCCGGAATTGCTTTGACATAGTCGAACACAATGTTGACCGCTACCCGCACCTTGTTCAGGTGGACGGTCACGCGATGCGTACCCTCCATGAATTTGGCTTCAAACTTAGCCGCACTCTCGTCGGTATGCTGCGTCACTGGAAGCGCCGTAGCCATGTCGACTGTAACTTCGATCGGTTCGGTCGTTACGCCTTTCGCTTCGTCATAGGCGCGTTGCACGGCAACCGCCGCCACTTGCGCCAGCGTGTTGATGATCGGCAGATCCATGTCCGCCTTGTTGTCGATGCCGATTTGCAGGTTTTCCAGCAGCTCGCCGCTCATCAGCGCAAACTTGCCGATATAGTACATCCCGGGACGCGCCGCGGGGGAGTCAATCGTTACAATCAGCTGGTCTTGCAGGTTGCGGATAAAGCTTTCCGGTGGAAGCTCGTCGCTCCATGGAAGCTTGTCCACCCGACAGCATACGTTAGGCTGGCGAATCATTTTGCCGTCTACAAACAGATCATGCTCGCTATTGCCGTTGTCGTTTCCTACCTGAAAATGTACCTTCACCTTTATTTCCTCCTCGTCTCTCCTCAGGAGAGCGGTTTTCTCGCCGGCATATGCCGGACTTCTTGGTTAAAGGCTGTTCTTGTCCTCAGCGCGGCTGCCACCGACATGCCCGATTTGCTACAGGTCATCGCTACGCGAAGTGCAGGTACAGCCGCTCCAAAAGGGAGTGAACGGTAATGCCTGGTAATATCATTCGACAGGAGCGCCAGTTTTCCTCCCGTATGCCGGGAAGTTCATAACTTGTTCCCCATTGTGGAGGATATTTCCTGGGGAATATGTTGGTATAGCGCTTTCAAAGCTTTTAAGAGGTTTCAAAATTTTCAATTAATTCCAAAGCCTCGCTTTGGACCGTTAACGATCCAGCCTCAAGGCTGTCCTCGCTGCCTGCCTCTCTCCTCCAGCAGCCATCCGACAGCAAATACAGCGAGAATAACACTGCCAAGGGCTACCTTCAGAAAAATATTGCCATCGAAAATAAGTAATTGAATCAGCACCAACGCCATCAGCCCGGCGTTCTCTTTAAGAAGCTGACGGAAGGTTCTTTTACGAATTCGGTAGAGGAAAACCCCAACGACGAGAGCATAAATCAGCAGAAACATTAGAGCAGCGAAAAGTTCCACCGGCATCCTCCTTTTCCTTACCGATACAGACAACCATTGTTCAAGTTAACCGCTGCCTAAGGGCAAAGCCAAGCAGGGTACAGGCATACCAAGTGTAACCCAGTACGAGTGTCGAAGTAAGGGGAAACCTGCGCATGAGCGAAGCCAGTATTATTTCTTTACTTTTCTTCGATGATTACAGTTGCGTTATAAATGACGACTCGTTTCCCATTCAGATCAAACAGTATTTTATTGCCGTATTCCGTGTCCTGGATATCGATACGCCCCTCGTATTCTTCCAGCAGCTTACCGTTCTGATCATAGACCTTTACAGTTCGCTCCAAGCCGCCAGCGTTGTTGGATTTCCAGGACTTTATCTTACGCTCGCCCTGTTCGGTCGTAAAATACCAGGCTGTGCAGCCTCCGATTACGGCCAGCAGAACAAGCATTACTGTAATCCAGATCCATTTCGTACTTTTTTTCATTTGCTTGCTTCCTCCGCTCGTTGTTCATTCCCCGAGGGCCTCTGTTATGAGCCCAGTCATCCTATGTACGTCGGGAGTTTGATTTCGTGCCTATTTTTTTCCTGTACTTGCCTCAGAGTGAAAAAGAAGTAGCGGAGCCACAGGCTCAGGAATGAAGCTTCAATCCCGCCAACTCTGCAATACGATTCGCAACGTCCGGCACGGGCAGCTTTTCCGTCTCGATGCGACGGCCCAGTTCGGGCGATTTTAACCCATGCAGACAGCGTTCGATCTGCAGAGCCGCCCATGAGCTGCTGTTTTCACCTCGTAAACTCAGTCGATGTAGCAACACTTCCTTCGATGCCCAGAGGACAAACGCCTGCATTGACCGGCCTTCCCTTTGCAGCCGACCGGCCATTTCGTCGAATTTCACCGGATCAGGTACCGTCATCGGGACAAGGATTATCCCCTCATAATGCGCAGCTATATAATCTAGCATAAAATAGTTGAACTGCCGCCACATTTCAAACTTCTGGAAGTCTTCTTTTAACAAGTCTGCAGGTAAATTATCACGGATAAAATAACCCGCATTCTCTGGATCGTACACATAAGAACCAGGCAACCGCCGGTGCAGCTCCCACGCTGCTTGTGTCTTTCCTGAGCCAAACGCTCCGTTGATCCAGATGATATCACCCATCTTTCTCGCTCGCTCCCTTCCTACCTTGCTGGCGATAACCCTATTCGGATTCCCCTTTATTTCCAGACGTGCCCAGAAAAATTTTGGTTGCAACAGATTGGCGGCTTATCGGATCAAGCCCGTTTGTTGCCGCAGTCGACAATCCGTTTGTTCCTGAGTTTCGGTTGGAGTATGCTGGATTTATGAACCCGTCCACGCAGAGCTGGACGCCAGCCAATTGAGCCAACGGACTGGAGCTGGCCGTCCCGCTTAACTGAATCCAATGCCAATGCCAAGGAGCCAAGGAGGAGCCAATATTCATGAGCTTAGCTTATTTTAACGGCCGCTTTGCCGCGTTAGACGAGCCCGTGCTGCCGATCGAGGAGCGCGGCCATCAATTCGGCGACGGTGTGTATGAGTTTTTTCGAGTGTATGAAGGGCAGCCATTCATGCTAGAGGAGCATCTCGATCGGCTCTACCGCAGTGCAGATCTGATTCGCATCGAAATCGGCCAAAGCCGGAAAGTGCTGAAAGGAATCATGGACGAGCTCATGCTGCGTAGCGGGCTGTCCAACGGGGACATTTATTTGCAGGTGACCAGAGGCATCGCGCCTCGCAACCACCCTTTTCCAACTGTGCCCTCCTCACTATCGCTGACAATCAAGCCATGGAGGGAGCTGCCTCCTGCTACACGTCAGGAAGGCGTAGGAATATTGCTGCACCCGGACGAGCGCTGGCTGAACTGCCACATCAAGTCGCTCAACCTGTTGCCAAACATTTTGGCTAAGCAAGCCGCCGTTGAGCAGGGCTGTTTTGAAGCGGTGTTTGTGCGGGACGGGATTATAACGGAGGGTTCAAGCGCCAATTTCTACCTCGTTCAAAATGGAGCCATCCGAACGCATCCGCTCTCAAACCGCATTTTAGGCGGAATCGCGCGCGAGGCGATACGGCGGATTGCGGACGCTGCCGGCATCCCGTTCATTGAGGAGGCGTTTTCACCGGACGATCTGCTTGCTGCCGATGAAGCGTTCCTGACAAGCAGTGGCGTCGAGCTTGTTCCCGTTGTTCGCGTGCATGGCCACGGCTCCATTGGTAACGGCTCGCCAGGACCGATCGCAAGTGAGCTATATCGACAATATGCGGCATTGACCCTTCAGCCTGCCCAGGGCTGACGGGTCAATGCCGCAGGCTGAAACAAGTACGTACCGGAACAAGCGAAAAAGGAGACGGCCCCAAGGATATGTAGGCCGCCCAGTTTGATGGCGCTGAATTGTTTTCGAATCTGAGCCGCTTTAAGCTTCATTTGGCCATGAATTCATGCACCTCCATGCGTAACGGAACTGAGAAGCCTTATTTCAGCAAAATGGAGGGTTTTCGAGACGTAACGAAACTGAGAGACGCTATGGGGGGGATTTCACAGTAATATTACGTTTTTGACCAATATAACGCTTCTCAGTTTCGTTAGCTCATATGTAGCCTGTTTGGAGAGGAAATAAGCGCTCTCAGTTCCGTTAGTATGTGCATGGACGACCTCAGGAGCAAAGAGTTTTGGTTAGCATGGGCAAGGCAAGCTCTGGCGCTCCCAGTTTCGATTAGTACGTATATGGACAAGCTCAGACGCTCTCAGTTTCCGCTAGTGTGCATGGACAAGCTCAGACGCTCTCAGTTTCCGCTAGTGTGCATGGACAAGCTCAGACGCTCTCAGTTTCCGCTAGTGTGCATGGACAAGCTCAGACGCTCCCAGTTTCGCTAGCGCCGAAGCCACCCGATAGGAACTTCACAAAAAGCAGGAGGAAGCTGAGCTTGGCTCGGGCTTCCTCCTGCTTTGCTGTTAAACTAGCATAAAGCACTGTATGCAAAGGGATAGACGCAGCAGCCGGCAGCTTGATTAAGTACCGGAACAAGCGAAAAAGGCCTCTCCCCAACCTGGGAAGAGGCCTTTTATATGGGATAACAATATTACATAAAGCTGCGGATTCTATTTTCCAATACCTGTGACAGGGCATCCGTGCCTCTGCGAATCTCGGATTCATTCAGCCGGAATGCGGTACGCGACTCATCCGTGCCGAGCCATTCGGAGAAGGCGCCCGAGCGACGATCAACCTCCATGATCACATCCACATAACCTTCTGAGGGGATGAACACCATTTCCAGCTCATCCAACCGCCCGAAGTTGCGCGTCCGTGGCACGAACTCGAATTCTTGCAGAATAGGAGTCCCATAACGGGAGTGGGCAGCATACTTGCACTCCACCTCGCGGGTGCGGAATCCCAGATGATCCACCGCATCAAGAATCTCCTCAACGAGCGGGTGCGGCAACACTTTGATGTAATCGTTGTCTCCAGCGTCGAGCGCGCTGGCGATGTCCAGCGACGTTTTGACCCAAACTTGCGTGCCGCCAGCCGTAATTGGCGTGAAGAGCGGAAGCGCCAGGTCAAATTCGAATTCCTCGCGTTGGCCAGCTCCAATTTCAAACGACTCACGCAGTTGCAGACGAGCTAGAGCAGCGTTTTCGCGAACCTTCGAATCGTTGACTTCCTTGATGTAGCTCGTCATGATGAGCAGTTCAATGCCGTTGACTTGCTGCGCCACCGAACCTCCGCTGACGACGATCCTTCCGTGGATCGTATCGCCAGGCCTAACGCCGCTGTTAGGCACCTCCAGCACTGTATCTACTTGGGCTGCGCCAATCCCCATTGAAGCCATCATATTTTTGAAAAACGACATCTTCCGAACACTCCCCTATAGCTGAAGTTTCCCATCCCGCTAGCCCCTGGCAGTAATGGAGCATGCTGGCAGAGGAATGGAACTGAAGATGAGTACGTTATTTACGGTATAAAAGTTTCATCCTATCCTTGGAATCGATCAAGCTAGGGGGCGCCTCAAGATCGTTCTATTTCCTCCATAAGCCGCTCCGCGACGAGCCGTCCGCCGATCGTGACGATCGGTGTGCCGCCGCCGGGATGGGTCGAGCCGCCAACGTACCAAAGTCCTCGAATATCGTGGTCCCGGCTCGGAAAACGGAAAAACGCTTGGCGGAAGCGATTCGACGACATGCCGTAAATCGTCCCGCGCCACGCCCCGGTGCGCTGGGCCAGATCATCCGGTGTCAGAATTCGGCGGAACCCTCCCTCCTCCGGGCGTATCGCCTCTGACAAGCCCTGGAGTCCTCGCTGCTCCAGGCTACGAATGACTCGGTCAGCGTAAGCTTCTTTGACCGCTTCATAGTCTAGCCCCTCGCGCTGGGCCGGAGCGTTAACAAGCACAAACAAGCTGCTGCGCTTTTCGGGAAGTGGGGCTGACGCTGAGCGGCACACATAGATGGCAGGCTGCTCTGGCAGCTGCCGGTGAGCGAATAGATCCTCGAACTCCCGGCCGTACTCCTCCGGGAAAAAGACATTGTGATGCAGCAGTCCGCTGTACTCCCGCCTTGACCCAAGCAGCAGTACAAAGCCGGCTACCGACGGCTGCAAACGATCCAATCGCTGAGCCTTCGTCGAAGGACGCAGCTTCTCCTCCGGCACCAGCAGGCGGAGCGCCGCCAGCGGGTCGGCATTTACGACCACGGCATCGGCGCTCAAGAAACCTGCATCCGTCTCCACGCCAGTTGCTTTGCCTCGCTCCGTTCTCACCCGCCGCACTTCCACATCTGTGCGGATGTCCACCCCGAGTTCGCTTGCAAGCCGGGCGTAGGCTTCCACGATGGAATACGTGCCGTTTCGTACCGCGAAGACACCCATCCCTCCCTCAACATGAGCCATCATGTTGAAAATAGACGGCGCTTGCCGAGGGGCGGAGCCGACATAAGTCGCATAACGACCGAACATGGCAAGCGTATTAGGGTGGCGGAAATAGTTCCGCAGCGTCCGATCCATTGACGCAAATGGCTTGATTCGGCTGAAGCCGGACAGCAGCGATGGGCGGAGCTTGTCCTTCCAGTCCAATATAAGGCCGCTAAAAAACTCCTGCTCCGCCAGCCGGTACAACTTCGCGCTCTCGTTCATAAAAGGCCGATAGCCGCGGGCATCCTCCGGGCTGTAAGCAGCAATCCCTTCCTCCATCGCCGCAACGTCCGTCGTTACGTCAACGATAGTACCGTCATGGAAGCTGTTGCGCGCGATGGGGTTCAACTGCTGAAACTCCAGGTAATCTTCTCTGCGCCTTCCGGCTGCCCCAAATACCGCATCAAAAACCGGCTGCATCGTCATCGTGCTCGGCCCGTTGTCGAAGCGGTAACCTGCTTCCTCTACGCGCTGCAGCTTACCTCCAAGCTCCGCTTCCTTCTCCAGCAGTGTTACCTGGCAGCCTTTGACGGCCAGATGGATGGCGCAGGACAAACCGCCCAAGCCTCCTCCAACAATGACAACGCGAGTGGGATGGTGACGGATATGAAATGGCGCTCTGCTTCCCATCATGCATACCGCCTGCCTTTCCATTCGTAACCCTTCTTGCGGTAATGTTGTCGCGCCGAATCTAGTCCGATCAATACCGTCAATACAATACTTGCTGGCAGCAGCAAGCTGTACCAGGCGGGCAAACCGCTCGACCTATCCACTGTCAGCTTAATGAGCGCACCGAGCGCCCATGCCATAGCGGCCCAGCCCAGCCAGACAACGGGCATAACACTTCCGGTTAAAACCGCTGCTGCGAGCCCGCCGATCAGCGCTGCGGTCGGCAGCAGATACAGCGCGGTATACACGCTGAATACAAAGATCAACAAGGGCAGGCTGCGACCCATTCCAGGGAACAGGTTTTTGCGATAACCGGCCCACACCTCCGCCGCGTTGCGATACATGCGCATGGAGGAAATGCCGTCGATCTTGGCCAACCGCACCGGCTCACCGCTGCGCTTCGCCAGGCGGATCAGCTCCATATCGTCCAGCAATGAGGAGCGCACGGCGGTATGGCCGCCGATTCCCAAATAGCTGTCGCTATGGATCAGAATGAAAGCACCATTGGCCGCCGCAAAACGCGGATCGCGGGAGCCGCTTACCAGCTTTAACGGAAGATGACACAAGATGGTGAACATCATCATGGAGACAACCAGCTTTTCCATCCACGTCTCCGTCTCCTGCCGAGGAAATCCGCTGATAAGCCCTCGCCCCTGGGCCTGCGCCGCCCGCGCTGCTGCTCTTAGAGCCTCCGGTTCAAGACGCACATCCGCATCGAGAAATAGTAGCCAGCTCCCCTTTGCCGCCTCCGCCAGCTGTACGCATGCATGAGATTTGCCCATCCATTCTTCAGGCAGTTTCCGTCCCTTCAGCAGACGGATGCGGGAGTCCGAACGGGCAGCCAGTTCCTGAGTGATCGCCGCCGTACGATCCTCCGAATGATCGTCTAACACGAGAATTTCAAGAGGCGGTTCCGGAAGGGCCAGCAGACTTTTTAAGCAGTTCCCTATGTTCCGCTCCTCGTTTCGGGCAGGAATTAGAACCGAAATATTATTAGGTGATACTTTATAATTCTTAGTATTATTTTTGGTGATTGAGCCAGTAATCGATTGATTGGAAGAGATATACCGAGTACGCATTGATAGAGTGCTCGTCGGTTCCATACCAATACTTTCCCTATCGGACACGTCGCCAAGAGGAAAGTAATACCGGCGGTTCCAGAGTACAAAGCCGAGCTGCAAAACTAATAGGCCGCTTACGACCGCGAGGAGGATTGCCATTTGCGCCATCTCTCCTTCCAGCCGCGATAGCGATCTGAGGTGGAGCGCCCACCTTTTAGAGCAAGACGGAAGCTTCCGCCCTCGGCGGGCAATGGATGCTCCGCAAGCTCCCGGCGATGCGTTTCAACTTGTGTCTGCAGCCGCTCAGCGACGAATACCGCAGCTTCCTCGCGGGTAAACCTGCTCCAGTCCATAACGAGCGGATGGCCGACTTTCACGGTCGCCGCTGGTTTTTGGTGATCTCCAAGAACGTAGTGTAGCGTCACCGGACGCACTTCGGCTATGCCTAAACGGCGGAGCAGATGCCCGATTCCACTCTGTGCCACTATCGGCAGCTCGGGCGGCGAAATCGCGCCCTGGGGGAATATCCACACCGGATGACCGCCGAGCAGCCGCTGCTCGGCGTAGTTAAGCGCAGACAATACATCACGGGGGTTCTCCCGATTGACTGAGAAGGCCCCAAGCCGACGGAAAAAAGGGTACTGCTGTAGGCCCCGCTCATCCATCATGATAAAGGGATCGGAGTGCGTCAGCTTTTCCGTCAGTTGGAAAAGCACAAGCCCGTCCCACCAAGAAACATGATTGGCCACGTAAAGCACCGGCAGCGGACGCACTGGGCTCGTCCCGGGCTCCAGTTCCCCTGAAAGATAGACTCCGTGCAGGTAGCGCGGAAACAGATAGAAGCTCTGGTAGAGGGCGAATAGCCTTCTAAAGGGCAGGCTTTTGGCGGCGGGAATCAAGGCGTACCCTCCCTTCCGCAATGAAGATGAACAACAGCGACAGGCCAAATGCTGCGCCCAGCCCGGCTTTTAGCGCCAGCAGGCCAAACAGCAGCAGCATCAACTGGAATAAGCGGAGCGCCAGCAATCGTTGTCTTGGTTGCACCTCAACTACAGGAAGCAGCAGGGACAAGAGCGCACCAACGATGAACCAGCTGACAAAATTCGCAGTCGGAATGCCATAATAGGGGCCGCCATCGGCCCAGTCCCAGAAGCCTCGAGCTACCGCCACGGGATCGAGCACCAGATCCAGCAAAAGCACCCAAAGACCCGTCTCCAGCGCTCGAAGCCAGCGGTTGCCAGAGGCAGACATGAGCGCGCCGCTGATAATAACGCCAACCCAGGCCAGTCCCATCGTCCACGGTACGCCGGAGACGAGCGCTCCAAGCGTATCGGAATAAGTGTATGCGCCAAAAGGAAATCCCGTATGCGTACCCATCCATTCCACCGCAAAGGTGCCGATGGAGATGAGCAGCACCGGCATCAGTAGCCGTTTCCAGCCCGTGCGGATGGCGGCCAGTTCACTCAAGCTGAGTGCATACAGCACGAGGAAAATGCCATTGGCGAACTCGAGCGCGCGTGGCACCTCTGCGAATACCATCAGCAACAGCCCAATTGTATACCAGCCAACAAAAAACATGGTGAGCGGCAACCCGCTCACGCCAACTCGCTCAGCCAGCGAGCGAAATGCTGCGCCGACTCCAGGGGTCGCTGCTCTGCGCTGCTTGCCCGCTTCCCGCAGTTCGGCAGATGCTTCACCGTGCTTCTCCACTTTGCTAGTCTGCCGTCCGGCAAACGTTTCAATGTCCGTCTCCGTTTTGCTAGTCCACTGTCTAGCAGATGCTTCAACATCCGTCTCCACTTTGCTGATCTGCTGTCTAGCAGATGCTTCAATACCTGTCTCCGCTTTGTTGATCTGCTGTCTAGCAGATGCTTCAATACCTGTCTCCGCTTTGTTGATCTGCTGTCCGCCTGATACTCCTCCTCCGCCCATGTCGGGCTCGGCGGCCTGCCGCGCCTTGCGCTTTGGCATCCCCCTGCGCCCCTGCCGAATACTCCGGTTCACAGCGCCAGCCGCTGCGGCGGCTCCTCCGGTCGGCTTTCATCCGAGAGCCCATGTCCCGAGCTCAGCCCCGACCACACTTCAGCCCGGCCTCGAAACTTTTCGCTTTCATGTGAAGCCAGCTCAGCTCGGCCTTCGTGCTTTTCGCCTCCATATGGAGCCAGTTCTGCTCCCGTGTGCCCTTCGCGAGTCCGTTCGGCTGCGGCCATTTCCAGCAGCACGCCTCGAAGCAGGTTTTTGCGCCCCTCGTCATCTACAAAAGCACGCTTCGCAAACACATCACAGTCGTTGGCGTGCACTGCATCGAGAATAGCGGCATAATAAGCAGCCGCCAGCCGGATCGAGAATGCACTGTCTGCAGGGTATGTGTGCAGTCCCTGCAAACCGCGCCGGAACCACTCCCCCGCCAGCGTGGATAACTCCTCCACCACCAAGCGGAACGCCTCATTCACTCGGCCGTCGTGGAACTCCTCCACGCTGTAGCCGCAGCGCTCCAACAGCTCCAGCGGCAAATACCGCCGTCCAAGCTGCTGATCCTCGCCAACGTCTCGGAGAATATTGACGATTTGCATGCCTTTTCCGAGCCAGATGCCCGCTTCCGTAATCGCCGTATCCGGCTGCTCATGCAGCACCGGAAGCAGCATTTCCCCGACGGAGCCAGCCACGCGGTAACAGTAGTCCTCCAACTCCTCTATCGTGCGGTAGTGCGTGCGGACGCGATCCATTCTTTGCCCACCCATCTGTGTACGAAAAGGCTCTTTGCCAAGGGGGAAGCTCGCCAACAGCCAGCGCAACGCGGGCCAGATGAAATGGCCTTCGGCCGTCTCCAACGCCTCGAACCGCTCCTCCAGCTCCTCCAACGTATAAAAAGCATTCTCCGGCTCATCAACAGAATCGTCGATCATGCGACAAAATGTATAGATGACAAAAACCGCCTCTTTGCGCGGAGACGACAATAAACGGAACGCCTCGTAAAAGCTGGCGGAGCTTTGCTTCATGACTGCTTCGCATTCTGCGGCAAGCCGAGCTTCTAGCATGACCCCAACTCCTTCTCGATTAGTTGGCTGAGCAGCCGTGCTCCCTGCATCACAATCGGGATGCCGCCCCCGGGATGAACGGACGCGCCCACCGCGTACAGCCGTTCCACCGGTAGCGGCTTCACCTGCGGTCGGAAGCCGCCGGACTGCCGCAGCACTGGCGCGATGCCGAAGCTTCCGCCGCGGTACAACCCGGCGCGGGCAGCATCTCGCGGCGTCCGAACACGGCGCCAGCGGATCGCCTCTCTCAAACCAGGAAAGCGGAGCTTTTCCGCCCGTTCCAGCACCTTTTGCACCAGTGCTTCGCCTTCGCTGTCCCAATCTAGCTCCTCGGCAGCAGGCACGGGGATAAGGAAGTACAGCACGCTCTCGCCGGGACGGGCAGCATCTGGATCAACCGCAACCGGATTGAACACGTAGAACGACGGAGTCGCATTGAGCCGCCCCCGGCGAAACACATCCTGCATATGCTCCATATGCCGATCCGGCATGAAAAACTGATGCGCACCCGCCTCCTCCCAACGCCGATCCAGCCCCAGATAGACAAGCAAACAGCCGGATGAGGGGATAAAGGTGCGTGGCTTCGCCTTCCAGCCTGTCAACAAGCCGTTCAAGCCGGGGTAATCGCCATTGTAAATGACTGCGTCATAATCGCTCCGTTTTCCCGCTACAGAGAGCCCGACACAACGGCTGGACTCCACTAGCACCTTGTCGACCGGCGAGCTTAGGCACAGCCGAATTCCCGCCCTGCGGCAAGCTTTCTCCAGCGTCCCGGCTAGTGAGCCGTAGCCGCCTTTTATATACCAGATGCCATGCTTGTGCTCGCTGTAGGGAATAAGACCGTATAGCGCCGGCGACTGCTGCGGCGACCCGCCAATGTAGAGAGATTGCATCGAGTACGCTTCGCGGACGCGTTTCTCGCGAAAATAGGCTGAAGTCCAAGGATGTAATCCCCTGTAGGCTCGGGATCGCAGCAGAAAGCCCAAGTTTGCCCGCGTCAGAAATGAACCCAGACCGCTAAAGGTACGGGAGAGGAACGCCTTGAAGCCGTAGTTGAACAGCTCTTCCATATCCTCCATATACCGACGAAAGTCCGCTCCTCCTCCAGGATAGACTGCTTCCATCACTCTCTCCTGTTGCCCAACATCTTGCCATTTGGTCCAGCGCGTCCCATCCGGATAATAAAAGTCATACAGCGGATCGATCCGCAGCAACTCCACCTCGTCCCCAGGAACTCCAGCTTCGTGCAAAATTTCCTTTAGCAGCTCCGGCAGCAGCACGATTGTCGGTCCCTGATCGATACGGAAACGACCAGTCCCGTCCTCCTCGTAAGCAAGTCGACCGCCGACTTTTGCTTCCTTTTCAAAAACATCCACCTCATGCCCCTGGCGGCGGAGCAGCAGCGCTGTCACCAAGCCGCCAACGCCCGAACCAATAATCGCCGCTCTCATGAGGGGCTCCCCTCTTGTGTGGCGCCGGATGCATGGAACGCGGCGGAGGTGCCGGATACGTTAGGCGCGGCCGAGATGCTAGATTCGCCGGATGTACAGAAAGCGCCGGAGGCGGTAGAGGCCGTGGGTTTTCCGGATGTATGAGACTTGGCAGAGGCGCCGAATACGTTAGGCGCGGCCGATGAGCTGGACTCGCCGGATGCATGGAACGCGCCGAATACGTTAGGCGCGCCCCGCCTCCATCGGCCAAGCAAACCTCGTCTTCGAGAAGCTTCCCGATACGAATCCTCCAGCAGTTGCGCGCTTATAATCGCCGATTGGATAATCGTCGGCAAGCCGCTCCCGGGATGCGTGCCCCCTCCGACAAGGTAGCAATGGTCGACCTCTTGGAACTTGTTGCGGGGACGCAGATACATCATTTGATCCAGGCTGTGTGCCAGGTTGAACGTCGCACCCTCGTATACATAGGACTGTTGCTCCCAATCGTCCGGCGTGTACATCTCTTCCACCTCGATAAGCGCCTCCACCGCCGCGATGCCAGCGAGCCCGCACTCCGCCGCCAGCCGCTCCAGCATGACGGTGCGCATGGCTTGAGCCTGCTCTTTCCAATTGATGCCGGAGCGATTATTCGGGACGGGCAGGAGCAGATAAAGGGCGGATTTACCCGAAGGCGCCAGCGTTGGATCTAGCTTGGATGGATTGTGAATGTACAGCGAAGGCTCCTCGGACAAAACCATGCGCTCCGTCATATCGTCAACATTGCTCCGGTAGTCGGCCGCGAACAAGATTTTGTGATGCGGAAGCGGAAGCTCGGCATTAATACCCAGATATAACATGAAGGTGGAGAGGGATAGCTTTTTCTTTTTCATTTTGGCGGGAGTGTAAGACTTCAGTGTTCCAGGTTCGAATAGATGTGTCGCCGCATGGCCAAAGTCTGCGTTAATAACAACATCGTCGGCCTCCAGCCGCTTGCCGCTATCCAACTCCACTCCGCAGGTGCGACCGTGTTCAACGATAATTCGGCGCACGCCCGAGCCCATTCGAATGTCCGCTCCATGCTCACGCGCAACATCCGCCATCGCCTCACTGATCCGGTTCAAGCCGCCAATGGGATGGTGCAAGCCGTATTCATGCTCCATGAAGCTGAGAATCGTGAAGGTGCCGGGACATTCCCAGGGCGACATGCCGAGGTATTTGGATTGGAAGGAGAACGCCCAACGCAACCGCTCATCGGTAAAATAACGCAAAAGCCGCTTATGAACTGTATCCGCCGCATCAAGGCGCGGTAACGCTCGCAGCATATCCGCCGACAAGTAGCCGCCCACACTCGTAAAAGGACGCTTCAACAGCGGCAGCACACGGGCCAGCTTGTCCCTTTCCCGATGCATAAATCGGAGATAGCGCTCCCCATTACCGGGGAACAGCTCCTCTATTTGACGCGCCGTTTCATGTGGGCTGCCGCCGGGGGAGAATTCCAGCTCACCGAACTTTAGCGTGTACAGCGGATCGACTCTTTTCAGCTCCACATAGTCCTGCAACCGCCGACCCGCCAGCTCGAACAGCTCCTCCAACACCGGCAACATCATCAGAAACGTTGGCCCCCGGTCGAAAATGTACTCCCCCAACCGAAGCGCAGAGGTTCTTCCCCCGAGGTAGGTCTGCTTCTCCAGCACGGTCACCTCATGTCCTTTGGCCGCTAGCAGCATAGCTGCCGCCAATCCACCCGGCCCGGCTCCAATGATGGTCGCTTTTATGCGTTTTCCCACATCACACACCCACTCTCCCGTGATGGCTCCTCTTTCTCGGCCCTCAGATTCTTTGTTAGATCGTCAACGAAATTAAAACTGACCCAGCCAATATTAACCTGATCGTATATTTAAATATTAACCCAACGGTATATTAAATAACTAGAGTGCTTTGAAATTTTATCCATGCGCTTGAATCATAGATCTGCTCCATCAGCTTAGAGCGTAGAGCTCGTACTAGATTCTATGCGAGTCGATCAATATGTCAGAACATCCATTCTCGACAGAACAACAAAGACTAGGGAGATGACTATCGTTCATCAGGAAAACGGAGTTGATCGCAGGCTGGCTACGCGAGGCGCTGCCGAGTGGACGAGCAAAGCCACTAAGCAGCCGAAGGCCACGGGAGGCAAGCGAAAGAAAAGCAAAGCGGAAAATCTTGCGATTCGGTTCCGTCTTTACATAGACACCGTTCTTCGGTTTATTCACGATGTCCGGATTCCCTTTGACAACAACCAAGCGGAACGAGATTTGCGCATGGTCAAGGTGAAACAGAAGGTCTCTCGAGCCTTTCGCACCACAACAGGCGCGGAATGGTTTGCTCGACTTCGAGGCTTTATTAGCACATGCCTAAAACAAAACATCCCCGTGCTGGCCTCGCTAACGGACGCGACCAGGGGACAGTTCCTATTTCAGACTACCTAAGTAGTAACCTAAAGGCTGCTACTTAATAAATCAGGTCTAAAAAAATGCGTCATATTAGGAGATTCTAAATGTTGACGGTAAGTACTATCGAAAAAAATTTTATAACATTATATGCTCTTCTTAGACACGTTATAGGAGGAGATAATAATGAATAAAAAAATTACAGATCTCGAAACTCTTATAAAAACAGACTATGATAATATTGCGGGTATTGTCGTGATGCACGGTGGTGAAAAGGTCTATGAAGGCTATTTTGACGGCTACACCGCTGGTGATGCTATTCATATTGCATCGGTGACAAAGAGCGTTGTTTCTGCATTGATGGGTATTGCCATAGACAAAGGCTATATTAAAAGCATAAACCAGAAAATATTAGAATTTTTCCCCGACTACACGGTCAAACGCGGAGAAAAATCGATACAGCGCGTTTCAATAAAAAATATGCTAACAATGACTGCACCGTATAAGTACAAATCGGAGCCATATACAAAGGTGTATACAAGCGATGATTGGACAAAAGCTGCTCTGGATTTGTTGGGCGGTAAGGGCGATTTTGAAGGGTTTAACTATTCAACTATCGGTATACAGATTCTCTCTGAAATTCTCGTAAAAGCAACAGGTCAATCTTTGCTTGCTTTTGCCACTAAAAATCTTTTTGATCCACTTGGAATCAAAGCACCCCATAATGCGTATGTACATTGTAAAGAGGACTATATTGCTTTTCTTAAAGATAGATATGTTCGTGGTTGGGTAGTGGATCCTAAAGGCACGAATACTGGCGGTTGGGGGCTGGCCATAACACCACGGGATATGGCAAAAATCGGACAGCTATACTTAAATGGAGGGACTTGGAACGGCGAGCAATTTCTATCCTCAAAATGGATCGAGGACAGTACTAAAGAAAACAGTCGATGCGGAGAGTTGTCTTACGGCTATTTATGGTGGATTGTTGACAACAAGCAAAATGATTGTTATATAGCTTTGGGTGACGGTGGAAATGCGATCTTCGTAAATAAAGAGAAGGAAATAGTAATCGCTATAGCTTCTCGTTTTATGTCACGAGCAAAGAATCGAATTGAATTGATCGAAAAACATATTGTACCATTATTTGAGAATACCTGAATCCGTGACAAGCGTGATTAGCTCTTACCAGAGAAGGCGTAAAGTGGATAAAAGTTATGAGATGCCTCATCGATGGAGATGAATCGGATCCGATTCTGTTCATTGGGTACAGCAAAAAAACGCCTTAAAATAGGGATATATAGGCATATATTAGGAAAATAAGAATGGGTGGGTCGTTTGCCTTCCGTCAGGCAAAGGCTTGGTACACTCGTCGCACGGTCTACAACGGACTATAACGTCCAAAATTGAACCTCGTTTGGCGCGCGTACCGACTGACTCTGGCTACGATGTACACGATGTTTTGAATGACGGTACGAATGTGTCGACGCTTTACGCCTCCGCGAATCGGGGCGTCGTCCTCACGCAAGCTTTCTTGTCCCATGATGCGCAAGAAGTTATAGGCGAATCTTCCTGCGTGCAAAATGAGATCATTCGTATCGAATTTGCCAGCGGGGAAGCGTCCCAGATCCAGATCGGTTTTCAGCTCGCTATGAGGCGAGTACAGTAGATGAATTCTTTTTTCAAGATGCTATTGAATCGTTCCTCCGCGATCGACAGCAATCAGCCATTCCTCCGGCAACAGCCGTCGATAGCGGGGCTGTCGGTAGCGGTCGTCGATCAGCAGCAACGTGCCGCGATCCTGTTCGCTGCGGATAAGGCGGCCTCCCGCCTGCAGCACCTTGCTAATGCCGGGATAGACATAGGCGTAATCGAAGCCGTTTCGTCCTTGGCGCTGTTCGTAGGCGGACAGCAAATCGCGCTCCGGTCCGATCTGCGGCAGGCCGACACCGATAATCGCTACCCCGGTCAGCTTGTCCCCTGCCAGATCGATCCCTTCCGAAAAAATGCCACCCATGACCGCAAAACCCATGCGCACTAAACTACCCTCGCCGTCCTCACCGACCGGCTGATAGGCCGAGAGAAAGAGATCCCGCTCCTCCTCCGACATCTCCGTCCGCTGAAGCAGAAGATGCAGCTCTCGTCCCTCTGTGAGAGGTAACGTTAGCTCGTCCCCTGGCAGCGGCGTAGAGTCTGACTGCGACATTACAGCGAATTGCGACTTGGAACCAGGTGGTGGCGCGGACTCGGGCTGTGTCTCATCCCTATCCGTATTGCCTCCCGTAACGCTATCCGTACCGCTATCCGCTCCATCGTCCACACCGAGCTCAATCAGCAACTGGCGATAAGCCGCGTTCATATAGGCATACGACGGGAAAAATACCAGCCAGTTACCGCCCGTATCCGAGGCGGCCGCCAGCAGCGCTCGAACGAGCGGCTGGAGCGTATCGCCGCGATCCGCATATCTCGTGGAGAGCGGCAGGATCTTGGCATCCAGCTGAGCAGGATCGAAGGGCGAAGGCAGCGTCAGCGAGCGATCCTCCTCCTCGGCCCCCAGCTGATCCATATAGAACGGCAGCGGAGACAGCGTCGCCGAAAAGAACACACGCCCGCCATACTGGCGTCCCGTCTGCCGCAGCAATTGCGAAGGGTCAAGGCATTGGAGCGTCACCTTGAGCGATGAGCCCTTAGAGCGCTCGACCATGACCGTGAAGCGCTCATCGTACCAACCGCCAGCGGCATCGAATGCTTTTGCAGTCCAGTAAACGTCCAGCAGCAGCTGCGCATCCTCCGGCGACGTGCCCGCCGGGACTCCAGCGGCCAGCACCGCTGCTGCCTCCGCGGCGAAGCTGCGCGCCACCTCCAGCAGCTCAGCGGGAGGCTCAGCTGCGGCAAACACGCCTGCGCCGGCAGCGCTCAATCCCGCCGGCCCTGTTCCGCCGGCGTCCATCTCTTTGCGCAGCGCGATGAACTGCGCATTCACGGCCTTGGCGGCCGTCGCCAGCGCCGGCGCGCTGCTCTTGAAGGAGCGCTGAAGCGCCAGGAATGGCGCTTTCTCCAGCGAGGCGGAGTACATCGACCGGGCACGATCGGGCAGGTTATGCGCCTCGTCCACGAGTAGCACCGCGCGGCGTGCCTGTTCGGCTAGAAACCTTTTCAACGATACCTTGGGGTCGAAGACGTAATTGTAATCGCCAATAACCACATCGGCCGCATAAGCAGCATCCAGCGAGAACTCGAACGGGCAAACCCTATGCTTCATCGCGTATCGCTCCACGGTCTCGCGCGTGATTAGTGTCTCCTGCTCCAGCAGATCGAGCACAGCCCCATTGATCCGGTCGAAGTATCCGTCGGCAAAAGGGCATTCCGCCTTGTCGCAGCGCACAACCATCTGCGGGCAGATCTTTTCCTTGGCGGTCAAGGTTACCGCATGAAGTTTGAGCCCTCCGGCTTCCATTCGCCGCAGGGCATCTTCGGCAGCCGCCCGCGTCGTCGTCCGGGCCGTAAGATAAAACAGGCGGGCTACGTTCTCCCCGCCAAGCGAGCGTACCGCCGGCCACAGCACCGACATCGTTTTGCCGATGCCGGTCGGAGCCTTGGCGAACAGCCCGCCGCGACCTTCCAGCGTCCGATATACAGCGGCCGAGAGCTTCTTTTGCCCCGGGCGAAAGCCGCCGAACGGAAAGTCCAGTTCCACCAGGCTGCTATCGCGCCGCTCACGATGCTGCTGCATCATGCGAGCATACGGGGCGTAAGCGTTAAGCAGGCCAAGCAGCAAATCTCTCAGTTCATCCACGGTGCAAATCCGGCTCAGCCTGCGAATGGCACCTGATTCCATTTGCACATAGGTCAGCTGCACACGCATCGACTCCTGCCCCTGCTGCACGGCATAAATATAGGCGTAGCCCATTGCTTGAGCCCAGTGGACGGGCCAGCCGTCATTGGGAATATCTTCCAAGCGACCGGAGGTCGACTTGATCTCGTCAACTGCCGCACCGCCGCCTTCCTCCTGAAGCAACCCGTCGCAGCGGCCCTCCACCGTCCACTCCACGCCCGCATGCTCCAGCTCCGCCCTTAAGAAAAGCTCACGCTCGTCCCCTTCGCCGTAGGCCGCTTGTATCTCCTTATGGATGCGGGTTCCTTCGGACAACGTCGCTCCGCTACGAAACCCATACTCGATGCTGCCACTTCGGCAGGCATATTCGGCCAGTGCCCGCACCGCGATTCGCAGCCTTGTGCCCTCGAGAGCTGCTTCCACTCCGGATTCCTTTTCCTCCATACCGCAACTCCCTTCGACCGAACACCCGTTTGTATTTATTGTACCATTTTCCGCAACTTCTGCACCATCACCCCGCTGTAGAAAGATTCTCTTGATGAAGAGGGCCACCTGACAAGCAATTCACGCAAAGCTGCTGAAATCAACAACTGGCGGGAAGCCGACATAAAATCCGCGCGTAGCCGGGAATAGACGAGGGTAAGAATACGAATGGAGCTTGTTATGAAAGAAGTAATTTAAACTAGGGAGGAATCGTCTTATGGGCAAATATATTGAGGTTGAACCCGGAGTAAAGCTGTATGTAGAGGACCTTGGACAAGGGGAGCCTGTCGTTTTCCTGCACGGTTGGCCGGCTAGCTCGAGGATGTTTGAATACCAGTCCATGCTGCTTCCGCAACAAGGACTCCGCTTCATTGGCATCGACTTCCGCGGTTTTGGCAAATCCGACGGCCCATGGGAAAACTATTCTTACGACCGCATGGCCGATGACGTGCGAGCTGTCGTGGACAAGCTGGGCTTGGAGCGATTCACACTCGTTGGCTTCTCGATGGGCGGCGCGATAGCCGTTCGCTACATGAACTTGCACAACGAGCACGGCGTATCTCGTCTCATACTGGCAGGAGCTGCAGCTCCACGTTTCACCCGGGCGGAGGACTTCCCTTATGGCGCTCCGGTCAAACAAGTAGACACGATGATAAACGATACCCATAAAGATCGTCCTGCGATGATCGAGGCGTTCGGTAAACAATTCGTCGGCAAGCAGCCTTCCCAGCCATTCGCCCAGTGGTTGAGCATGATCTGTCTGGAATCGACTGCCCATGCCACCGTCCGGGCGATGGAATCACTGCGCGATGAGGATCTGCGAGGCGACTTGCCGGCGATCTCGGTTCCAGTGACGGTGCTGCACGGTGTTCAAGATAAGATCTGCCCGCTAGAGCTGGCGGAAAAAACGCTGGAGCTCGTTCCTCAAGCAGAGCTGATCCGCTTTGAGGAGAGCGGCCACGCGATGCTGTTCGACGAGCCGGATAAATTCAACGAAACGTTGCTCGCTCTTGTGAAATAAGGAATCGTTGCTTAATTCCCGACTAATTCCCATTGCTACCCCACTGCCCTTCCAACTGCCGACATGGCAAAAGGAAGGGCTTTTCCGCTTGCCGCCACAATTGCTTTCCATTGAAAGCAGCCGGGCTGCACTGCAACAAAATGACGCAATTTTACATTCCTAAACCTGCCTCACTATGCTACGCTGATGGTAGATTACAACATTTTCCGACAAGGATGTCATGTTATGCCTGCTTTTACCGCTGTCTATATCGTACTCGCCGCGCTTAGCGGCGTCCTCAATGTGCTAGTCGCCTTGTATGCGCTTATGATCCGTGGAATGGTATCCGTGCGCCGACTCTATTTGTTGCTCTGTGCTTCCTTCATCTTGTATACGTTCGGCGCCGCGTTCGAAAAGGCTTCCGACACTCTCGCAGAAGTCCAATTCTGGACGACTGTGCAATATGCGGGCATGCCCTTTGCTGCGCCGCTGACCCTGCTAATGGTGCTGGAACTGCTCGGCAAACAGGATATTTTATCCCGCAACGGCAAGCTGCTCTTATTCGTCATTCCGAAGCTGACCTTTATGTTCGTAGCCACCAATCCCTATCACCGTATGTTCTATCGCGAAATGTACTTTCGCGAAAGCGGAGGCGTGCGCAACGTAGACTTCGTCATGGGCGAATGGTATGTCGTGCACGGCAGCTACACTTCCGGCGTTCTCATGCTTAGCCTCATTCTCGTACTATTCCTTTTGATGAAACCTTCTGGGGGCTTCAAGCCGCAATTGATCGCCGTTGCACTCGGCATCGCTCTGCCGATCTGCGCTTCACTGGCTTATCTTCTCGGGCTAAGCCCCTATGATATCGATCCAGTACCCGTAGTGTTATGCATAACGAGTGCTTTGTACGCCTGGGCTTTTCTACGGGCCGATATGCTTTCCATCCTGCCGGTCGCCCGCGATACCGTCATGGAAAGCATGGGCGAAGGCGTACTCGTCATGGACGCGGATTGGCGCCTGCTCGATAGCAATCGCTCTGCTCGGCATCTGCTGCCAGAGCTTGAACGAGCTGTCATCGGAGGCAGCATCAGGGAGCTTGGTCTACCAGCCGAAGCATCCACAGCTTTCCGCGCCGCGCTGGCTGCGCCTGGCCGCCCGATTCCTTTTGCCCGGGGAACAGGCACTGACGCTGTCTATTACGAGGTCTATTCGGCTCCCGTCGGGCGCGGCAGCGGCCGCAGCGGCGGACATCTGCTCGTGCTCAGCGATACGACAGAACGCCATAATTTGCAGGAGCAGTTGCATCGCATGGCCTCCCTCGACTCGCTGACGGGTATTCTGAACCGCGGAGCCTTCCTTGCCAAAACCGCCGAAGCATTGGCGGCCAGTGTCCGCGAACAGAAGCCCTGCTCGCTGCTGCTGTTTGACCTTGACCATTTCAAAGTTATCAATGACACCTACGGCCATGAAGCCGGAGATGCCGCTCTGCTGAAAATGGTCGAGGTCTGTCAAGAGCGGCTCGAACCCGGCATGCTGTTTGCCCGTTACGGAGGCGAGGAGTTTATCCTCCTGCTTCCAGGGTTAAATGGAGAACAAGTCGTTGAGTTGGCAGAGTCGATCAGACAGGACGCCGAGCAAGCCAAGCTGATCACAAACGACGGGCGCATCGTACGAATTCGGGCTAGCTTCGGGGCTGCTACGGTTCAGGACGGTCGGCAAGCGGACTATCCGGAGATGTTCCGTCGCGCAGACCTGGCGTTGTATCGAGCCAAAGAGGAAGGGCGTAATCGGGTCTGTTTGGCCGATCCACTTTGAAACCTGTCATGCCATACCTGTCGCAGTAATCACGACTTCTACTTACCTCTTTCCATTTCCGTTGCCGCTCCGTCATGTCATCCCCCTCCCGGGAATAAGATAGTTGAAGCAGGAAGGGATTGCAGGATCTATATATCCGAGTATAATAGTCGGCATAAGAGGAGTTAAAGGATGGGAGTGTTGAGGATGAACAGCGCTGTGAGACAAGCCAGATGGACGGATGATTGGCTGGATTTGCATAATTACGCTTCCAAAATTGGGGACGAGGAATGGCGTTTGTCCATCCTCCACCAGTTGCAGTCCGGCGACTTGCCACGCGAGCAGGAGCTTATGGAGCAGCGCCGCGAGCAGTTGCAGCATGATTTGGAGGAAGTCTCTCGTAAAATGGAAGGCATCTACCTGCGCCTCCGCGAAGCAGAAAGCGGCTCAATCCGGAGCAGCCTTTGGAACGCAGCTTGGCAGCTCAAGAAGGAACGAGCCCGACTCGCTTCGCTGCTGCGGGGCAGCGAAGCTGGAGCTGGCAGACAGCGCGGGCATCAGGCGGGCTAGCACGATAAAGGGGCCGTCCGAAAAGTGGTTAACCACTTTTCGGACGGCCCCTTGTTTTGTGAAAGTTCCTATCGGTTCGTTTCGACAATGGGAAAACTGGGAGCGTCTAAGCTTGTCCATGCACACTAGCGGAAATCCAGAGCGTCTAAGCTTGTCCATGCACATACTAACGGAACTGAGAGCGCTTATTTCCTCTCAAAACAGGCTGCGAATGAGCTAACGGAACTGAGAAGCGTTATTTGAGTCAAAAACGTTATATTACTGCGAAATCCCCTCAATAGCGTCTCTCAGTTCCGTTACGCCTCCAAAACCCTCCATTTTGCTGGAATAAGGCTTCTCAGTTCCGTTACGCATCAAGGTACACAAATTCATGGAAAAACGAAGCTCGAACCGCCTCGCATTCAAAAACCAATCAGCGCTCTATCAGCCTGTGTTTTACTAGCGGCTCGTTCCTACCCCAATCAGCGCCCCAGCCCGGCCTGTCCGCTGGCTTTGCCGCCTTCCGTCTCTGGATCGTCCTGCTGCTCCACGACCTCAGCCGGCACTTCACGGCCCGCCTCTTCCTTGCCATTCTCGCGTACGGCCTTATCCTTCTCCTCTTGTTCCTTCATTTTCTTCACCCTTCCCTTCTGCTCGTTCTATTCTTCCCCTCGGGCAGTGTTTTTCAGAAGCGGCTTTCTCTGCCTCTCTGCAATCCCGCGTGAGATTGCCACTGCCACGGCGGTATAACATCCAAGACATTCTCCGAGGTTAAAATATAACCCCTCAACCGTTAGCCTGCTTGCGAAAAATCCCATAAAGCTTGCCAATCGTCGCCGTGTTGACGTCCATGTCGTTCTCATAGGCATACTTCACCGCATACCCGAGCGCGAGCGTCATCGCTCCGGCTACCGATGCGCCCGCGATAGAACCGGCTCCTGGGAATAGCTTGATCACTTGGCGAAACACGCTCTTGCCAATGTTGCCCACGACGGTAGCGATGACGAGCTCTTTCGCCGCTTCCTTGCTAATGGGACGGCCGTATAACACGGCCATGCGGGTCAATAGACCGATCTGCACCGCCGTAATCGGCACAATATCTGCACCGGGGATCGGCGCTGCTCCGATTGCACTTGCGGATGCAGCCGCTCCAACAATCCATTTATTTGCCGAAGTCGACTTCTCCTTGATGTTCCTCGCGAACAGCAGATCCTTGGACTTTTTTCGCAGCAGCTCCAGGATGGCGTCCCGTAGTTTGTCGATGTTCTCACCCGTACGCGAGGAGACCGACACGATATCGAAGCGTCCTCCCGTCTCCAGCTTCAGTCTTGCTTCCAGCCGTTCGATGTCGTCCGCGGCATCGATTTTATTCAACACAAGGAGAATATTAGGGTTCATGTCCCGGATTGCTTCAAAGCTTCTTTTTTCCGCATCGGAATAGACCGTGCCAGCCGCATTCAGAAAGAATAGGATGATATCCGCTTTGCGATAGTAGTCCATCGTCAGCTGCGAGTTCTCAAGGCGCACATCATTTAATCCTGGAGTATCCACGAAAAAGATCCGATCCTTGAATAGATATGGCTGGATCGCGGTCGTTTCGCCCGGCTCCGCTCCTACTCCGGCCACCACTTCTCCAACGATTCGGTTCAGAGTGGAGGATTTGCCTGCATTCACATCTCCAATTAATGCAATCAGAATATCTTGATCAAGCTCGCGTGCGATCTCCGCCATGTTCTGATCGTATTGCGCCTCTGCGACACGGCTCCATTCCTTCTCCCATCCCTCACCGGGAGGAAGCAGTGTGTCCAGCCTATGGACGGGCTGCTGTCCGGCGGGCGTCTCTCCGTGCAATACGGTTGCTGCCGTCTCGCGCTTCGCGTTCAAGACGGAATCACCAACTACCGGTGGCAGCTCCGGGGCCGCTGGCTTGATCTCCTGGCCGGCTGCTGTCGCCGACAGGCCAGCATCAGACGAATCCACGCCATCAAGTCCTTTCGCTGGAACGGTCGTCGCTCCAGGCTCCAACCAATGCTGGTTTCCTCCCGGTCTGCCCGGCCTCGCCTGTTCCTGCCCCTGGTCTCGCTCCCTCTGCTCCATCATTCCCATCCCCTTTCGCATGTCAGCATCGCTCTCGTTATGGCTTCATTATCTTGTTAAGATGTTCTTACCTCTAAGGCTGGCAACCTGAATCTCTTCCATTCCATGGGGACGGCCCACAGCCTCGTATAAGGTTCGATACCGGAGTGTAGAGGGTATTCACATGTAAATGAAATTGAACATCAAGGAGGAAGGCAATGGAATCGCAAACCGAGCCTCAGAAGTTATTTTTCCAAGATGACGGACTCATTCCTAATCACCCTTCCCTGCCTGTATTGGTATACCGATCCCCCGTAAAAAAACCTGAATGCATGGAGCAGCTCTTCGCCTCACACGGTTGGAGCAACAACTGGACCAACGGCGTCTACCCCTATCATCATTACCATAGCAACGCCCATGAAGCGCTTGGCGTCGTCAGTGGCAGCGCGGCGCTGCAATTGGGCGGTCCAACAGGGGAAACCGTGGAGGTAAGCTCAGGGGATGTACTGGTGCTGCCAGCTGGCACCGGACATAGGAGACTATCGGCGAGCAGCAGCTTCCGCATTTCGGGAGGTTACCCCGGCGGTGTAAGTTACAATATGCGCCACGCTGAAAATAAAGATCGGCTGCTCGCGCTGAAAGAGATTCCATCTGTGCCGCTTCCCGATGCCGACCCTATATACGGTGCGGCCGGACCGCTGTTGCGGGCCTGGAGCATCGCGACAAATAGCTGACACTCCTGATCCAATCTGATCGCCAGTCTGGACCGCGTAAAGTGACGGCTCGGGGGGCCCCTGATTTTGCAGGAGCTGAGGTAGCCATACGCCGTCTTGATTGGAAGCCTGTTCGCCAGGGGTAATGATGCGTAATATCGACAATCCATACGACAAAGGGTGATCCGCGCAAGATGGAACGCAATCATACGATGATGCAGTTTTTTGAATGGCATGTGCCGGCAGACGGCAAACACTGGCAGCGCCTCAAGGAGCGTGCCGCCGAGCTGAAGGCAATCGGCATTGATGCTATTTGGATCCCCCCCGCGACCAAGGCTTCCTCTCCGGAGGATAACGGCTACAGCGTATACGATCTGTACGATCTGGGTGAGTTCGACCAGAAGGGTTCCAAACGTACGAAGTACGGCACGAAGGAAGAGCTGATAGAGGCGATTGGAGTTTGCCGGGAGCATGGCATCGCCGTTTATGCGGACTTGGTCATGAACCATAAAGCGGGAGCTGACGAGAAAGAAAAGTTCAAGGTGATTGAGGTGGAGGGCGAGAACCGTCAGGAGGAAATATCCGATCCGCACAGCATCGAGGGCTGGACAAAGTTCACCTTTCCCGGCCGCGGGGACAAATACTCCTCGTTCAAGTGGAATTTCACGCATTTCAACGGGACCGACTTCGACGCGAAACGTGATGAAACCGGCGTTTATCGCATCCTTGGCGAGAACAAACAGTGGAACGAGAATGTCGACGATCAGTTCGGCAACTACGATTACTTGATGTTCGCCAACATCGATTACAACAATCCCGAGGTGCGCGAGGAGATGATCCGCTGGGGTCATTGGCTGGTAAAAGAAAGCGGAGTGAACGGCTTCCGGCTCGATGCGATCAAGCATATCGACCATACCTTCATCCGCGACTTTGCCCGGGAGATTAAAAAGCAGGCACCGGAACACTTCTATATCGTCGGCGAGTTCTGGAACAGCATTACGGAAGACTGTACCGCATTCCTGGAAACAGTGGAGCATGAGCTCGACTTGTTCGACGCTCCGCTCCATTATCGGCTCAAGGAGGCCGCAGACAGCGGACGGGAGTTCGATTTGCGGACTATTTTTGACGGCACCCTGGTGAAGGAGCATCCGCAGCATGCGGTGACACTCGTCGAAAACCATGACACTCAGCCCGGCGAGGCGCTGGAATCATGGATCAGCGATTGGTTCAAGCAGAGCGCTTATGCACTGATCCTGCTGCGCCGGGACGGTTACCCGGTCGTCTTTTATGGCGATTATTACGGCATTGGAGGCGAGCAGCCCGTCGAGGGCAAAAAGGCAGCGATCGATCCGCTGCTGTACGCCCGCTATCATCACGCTTACGGCGACCAGGATGATTATCTCGACGATCCAAATGTCATCGGCTGGGTGCGCCGTGGAGTGCCGGAGTTTGAACGCTCCGGCTGCGCCGTCGTCGTCTGCAACGCCGACGATTGCTCCAAGCGCATGTTCGTCGGCGAAGAGCGCGCTGGCGAGGTGTGGGTCGATTTGACCAATACACGCGCGGAGCGGATCGTCATTGGCGAGGATGGCTTCGCTGACTTCCCGGTAAGCGGGGGCAGCGTGTCCGTATGGGCATTGCCGGAATTCGATGTGGAGCCGAATGAAGTGAACGTAGAAGGAGAATGAGAGCCCCAGAACGAAGAGATACTTCATAGCTTTAGAAATCCAAGCTACTAGAGCGACTACCAACAGAGCGTTTCAGCAGAGCAGTTTTCAATAGCGCGGTGCGGTTTACAGCATAGGGGTTTACAGCAGAGCAGTTTTCAGTAGCACTGTTTACAACAAAGAGCAGTCATCATAAACAGGCCTTCAACGCAGGGATGATGAAAGTGAGCATCGCGAACCTAATAATTACTCGGAATGGGAGATGAATCACTTATGAAGGAACATGTGCTGAATCAGCTGGAAATGACACGCTCGGAACTGCTGAACGAGGTGCGCGGGCTCCCGCTTGAGACGCTTCAGACCAAGCCACCCGGGGACGGATGGTCCGTCCTGGAAATTATGGAGCATTTGGCGACGCTGGAGGGCGCCGTAGCGAAAGGGTTGGTCTCCGTCCTGCAAAGTCCGGAGCGCAGCGACCTTGTGCGAGCCCCGCTGGAGCTATTAAAGGATAGCTCGCGCAAATCTCAGGCTCCTTCCCGAGTCCAACCAGCCGGAAAGATTCACACGCTCGCCGAGGCAGAGCAAGCGTTGGCCGATGCCCGCCAGAAACTGCTCGAGAGCGTTGCGGTCGATCTCGGCACGGAGCGGATGGAGAAGCGAGGCTTCGAGCATCCGATGTTCGGCCCGATGAGCGCAGCTCAGTGGGTCGAGCTCATTCCCCTCCATGAGGATCGGCATCTTGGACAGATTCGTAATACGCTTCGCCAGCTTCAAGAAAGCTAAACGCCCGATTGTTCTGCATTTAACATTTAACACACTCTCGTTTGGGAGTGTGTTTATTTTTGCAGTTTATGAGGCAAGTACCAGAGTCCGTCCATCCTCCTGTAACATAAACTATGAACAAAAGGAGGAATAACATTATGGTTGATAAATTTAGAAGTGAGGGAATCAGAAATGGAGAAACTGGAGGAAAAACAGGTAGAAGCAGCTCTAAATTAAGTACAGGCTTCATTCTAGTTTTGTTTATTCTGTTAGTCATCACACTCAATATCTGTTCCGCCAACTCAGTGGATGATGGATCTTCATCCATTGCAGCTACACAAGGTTTCACCATTTACAACTACGCAGAAGGTTTGCATTTTATCTTAGCCTCTAGATCAAACGTGGGACTTCCTACCCCGTCCAGCTATATGCCTTCAGGCGGTGATAACCACTTTGAGGTAACGCGCTATTTAATCCCTCTACCAGTTAACGCCACTGTTAGGTACGATGTGTTCAATACCAGTGAAACTAAGGTGGGGGAGTTCACAGTTAACATGAACACTTTGGGCCCTTTAATTTCAGGCTATGGAAATATTAATTTGTCTGGACCAATCAGTTATTTTTTTGGTTCCACCCCATACAGATTAGTCATCGTCAACGCATGACACAGTTTAATGAATGCGATCTAAAAAAGTAAAATTATTGGGGGAATGCTAGAGGTTGAGAATTCTCCCGTTACATATGTAAGTGATTCCATAAACTATTCATGCAAGATCGTTCTTTAATTTTCATTTTGTTACTAAGGGGACGTTGCAGTAATGAACAGAAAAAGAATGACCCTTATCCTATTGTCTGCAATTACTCTTAATACATATATATGATTGTTAGATTCACTCTCACTGTACCTTGTCTAACTGCCCAATTGCCTTCTCTTTAATTCTTTTTACGCTATCTAAGGGTAAAGTCCCTTCCGTTCTTTTTATATATACAATTTCATCATCAAAAGAATTAATAAAATCTTTGATTTCCAAGATATATTTTTCTTCTTGTTGATTAAGAGTTTTTTTGTAAGTAAGTTGTGATATAATTTTAGATGCATTTCCAAAAACAAAGCCTACTTCTTCCCACATTTCGGATTGATTCCCGCTCAATTTCATTGCGGCAGATACATTATTTAAATTATTTAAGTAGCTAACTAGAGGTGTTAATTGATTAAGATCATCTCTATAGTCTATTGAATTAATTATATCTCTTGCATCACGAGAGTTAGATAGCAATTGAGATTCATTTATTGATATATAACTTTTTTTCAAATGTTCTAACTCCACTATCTTTTTTCCTTGAGAATTAATTTTAACCGCGATTGTAATACTGGCGATAATAAGTAGCACACAAATGCAAACCACATAGATTTTCTTCATTGTATTCTCCTTAATAATATTCGATTTATTTTAAATCTAATTCCACTTAAATGTTATTGGTATATTTTTCATTGATGTCCGCCTATAACCTAAGCCCATAGCCAGCTCTAATATATCCTTATAACTGTTTCGCGGAAAAGCGGTACAGCTCGCAAATCCAAAGTGGTATACTAGGTGAAAACGTATCGGGACGATAAGGAACCGGCTAGGAGGCTTTATGAGCTCAACCCTGAAAGATAAACTGCTCCGCAAAGAAAGCGGCATCCTGACCTATGGCATGACTCCGCCCAAAAGCAGTCATCCACCAGAGAAAATCCGGGAGATTGCAGATAAACAAATTTCCCGGCTGAAGGATACCGGCATCGACGGTCTTGTTCTTTACGATGTGCAGGACGAAGCGGAACGGACCGATAAGGACCGGCCTTTCCCGTATTTGGAGGCGCTGGATCCTACGGAGTATTACAACAGTTATCTGAAGCAGGAGCTCGGAGTGCCAGCCATCATCTACCACTGCGTAGCTATCGAGGGACCCGACAAGCTCGCAAAATGGATTCTTCAAGATCGGGACGAGCAGCGCTACACCGTATACGTGGGAGCGTCCTCCAGCCGCCAGCAAGTGCAGATTCGACTACCGGAAGCTTATCGCATGAGCGGCATTCTCAACGAGAAGCTGATGACCGGCGGAGTAGTCATACCGGAGCGGCACCGCAGCAAGGGCGACGAGCATATGCGGGCGCAGGCCAAGCAGGAGTCGGGTTGCGGCTTTTTCATCTCCCAGGCTACCTATGACGTGGAAGCGTCCAAGAGCTTCCTCTCCGACTACTACTACGATAGCCGCAAAAACGGCACGGAAATGGTTCCAATCCTGTTCAACATCGCGCCATGCGGCTCCGCCAAAACACTTGAATTCATGAAGTGGCTCGGCATCAGCATCCCCAAATGGCTGGAAAATGAGCTCATGCATTCCCAAGACATCCTGGACAAATCTGTTCAGCTGTCCCGCCAAGTCTTTTTGGAGCTGTACCGCTTCGGGATTGAAAAAGGCATTCCGATTGGCTGCAGCGTAGAGAGCGTATCCACCCGCAAAGTCGAGATCGAAGCTTCCATCCAGTTGCTGAAGGATATTCGCCAGGATATGCAATCCATTTCCGAACAGCTGACGACGGTTTAGAAATTATATCAAAATGAAAAACGCGCCCCGGGGGCGCGTTTTTTTGTTGAATAAGGCAGCCGCTGCGCGAGAATGGTTACTCCTCCGACGGGTCCATGACCAGTTCGAAAGGCAGCGTGCCGTGCGCTACTCCATTGACGAGCACAGTCAGGATGTGCGTGCCAGGGTAGTAGCGGCGAGTCGTAATCGGCTTAATCGCATGGGAGCGCGCCACGGAAGTAGCTCCATGCGGATAAATACGCTGGGACAGCTTGAATCTTTTGCCGGCCAGCGTGCCGTTCGCCTTGACGAAGCCAATCTCATACTCCAAACGAAGTGACACCGGCTCCCCTTCATTAAAGAGCTCAAAAGTGAACTCCAACCGCTCTCCGAATGTAACGATCGGGGTCAAAATAATTAGCTCCCGCACCGAAGTCCCGGCGGCAGGAGCATAACCAAAAAGCTCCATCGCGCGTGGATGAGCCTGTTTTAACAATGTTCGGCAGCCATGCCGCAGAATCCAATCTGTTCGGCTGTCGCGGCCATAGTTCCGCTCCGCCAGCTCCAGCACACGCTCTGGATGGTCTTTGGCAATATCATTGAGATTGTTGGCGACGCTACGGCGCACATACTCGCTCTCGTCTTGCAGCATCGGCTCCAACAGCTCCAGCACGGGGGCCGGGTCCCGGACAAATACAGGCAGCCGCTGCCCCCAGGGCAGGCGTGGCCTGCAGCCTTCGCTGGCCAGGCGCCGGATGTGCTCATCTGAATCTCTGGACCAGTCCAGCATACGCTTCATGACCGCCACCGGATCACGCTCGATATAAGAACGCACGGCAAATTCCGACGTTGAGCTGCGAGTAAGTTTGGTCAATGCCTCCAAGGAAAGCTCCGGCTCCTTCGCGCCGAACAGCTCCACATAATCCGGGAAAAAAATATACTCCACGCCCCGGAACCGCTCTGCCGCCCGACAAACGAGCGGGACGGACTCGCGGTAGTCCTCTGGTAACAACCGGCCAAGGGCGCGCGTGACCAGGCGCATCCTTTCTTTGAAGGAGGCCTCACCCCAAGGCTCCTGCTGTACGAGCGCCAAGAAAACGGCAGGGTCGAAACGGTTGTCCAGATCATGAAATGCCTGTCCGACTTTCAAAAGCATCTCTTCGTGATACAAATTTCGCAACGGCTCCATAAATGCTTGCTCCTCCTGCTATAAACGGTACTCGATTAATTCTCCAGTGATATCATAAAACGTTCCAGCCGCTCCTTCAGTTCCGGGAAAGCTTCACGGAACTGGGCATGGCGATGCCCATTCGCTCCTGATGGATGGGGAAAGCCCCACAACACCTGCTCCTCCCGCATTAACCCTCGCTCCTGCAGCACTCGAAGAACGTCCTCTACCGCCTTGCCCAACGGTACAAGTAGCGGTGGTTGCTCTAGTTGGTTGAGCTCATCCGTCATATGCCGGACGGCTGTCTCCAATAGGAAGGGATTGCGGGATATAGGCGGCTGATGGCCGCTATAATTCGTTCCATCACGGAACACCGGGCATGGCAACACTGACGTCGTATGGATCATGGGATGGTCCAGTAGATCGTCGGGTAGCGCAGGCGATAGTAATAAAGTGATTGCCTCTGCAGAGGAAGACTCATCGCAGGCATGCCCTGATTTCTCCTGACACAGTGCTTGGTTCGGTGCTTGGTTTGGTGCTTGGGCGGCATTCCCTAAGCGATGCGGTTGTTTAGCGGTTTTGCGGAGCAGCTCCGGCAGGCCGAGTTCTCGCAGCATATCCAGCAAACCTGTCCGCATAGATCCCGCGAAGCGAGCCTGCCGTTTGGATTCCCGGCAGGCTTCTTCCGGCGTGCATCCGGAAGCTAGTGTTTGCTTCAGCACACGCAAGGAGATCTCCATCTGCCGCCAGCCAGGCGTCAGCCCCGCAATGACCAGGCGCGCTCTACCGCCGCCCAACTCATTATGCGGAGTGTAGTACATTTCAAGGGTGCCTGAACTCTGCATCAGTAGAGGAGGCGCCAGAAGCTCCTCCTGGTTGTACCTTAACCGTTCCGGCAAGCTCGCCATATACATTGCCGCCTCCGCGAACCGTTCCGGGTGGCGAAGCCCCGCCAGCTCGGCGGCGCTGAAGCTGCGCCTACGTGCATCCTCACTCACCCGCTCGTTCAAACGCCCCACTCCCTGCTCGGCTTTATCCCATCAGTATAACCTGAATTACTGACAACAGTCTGTCAGCAATTCCTTTCAATATTTAGAGAATGCGTGAATGAATTTGTGAGTGGATGGCTGAGTCGATGGCTGAGTGAACGTATGAGTGATCGTGCAAGTGATTGTGCAATATGTGAGCAGATGGCTGAGTTAATGTCTAAGCTTCTGTCTGAGCAAAAGTGGTAGCAAATGTACAGTCGAATGGCTGATCGTATATGTATGCTAGTTGGCTGGATGCTGTAACGGAACTCACAAGCGCTATTTGAGCCTAAACCGGGTTTTCTCGACTGTAACGGAACTCAGACACGCTATTACCAACTCAATACGGGTTTCTAAGTAACTTTGGCCCAAATAAGCTTCCTGAGTTCCGTTACATGTTGCTGGGGCCGGTTCTGCTGCAAATAAGATCGCTCAGTTCCGTTAAGCTCTTGTCACCCACGTCGGCAACTGTAAAATGATAAAAAGTGTCCCGTAAGCCATGATTCTCATGACTTACGGGACACCCTTATATAGCAACGGCGACCGACGGAGATATCTTAAGCCTCCATCAAAGCGGCTACAATAGTATGAGGCCTTTGCTCGGCAATCTCCTCGCCTAGGTAGCCAACAAAGCTGCCTTCAGCCGCAACTACCCGAGCTTCAAGAGCTCTTGCTGCGCTCTCCCGAAGCAGCCTCAACGCCGGTCTCCGCTCCTCCGGCAGCAGACTCGCTGCCGCTATCGCGTTTAGTCAGCAGCGTCACCTGGCCTGGATGCTCCAGCCCGCCCATCGCCCGGATGAACGTCCGGGCATATTGAGGGTCCCACTGCGTGCCGCAGCCTTCCTCCAGTATGGCGAGCGCCCGAGCGGCTGGCATACCTTTCCGGTAAGGACGATCTGAGGTCATCGCATCATAGGCGTCTGCGACAGCGATGATGCGGCCCATGAGTGGAATCTCTTCCCCGGCTAAACGATCGGGATAACCTTTGCCATCGTAACGCTCGTGATGGGAGCGCACGCCTGGCAGGAACGCTGCCATCGCCTCTTGCGGTTCAATCTGGCGCAGGATATTCTCGCCCATGACGGTGTGCAGCTTGATTTGATCGAACTCCTCATCCGTCAACTTACCATCCTTAAGCAGCACGCTGTCTCGGACGCCGATTTTACCGATATCATGGAGCAATGCCGTCTTGTTCAGCACATCCAGCTCAGAAATCGCAAGACCCTCCATTCGCCCAATCATAAGCGCGTAAGCCGCCACTCGCTGAGAGTGGCCTGCCGTATAAGGGTCCCTCGCATCCAGAGCAGCAGCCAAAGTGGAGAAGTAACTTTGCAGCAGTTGCTCGTTCATTCGTTCTCGCTCGCCAAGCCCGTGCACCATATGATTGAAGCCGTCCACAAGACGGGAAAACTCATCCGAATATAAATCGGGAACGGTTACGGACAGATTGCCCTTGCGCACAAGCTTCATCATTCCGTACAGTTCCTCGATCGGCTGTTTGACGTTCCGCCCGAGAAGCCACGCAGCATAAGAAGCGAAGCCCAGGCTGACAATGAGCACGAGTCCGCTCCATGCCCAGTAACCGGTGCTGGAATCCCCTTTTGCAGCTAGTCGGACCTGCGTTGATAGCACGAACAACAGTACCGGGAGAGCGCCGATGACGAAAATACTCAGTTGAAACTTAAATGGTATCGGAACTAGCACTTTGCCCTTGAGTGACAGCTCGCTGTGCGCTAGCGGATCCGCATAGGACTTGATCGTCACTAGCAGAGGGCGTATCGCCTGAGCCGTCAGGAAAAATTCAACCACCGCATGAAGACTCGCTATCAAAATAGAAGCAAAAACCGCAATGGCCAGCTGGCCATTCGGAATGTCGATCCATCCCAGCTGTCTGCTGGTAAGAGTAAGCGCAACTGCCGGCAGTACAAAGCCGAGCAGATGAGGGCCCAGGGTCCGCCGGACAGCAAGCCCAGGCATTCGATGGGTCCGGAAATAAGCTTTTCTAATCGTGGCGTTATCCCGTTCTGTCATCTGGAAAAGCCGATGTATCGGCTCCAGATGCCGGCGGAATGTTATGCCTTCCACAACAAGCATGCAGAACACCGATAACAGCAAAATCAGTGAAATGACAGTAGGCTGGCCTGGATGGAGCTCCAAACTCATTCCGATGATGGCGCCGCCTACCCCAACAACGGCAAGAGCTGAGCCAGCTATATAATTGCGCAGCAATTGAAAGATAAAGGAACGATATGTAGGCATATTACCCCTATTCGTACTTTTTCCTTTATTTATCGCCTTTTGTGAAGATTTTTGTTAGATTTTGCCGAAAAAAATATATATTTGTCGAATTTTATTGCATATTTATTCAATTTTTAAGTAGCTGATGCATCGCATTCCAGCGAGGACGCTTCTGCTCACGCCATACATCCCGGTAAGTAGCCAGCTCAATGCCGGCATCCTGCAGTGCGTAGCGAAAATCTCCGTCCTGCAGCAACCGATGCTCCCAGGTCCGTTTTTCCCAAGAAGGAATAATTCGCCCCATTTCCTCGTCCTGAACTGCTGGATGAACATACGTTTCGGTAATCCCCTCCGGTAAATCGTACAGCTTGTTGATCATCATCGTTTTGAAGGAACTATACGTCTCTCCCGGCTCGACATGATAGGGATGGCTAACCAGGTAGTCCGGCAGGGGCACTCTAAGCAGATCAGCCAAAGCCACAACTTTGTTTAGGATCTGTTCTGCGTTCGGGACGGAGGCGAGAAAGACATCCTTCTCCCAAATACGCCGGAACAGCCGGAATGGCAGTCGGCGCCTTGAACATTGCCAGAGCACAAGCGGCAAGTAGCTGCGCCCCGTCGCCAGTCCGTACAGGCTACCCATATGGTTGTCGGCATGCGTTATGCTGATCCCAGCCTCGCGGATCGCTTTGAACTGGGCGTTCATCTCTCGTTTTACGTCCGGGGCAAGGGCGCTGCGCTCGAAAGCTTCAATGTCAGGATGCAGGAAACCATCGCGGTCCTGCAGCGACGCTGCACCAGTGAGCGCGCCCCAGCGCCAATCGGGGAATTCACTTGTAAAGGTCAAATGAGCCCCTATGCTGACTTTGTCCCCCTGGCGGCGGCACCACTCGGCTGCCTCCCGAAAAGCTGGTGCAGGCGCCATGATCGTAGCGGAGCTGGCGAGACCTTCCTCCAACAAGCCGAAAATCGCCTCATTTGCAGCACGGCATTGCCCAAAATCGTCACAGTTGAGAATCAGCCTTTTTGTCATCTGCTCCCTCTCCTTCCTCCCGATACATAAAGGATATGGCAACTGATACCGCTAGCAGACCGACTGGCACCAAGCTAATCAGCCAGCGGAAAGCAAGCTCCGGATTCGGCCCCGGATCGATGCCGCTGGAATAGCCGAGCAGCATGCCGACAATCCAGAAAGCCAGCGCCGAAATGAGTCCGCTCGAACGGGTAACAAAACCGCCGACAGCAGTATACACGCCCTCGCGCCTGCGCCCGGTCTTCTCTGCATCCTGGTCGATGATCCGCCCGTTCAGCACAGCTGGCGTAACGAGGAATCCTGCCAGGCCGAAGCCGACGATAATACCGGCAACGATACCACCGCCGAGTCCTTCCGCGAACCAGAGCGGCAAGGCGCTAATGCCATAAACGATAAGCGCGAGCCGCCAGCTGCGCAAGCCGCCGAGGCGTCTTGCAATAAGGTACCAGATCGCGACGAGCGGGATGACCGGCACGAAAATGGAGGCAAGCAGCAAGGAAACTTGGCTTTCGGGAATACCTAGAGCATATTTGGCATAAAACGGAATCATGGAGCTGAGCAAGCCGTTCACGGTTTGAGCAAAGGAATTGGCGAGATGAAAAATCCAGAAATTACGGTTGCGAAGCGTCTCGTGAAATGCCGCGATTAAGGGCAGCGGCGGCTGGCTGCGCGTTTCGGGGGGCTCTTGGAGATGACGGAGGAACACCAGCATGCAGACAAGGAAAAGAGCTGCATAGGCATAGGACATGCCGCCAAAGCCTAAATTTTCGAACAGGCTTGGGGTCGCAGCTGTACCGATGAGGATGGCCAGCATCTGAAAGCCTTGCCCAATGGCGGATGCTTTAGCTCGCTTATCCGCACCGCTGTAAAGCTCAGGCAGCAGCGCCCCATAGTTAACCCAAATAACGGAGGAGGCGGTTTCGAACAGGATGAGCGATGCCAGGAACCAATAGAATAACTCCAGCCCGCCTGTCGCAGCAGTAGCCGCTACAGACTCTGGTACGGAGAACAACAGGATGAATACAGCGGTGAACGCGGGCAAGGCCCCATACAACCACGGCTTACGGCGGCCAAAGCGTGTATGCGTGCGGTCGGACCAATAACCTAACAGCGGCTGATTAACTGCGTCCCAGATGAGATAAATACTACGGGCAAGCGTAGCCATTCCGATGCCGAGGCCTAGCTTGTCCACATAGTAGTAGCTGTAGAAGGATAAAAAGGCCTGACTGGGAACCATCATGGCAAACATACCCAGCCCGTACATCCAGCTGGAATTGATTCGTTTTGACGGCATGGCGCTCTCCCCGCTTTCCTCATTTCGGCGGCCCTGAAGGACGCTCGGAGCGAATAGCTTTTGGTGCTACGACGCGCTTTGTTCCGGGGAAACTTCTACTGGCATTTGCTAGCTCATTTTCGCTTAGGCAAGCTCGTATTGGATTCGGCACCTCCGCAGATAGATTATCCATATTTTTGCTTTTAAAAGACTTCCTCAGCACTACGATTTTTCCTTCTTAAACTCTAATTTATAATAATTATAAAAAACTATTGACTACAAAGTGATAAGATTATAAAGTAGAGTCAACTATCAGCTGTCTATCAGATTGATTCAGACGCATTCATTCATGGATACCGGATAACCGGGAGAAAGGGGAATTATTTCATGAACCGACTGACGACGAACCAAGGGGTCCCGATCGGGGACAATCAAAGCTCCAGAACGGCTGGCCAGAACGGCCCTACTCTGCTAGAGGATTATCAGCTGCTCGAAAAACTCGCGCACTTTGATCGCGAGCGGGTACCGGAACGTGTTGTCCATGCACGCGGCGCAGGCGCACATGGCGTCTTTAAAACAGCAGCGAGCATGAAGCGCTGGACAAAAGCGGCTTTTCTGCAGGAAGCGGGACTTGAGACTAGTGTATTCGTCCGCTTCAGCACCGTTATTCACGGTCAGCACTCTCCTGAGACGCTGCGTGATCCCCGCGGTTTTGCGGTCAAATTTTACACCACAGAGGGCAACTACGATTTCGTCGGCAACAATCTGCCGGTATTCTTCATCCGTGACGCAATGAAATTCCCTGACATGGTACACTCGCTGAAACCAGATCCGAGCACAAACATCCAGCATCCCGATCGCTACTGGGACTTCATGTCGCTGTCACCGGAGTCGACTAACATGCTGCTGCATCTGTTCTCGGACGAGGGAATTCCGGCGAGCTACCGCGAGATGCGCGGCTCAAGCGTGCATGCATTCAAGTGGGTTAATGCACATGGCAATCGCGTTTATACGAAGCTGCGCTGGGTTCCCAAACAGGGTATTCGCACTTTGACTGGGGAACAAGCTTCAGCAATCCAGGCCAATGATTTCAATCATGCGACTCGCGATTTGCAAGAGGCAATCAAGCGGGGCGAATTCCCGGAATGGGATTTGTATGTACAGATTCTCGATCCGGCTGATCTCGATTCCTTCGACTTCGATCCGCTAGATGCGACGAAGGACTGGTTTGAGGAAGACATTCCTTATGTACATGTCGGCACGATGCAGTTGAATCGCAATCCCGACAATGTGTTCGCCGAGACGGAGCAGGTAGGTTTTAACCCCGGTGTTGTTGTGCCTGGCATAGAGCCGTCGGAGGATAAGCTGCTGCAAGGTCGTCTGTTCTCCTACTCCGACACGCAGCGCTACCGCATTGGTACGAATTACTTGCAGTTGCCGATCAACTGCCCGTTCGCCAATGTGAGCAACAACCAGCGCGACGGAGCGATGTCACAACAATCGAGCCGAGGTTCCGTCAACTACGAGCCGACTCGCCACTCAGATGCACCGAAGGAAGATCCCGCCTATGCGGAGACGCCAGATCCTTTGGCAGCGAACGCAGCGTCAGGACGCCAGCGCATCGCCAAGACCAATGACTTTGGCCAAGCGGGCCAAGTATGGCGCCGTTACTCCGAGTCAGAGCAGGAAGCTGTTATCCGCAACCTGGCAGGGGATCTATCGGTGGTGGAGTCGAGCACGCAGCTGCGCGCTGTCTGCAACTTCTACCGCGCGGATGCCGAGCTTGGCCAGCGTCTGTCCACGGCTTTGGGCATTGATCTGGCGCCTTACCTGAAGCATCTGGCTTAAAAAAGCTTCACAACGATTCCGCTGCCAGGCGGCTGCCACCCGGCCTGCCGAGCGTTATCATACGAGCCGTCGAAGCAAGTCGTTCCTCCTCTGGAGCGGCCTGCTCGGCGGCTTTTTATTTTTTTGAAACCTGGAGAGCCTCTAGCTCGTATATAGAAGAAGCTATGTCCGAATTCGGACGCCCTGTGAGATGCGAGAGGAAGGTGCTTGCTTTAATGGAAGCTTGGATTACCGAAATGATGGACAAGTTCGGCTATGCCGGAGTGTTTTTCCTGATTGCGCTCGAAAATCTGTTCCCGCCGATTCCATCCGAGGTTATCCTAACCTTTGGAGGCTTCATGACAACCCAGACCAGCATGACGCTGATCGGCGTCATCATCGTCGCCACATTTGGCTCTGTCGTTGGAGCGATCGCGTTGTACGGCGTGGGTGCTTGGTTGAATGCGGACCGCCTGGAGCGCATCGTACTGCGCTGGGGCCATATTCTCCGACTTAAGCCGGAAGATGTACGCAAGACGGATGCCTGGTTCGACCGCTACGGCCCGTGGGCCGTGCTGCTGTGTCGCCTCGTGCCGCTTGTACGCAGCCTCATTTCCATTCCAGCCGGAATGTCCGGTATGAACTTCCCGCTGTTCCTGCTGCTGACAACGATCGGTTCGCTGATCTGGAATAGCGTGCTCGTGAGCGTCGGTGCTTCGGTCGGCGCTTCCTGGGAAACGATCGTTGGATACATGGACGTTTACTCCAATATCGTTTACGCGCTGCTCGCCATCGGCGTCCTCGGCGGTGCCTTCTGGTTCTTCCGCAGCCGCAGCAAGCCTAAGAACCACTAAAACAAGTGATGTACGAGCTTTGAGCAAACATTGAACGAGCGTTAAACAAGCATTGAACGAACGTTAAACAAGCAAACGGCCTGGTTGTCCCCACAGACAGCCAGGCCGTTTTTTTATTATTTCTGATTTGATTCGGCAGCCGCCGCTTGTCTGCGATAAGAGGCAGGGGTTTTCCCGATAGTAGCTTTGAAGTCACGAATTAGATGCGCCTGGTCAAAATAACCGAGCTCCACCGCGAGGGCGGCCCAATTCGGCTCCCTCTCCCCTCCTTGAACGGCCAGTTCCACCGTCTCATGCATCCGGTAGCGTTGAATGACCCACTTCGGACTGACGCCGAGATAGGTTCGAAACAGCCGCTGCAGGCTGCGGACCGATAGTCCCCAACGCTCCGCCACACCCTCCACATCTCGCTGACTGCGGTCGAGCTGGATGCCGATAACGATCCGGTCAACCAGTTGCGCGCTGGCATCTGGCTCCGGTACCCGATCCGCCCAAAAGGCGTCAGCCAGCTTTGCCCGCTGGGTCGGCTCACTCTCCGCGAATACGGCCTGCTCCAGCTCAAGCAGCTCCGGGCCGAGCAGTTCAGCGGCTGGCAGACGCTTGCCCGCCAGCTCTCCCGGATCGCGATCCAGCCAAGCGCGGAACGCCCCCGGGCGGAACAGCATGCCCATCACTTGACCTTTTCCCTCCAGCTTTTGGCTGGAACGGCCGGGGCTGACGATGCTGACAACAGAGCAGCCCGGCTCCAGCACGACGTTAACCGAAGGATGCTCCAGCACTTCCTGCACATGGGCCTGCCCTGGCGGCAGCTCCCACTCGATTAGCCAGTAATGGCGAATGAAAGCGGCGGCTGGACCCGAAGGCAGCAGCCGTTCGATCCGGTAGTGCATCGCCCCGGCACGGTGAGCGAGAACCCCGCGATTATTGAGAGTCAGCGGAGAGCTGTGTTTGTCCATTGCAGAAGCTCCTTCCAGACTGGATGGGAATTCCATTCCCATTCATTATCCGCAAGGTGATTTCAGCTGTCCAGAGCTGTCAGCCGTTCTGTATCAAATGTACCGCATATTTGAGTGGGATAAAGTCGGCTTTTCACCTCTTTATCCTCCGGCGCCTTCCAGTACCGAAGCTGCTCTTTCAGGACGCTTGAGTTATGGCTTATAAAACCTCATAATCCTTGCGGTTTTGGAGCGGCGTTTAAGTAGCTTGGACTACTTGCTTGGCTCGTCGGAGTCAATTCCGACGCACTCAAGTAACTTCGACTACTTGCTTCGCTCGTCGGAGCGATTTCCGGCTCGCTCAAGTAACTTGGACTACTTGCTTTGGCCGTCGGGGCCACTTTTGAAGCGCTCAAGTAGCTTCGACTACTTGCTTGGTACATCGAGGCCGCTTTTGACGCGCTCAAGTAACTTGGACTACTTGGGACAGACTTCGGCACTTCCAAGTCAGAATTCAAATAGCGTCATAGTCGGTTTCGTTGGCCTGGGGACGCCGGTGCAAAGGTTTGTCCGCCAGAGCCAGACGGATACAGTACCCTTTCGCCGTTGGGATCAGGACGGCAGGGTTGGATAACGGACCTATTTTAGCTCCCGATGCGCCCTAGATACCCGTCGGAACAGCGTGTGTACCTTGATCATGCCTGTTAAGTCTCCTGTCTAAACAGCCCGGGAACGAAGCGCATGCGTCGGGTCGGCCGTGCCCTCCTCAAGCAGTTGGCGGTTTTCCGAATCACTTGAGATTTACGAGTAGTGCATATTCATAGCGTGAGATCCGGAAAGTAAGCAGCATACGCTTAATCAGTGACCTTGCAAGCAACATGAATCAACTAATCTAAACAGCACCAAAATCTTTTGAAGGGAAGGAATAAAAAATAGTGAGCCATTTTCATTCATAGCAGGCTGTCCATATTGATTTCTTTAAAATAATGGATTTCAATAATGTAACTAATTGGTTTTAAATACGTCTATTGGGTATATTCATTATTAAAATAAAGCAGGAGGAGATTTCATTGAGGATCAAAAGCACCCTATTTGTAAGTGTAACTGTAAGTGCGCTTCTCTTAGCAGGATGTGGCCATAGTGAGAAAGCAGAGAACTCCGCGCAGACAGCAAATCAAAACAGTAACAATGAAACAGCGAATGAGAAACAGGTATACATTGATGAGTCTCAATATGAAGGAGAGGAACTTGCATTAGTAAAATTACTGAATCAGTCAACGAAATACAGAAATGAGGGAGATGAAGCAAAATATTTGGCCCTCATAAGTGATGATCCACATACACCAATTACGCAGATGAACCCTAACAAGATCATTGAAATCCGTATTGATGGTATTGGTGACATTTCCGATACCATGGGCACGATTCAAGCATCAGTAACTACAGAGGGTACACCCCAGGGTACTAGAACGTATGTATTTCATAAAGCCAATGGACAATGGAAAATCTACGATATAGATTAGAAGGATTTGAACAAGCAAAAAGCGATGTTCCATGGAGACATCGCCAGATTGACCAGAAACCCTGCCGTCTTACTTCATGACGATAGGGTTTCTCTTTGTATGCAAATGAAAATGAAAACAAAAAAGTAGGATTAACCCTGTTTGGCCCTCCTCTCGAGGAGAAGAGCCATCTTCTTCATACTTTGCACGGCTACGGTCATCAGCGCTTGCTCTGTTGCATTATGAAACCCCCATAACCGGCAATAGCAAACCCGTGGAGCTGTTTAGGTCCAATCCAAGGCAGATACTCGCACCATAGTATAAACTTTTCTGTTTTCACCGCTAGGGTCGAAGCTAGCTGCTGAGGGATTCCCATTTCGTACGATGGCATAACCCATCTGAGTGGAACCTCCACCGTCCAACATAATAGCAGTGTTACAACCCCGGTCTTTCATGAATTGGCGTACTCCCCAGGCATTCTCGCTGGCGAAAGCCGCAAGCCAAATTTTAGAGCCATCCCATCCAATTGCCGTGCGATTATTTTTGGACTTAGGCCCGAAACGAAATGCATTTTGAGATCCTGCTTTGGTTTTCGAGCAGTCAGCAGATGAATCATGACCATGAATTGCATCATAGTACTGCGTATCACTGGGATATGAGACGTTTGGGAACAAACTATAGCCACCGATGGCCCACTTTATGTTGTTTAAATTAGCTTCATTGTAATAGTCCACAACCCCAGTTGCGACCGCTGAGCCACCGTTATAACAGAACATAGTCCCACGCTTTGTTGACGTACCGCAGGCTTGGCCTGTACGTGTGCCACCAGGTCTTACAGCACTACCACCTTGCATCGCGATACCAGTTAGCTCTGGACCGTTGAAAAAGGTTCCGTTTACACCAAAGTATGGCGAATCTTTAACCGACTTAGCATCAATGTTTGCAATAGAAATGGCAGCTAGATCTGTTTTAATCGTGTGTACAATATTACCGTTGTGCGAGTACTGAGTATGTTGAGCTACTGTCATAATAGGAATACCTCCCATATAAGTTATTGAAGCTCGTTTAGCGGCCGCTTTCGTTCTTCACTTATAAAGGTAATTTTCAAGCCTATTTAACAACCACTCAGTCCTTGACGAAGTATTATAAGGATAAAAATGATATCAATCTGTTTATTCCTGTATTTTTGCAGGTTTTACCCAACAACAATACAGGAATAAACAGATTCACATCCACTATATCAGTGAAATGCTTGATGTATTAGAACTTATGATTAACCATTCTGTTCATCGGTAGCGATGAGCTTCATATTAATGCCCTGCTGTCGGTCAAAAGCAATTAGTAATGCTGTACCTGCTGTAAGTCGAATCAAGCGATCATTCGTAAAGGAAGCTTAAAACACCTGGATTTACGAGTGTCTTCCATTTGCTATCCGCATCGCCGACCGTTTTCATACACAGGGTTATGTAATCGACAGTGTGAAGGAAGTGCGCAAAATCGTTTAGCCAACCCTCTCTGTGAGCAGGACGATTCCATTGATCTTACTCCCGTCCGAAGTCCGCTGAAGTCGATGCGGAGTGGGCAAAGTAAACTACCATTAATGTTGGACAAATGTAACCGTCGAGCAACGACATAATCGAATCAAAGCTTACCAGCGTCGTCATTGTTTCACCAAACACAATGGCAACTTTAAAGGCTAGCATTCTCGTCGTATACAACCGTATCGGTTGTCGGTCTGACTATCAAGCACTGACTATTGGGTTGGCCAGAAATAAGTTTAGCGAATTTTAAAAAAGTGGTTGTGGTTACACCATTCAAAACTCCATTAAAGGTGAGGGAGGAAAAATGGTGCACCATTTTTCACTCCAAGGCTATCTGATAAATAGCCAATAAAAATTAGGAGGAAAAACAATGGCAGGTCAATGGATTACCCCAAAAGAGTATTCGGCAAAGGTTATTCTCACGAAGGATCAAATTAGTCAGGCCATGGTTGCCCAATCAGCTATTTTGGAAAATGGACTTAAAATTTTTGATGGCGAAAAACTCGTAAACCTTCTAAATGGTGCCGCTGTAATCATCGGTGCAATTTTTCTGAAAAATAGTGCAGTAGGACTGGGAGGAGTCATCCATAGTGTGTTCAGTGCCATACTTCCTGGCTCGAGAAAACAAAAACTCGAAAATATGCTTAAAGATGGAATCATTAGTGGCTATATGAAAGGATTGGACTTCATGTCGGCAAATGGAGATAGGTACGACATGGTAGAGATTGAACTTCCGTTCTACGAGTTTGTCAACACCGATGCAACTCAAAACTGGCGCTTTGCTTCTGGCGGAGGAAGAGTTACTCGCGCTAAAGTAAAGGGCGGCGGCTGGCAGGAATAAAGAAAAAGAAGAAGGGTAAACTGGTACCCATAGACTGGACACTTTGAAAAAAAGGTGTTTGGACTGTGGGTGCTTTTTCGTATACTGGAAGAGTAATGGAGAGGTGGGATGACATGAGCAAGAAGTATTTTAATGAGGCACAACGCGAAGTTTTATTGAACAACCCATACATCATAAGAGTTAGTGAGAAATCTATTGCCTACACGGATGAATTCAAACGGCTCTTCATTGAACAATACATGCTCGGAAAAACGCCTAGGGAGATCTTTGAGGCGAGTGGATTCGACATCAGTATGCTAGGAATGACTCGTGTGGAGCAATCCGCAGATCGTTGGAAGAGAGCCTACGAAAAGGATGGGATTATTGGGCTGACCGACTCCAGGAAGGGTTCCTCGGGCCGTCCGTTACAAAGGGAGTTAACCCCTGCTGAAGTGATCGCCAAACAAGAGGCGAAGATCAAACTTCTCGAATCACAACTTGACCTGTTAAAAAAGTTCGACAAGAACGAAAGGAGGCTAGTGCTAGAGAGAAGCAATCTAAGCATAAGTCATAGATTCGAACTGATCCAAGAAGCCGTACAGCAAGGATTTGGACGAATGACTCGGTATTTCTGCGAGCTTCTGGAGGTCTCTCGCTCCGGATATTATCGTTATCTTCAAGCTGCGGATACACGCCTACAACGAGCGAGAGAAGACGAGGAGACCGGCACTTGGATCAAAAAGGCCTTTACTCGTCGAGGGTTCAAGAAAGGTTCACGCTCCATTAAAATGATTCTGGAACACGAGTTTGGTATTGTGTACAACCTGAAGCGAATCCGAAGATTGATGAAGAAATTTGGGTTAGTCTGCCCTCATCGGAAGCCGAACCCCTACAAACGAATAGCCAAAGCAACGCTTGAACACCGGACACTGCCTAACCTATTACAGCGAGATTTCAGAAAAGAAATCCCAGGCCTTGTTCTTCTAACGGATATCACCTATCTGCCCTACGGCCGCTCGGAGATGGCCTATTTGTCAACCCTATTGGACGCTTCTACTGGCGAGGCCTTGGCCCATCATCTATCTGACCGAATTACCCTTGATTTAGCGACAGACACCGTAGAGAAGCTCATGAAGCAGAAACGGGTAAAACTGCCTAAGGACGCTTTCATCCATTCCGATCAAGGCAGCCACTATACAAGCCCCACCTTCCAAAAGCTTCTAAAGAAGTATGGGTTGGGTCAATCCATGTCTAGACGAGGAAACTGCTGGGATAATGCCCCTCAGGAATCCTTCTTTGGTCATCTTAAGGATCATGTCGACCACCGAGCCTGCCTGACCTTAGAAAACCTTAAGCAAGAAGTGGATCGGTACATTCGCTATTACAACAACCACAGGTATCAATGGGGACGCAAAAAGATGACTCCTGTACAATACAGAAATCATCTTTTGTCCGTAGCTTAAAACCCATAGGTCTCTTTCTTTTATAAGTGTCCTTGACAAAGGGTCCAGATCAGGGGACGAGAATTCTCGTCCCCTTCTTCTTTTCTTGCTTATTTTTCAAGAGCGCTCTTAATTCGTTCGTAATCATAATTATCAATAATTTCAAATCGTTTAGTTATTGATTCTCGATCCTTCGACAAAATACTTAGATAAAGACTATATTTATTCATATAAACAGTACTCAATCCCTCATTTACTATAAAATATACATTAAAGTCATCCTTCTTTTCAGTGGTAAGCTTTTGATATTCTTTAAGTGTGACTTCTTTGATTTTGATGCTTGATAAAGCATCTGTGATGTCACTGATTTCATTCGCGAATTTTAGTTTTGCATTAGTATCCCTGAAATTGATGTAGCTAATCTCTGTAATATTTCCTTTAATATTGGTTATGAGAACTTTATCCAGTGTCGTTTCGGAACCGTCAATCTTAATCTTATTGTTGTTTGACATCCAAATCATCACAGCTCCAGCAACCACTACAATCGTCAGGAAAAAAAACATTCCTTTTTTCAATGGTTATCCTCCCACAATGAAAAATATATATTCTGCACCATTATTTTACCAAATGGAGGGACTTTTGTCTTTGGGCTGGAAGTCGCAACTGGATCGCCATACTCCCTATAATTGATACACCTTAAAAACACGAACCAGTCTTTTAAGCGATCCCTCCTGGCGCCATGTATCGAAAAGAATTCGAGAACCGATAAGCCACTGCCATCCCTTCAGCTCAATAAGGTTAACATCGTGAAACAAGAAGCCCCCTTATGCTGTAATCGACTTTCCCACACGGTCTACCTTCAAAGAATCTGCCCAGAATAGGAGCTCTCGCTCTTACTTAGAATGATACAAACCCTGGATACAGCATGCAGCAAGTCAGTCGAGACTGACCTCAAAAGTAAAAAATCCCAAATGACCCGGAATTATTCCGGGTCATTTGGGATTTAGGAGCGATCAAGTCTCGCGGCAAATTTGGGGATCGTGTGTAGGTTACGTACAGCTCTATTAAATCCAATCACGAATCGGGTTTTAATTCTTCGTTTTTGACTCCCATTTTACCGGCTAACAAGTAAATGACCTCTGTATTTCGTTCGATCGTATTACGGAGATCATTGAAAGATTTGAGGATTACAAAACAAAGTGCCCCAGGAACTCCAATAACTCCAATTAATTGAGTAATATCCATAATTGTCCACCTCCTCTCAAAAGTTTTAATTCCTTTTTTTTATGAGCTCAATTAGCCCCAATCTCATACTTTGCATCGCATCTTCTCTTGGGAGTTTGATATACCTGCTATGCCGAAGCATATCTTGCTCAAAGAATAGTAGTAGGCGTTGAATAGCAAATGAATCATCTTGTTTTGCTAGTTTTAGTAATTTTACAAACTCATCTTCTCCGATAACATTTTCAGAGTTTTTTCTTCCATTTACTCACCGCCTGCTGGCTGATATTTAACTCCTCTGCTATTTGTCGCTCGCTTTTATCACGGATATAAAAATCAATAATGACGTTACGTCCAGTGGAAGTAGGGATCAACTCAAGGATCTGCTTTACATACAAATCACTGACCATAACATCCGTGATTTCAACAGGGGAATGAAAATCAGATCTTAATGGACATTCCCTTTTTTGTTGTACTCTGGCCTTGTATTGTATACGCCATGCAATTCGTTGAAGCTCATTTTTATAACGCTCAATAGTATCTCCCAAAAAAGGTACCCCCTTCTTAAATCAAGAATTTGAGTATGGTATTACCTATAATGGTAATTAGAGTTCTATCTTTATAACTAAAAAAAGAACACATGTTCCTATTAATTTAAATTATATGAAATCGTTTGTAAATAAAAGACTTTTTCCTTTATAAAGTTACCAACAGGCTTGTTGCTAAATGATCTAAAAATTACGAGACTGTTTCAAGAAATACTTCTTAAAAAGATATTTAAATAGTAAGATACTTTGATGTTGAACGAATGCTGGTAAAATCCCGCAATATAGATGATTATGATTATATTTACTATTTTTACTTGAGGAACGAATAGTAGTTTCAAGGAGTTTTAAATCAATGGAGATTTTTTGCGAGTGAAGATAAGAACACGAGGTAGAAACGTGGGATCCTCTCAGTAAAAATCCTATCTACGATATGCCCTGTTCCAGAATAACACTCACCTTGATGGCTTCCTTCGGCAATCTGGCAAAAAAGCTGCTGGTGCCCATTCTGCCGCAACGATTTTCAACTCCTGATAGGATTGGCGCGATAGAAGAACCACTGGCCAAGCATTGCTCTTCCGGATCTCTAGTCCACTGCCCAGCGCCGTTAAAGAGATCTGTAAAGTCTAAAAGAATAAGGCCAAAACGCCTGGTTGAACGCTCGGCCTTACTATCAACATTCTAGATCTTGATGTCTCTGAGTTCCTTCTTGAGCTGTAGCAGCCAGGACTGGGTTCAAGTAGCTTGGACTACTTGCTTTGATCGTCGGAGCCACTTCCGGCGCACTCAAGTAACTTGGACTACTTGCTTTGGCCGTCGGAGCCACTTCCGGCGCACTCAAGTAACTTGGACTACTTGCTTTGGCCGTTCGGACCACTTCCGGCGCACTCAAGTAACTTGGACTACTTGCTTTGGCCGTTCAGACCACTTCCGGCGCATTCAAGTAACTTGAACTACTTGCTTCGCTCGTCGGGGCCAATTCCGGCGCACTCAAGTAGCTTGGACTACTTGCTTTGATCGTCGGAGCCAATTCCGGCGCGCTCAAGTAACTTGGACTACTTGAGGCGGACTTAGACGCCTTCCCGGCTGCGTCCAGGTAGCACAAAAAACCGTTCTTTCGTAAGCAGAGTAGTATACCTCCGCATTACGAAAGAACGGTCTCATTAATAATGCTTTATAAAATGATGGCGGGAACAAAGCAGATCAGCCTTGGAGCGACCCAGCATGGACCCTTGCGTCAGCATCCCTGCGAGCCGTGGAGCAAGGGATGCGCAGCTCATCCCGGTACTTCGCGACGGTGCGGCGGGAGAGCGGGACACCTTCCTCCGACAACATTTTTGCCAGTTGCTGATCCGACAACGGTCGGCTTCTGCTTTCCGCTGCGATTAAGGCAGCCAATCGCTGCCGAGCCGCTACCGCCGACACCTCTTCCGAACCACCACGACCAAGAGTCGCGCTGAAAAAAGCTTTCAAACTGAACACTCCATGCGGAGTCCGCACATATTTATCCGCTACTGCCCGACTGACCGTCGACTCATGTACACCTAGAACAAGAGCGACGTTCGCCATCGTGAGCGGCCGCAGACCGGACCAGCCAACCTGCAGAAACGCTTGCTGCTCGATGAAGATGGCCTCGACGACCTTCCGCAGTGTCTGTCTGCGCGTGGCAAGGCTGTTCAGCAAGCTGCGAGCGGAGCTGCGGTAGCCTTCGATGTAAGCGTACGCCTCATGCTCCCTGCGAACTCCAGCCAAAAAACCGTCGCTCCCAGCCAGTGACAGCCGCGGCTCCCATGCAGTATTGAGCTCTACACTGAGCTCCGAATCCGCCGTCAGGCCAACTCTCGCATCCGCGATGATAGATTCCGTTCGTGCACTCGATAGTCGCAGCCCGGGTCGCGGATCAAGGCCACGCAAATGCAGCCGAGCTGCCTCCACCTCGTCACGGCTCATCCCCGTACCTTCAGAAATCTCATCCCATTTGCGTTCAGCGAGCTGCGGCAGCCAGCGGTCGGCCAGCTCCCGCGCGCCGGAAGCAAGCTGCAGCTCGTGATCCAACTGCTGCGGCTGACATTCGCGCTGCTCTCGCACACCGGGAGCAGGCTGCGGATCGCGATCAAGCTGCTGCGGCAAGCATTCGCGCTGTTCTCGAGCGCCGGAAGCAGACCGCGGCCCGCGATCAAGCTGCAGCAGCAGGCATTCGCGCAAGCTCCGCGCGCCGATACCCGCTGGCTGCAGCGACTGCAGCAGCCGCAGCGCCTCCGCCGCCAGTTCGGCTGTAATGCCGAGCTGCTGCGCTGCCTCTTCAAGCGAAAGCGCCAGATAGCCGCTTTCGTCGAGGTTGCCGGCGAGGTAGCCGGCCGCCCGCCGCAGCGGAGCTGGCGGTCCCAGTAGACGCAGCTGGCCAAGCAGCTCAGCCTCCAGCGTCTGCGGCCCGGCAGGCGCACGATCCAGTGGATCGGCGGCATTCCACGCGCTTGCGGAGCGCCGCCCGCTCAGACCGCGAAGCGCAGGAGCCTCGCGGTATTCCAGCAGCGGATTGTCCGCAGCGAGCTCCCGCACGCAGCGATCCAGCTCTATCGCTGGCATCGAAAGCAGCGCCAATGACTGGCGCATCTCCTGCGTCAGCGCCAAACGCTGGTGCTGCTCCTGGCGGAGCAGTCCATGCTGCTGAAGGGCGGGTACATTCATCGCGGCGGCCTCCTCTGAGCTTTACTCCCATTATAGCGCTTCCATAGGCCACTTGAATGCTACATTTTTTCCGAAACGAGCTTCCCCTGGGTGAACAGCAACAAATAATCGCGGCCGCCTGCCTTGGAATCCGTGCCGGACATATTGAAACCTCCGAATGGATGCACGCCTACAAGTGCGCCGGTGCACTTGCGGTTCAAGTACAGATTGCCTGCGAAGAACTCGCGGCGCGCCTGCTCCAGATGAGCGCGGTTGCGCGAGATGACCGCTCCGGTCAGACCGTAATCCGTGTTGTTAGCGAATTCGAGCGCTTCTTCGAAGGAGGATGCTTTAGTGAATGCGACAACCGGACCAAAGATCTCTTCCTGAGAAATGCGCGCTTTAGCGTCTACATCCGCAAAAATAGTCGGTTCAATATAGAAACCGCGCTCGTCGCCGATACCACCGCCATGCACGAGACGGCCTTCGCTTTTGCCGATTTCGATATATTCGAGAATTTTCGCATACGCCTTCTCGTCCACGACCGGACCGAGGCTCGTGCCGCGCTCAGTCGGGTTTCCGAGCTTCAGCTTAGCCGTGCGCTCAACAACTTTCTCCAGCACCTCGTCATACACATCAACGTGAATGATAGCACGTGAGCAGGCGGAGCATTTCTGGCCGGAAAAGCCGAAGGCCGAAGCTGTAATCGCATCCGCTGCCAGCTCCAGATCAGCGTCGGAATCGACAACGATGCAGTCTTTGCCGCCCATTTCGGCGATGACGCGCTTGATCCACTTCTGCCCTGGCGCTGTTTTGGCAGCACGCTCATTGATGCGCAGGCCTACGTCGCGAGAGCCGGTAAAGCTGATAAAGCGGGTCAGCGGATGCTCAACGAGGAAATCGCCAACCTCGCCGCCTGGGCCCGGCAGGAAGTTCACAACGCCAGCAGGAACGCCAGCTTCCTCCAGCAGCTCCACAAATTTAGCCGCGATGACAGCTGTCGGGCTGGCCGGCTTCAGAACAACCGTGTTGCCGGAGACGAGCGCAGCTGTTGTCATGCCAGCCATAATCGCAAGCGGGAAGTTCCAAGGCGGGATGACGATGCCAACTCCGAGCGGAATATAGTACAGCTCATTGTCTTCCTCCGGCAGGCGAGTGAGCGGCTGAGGCTCGCTGAGACGGAGCATTTCGCGAGCATAAAATTCCATGAAATCGATCGCTTCAGCAGTATCGGCATCGGCTTCGGCACGATTTTTGCCGGATTCAAAAGTGAGCCAGGCCGAGAATTCATGCTTGCGGCGGCGCATAATTGCGGAAGCTTTGAACAGGTGGCTGGCACGTTCTTTTGCGCTAGTATGGCGCCAGGTGAGGAATGTGTCGTAAGCGGTGCGGATCGCCTGATCCGCCAGTTCCTTGTCGGCCTGATGCACGATGCCGATGACCTGGCCTTTGTCCGCCGGGTTGATGGATTCCAGCATGCGACCAGTCTCGATAGCCTTGCCGCCGATGACAAGCGGATAAGTCCGGCCCAGTTGCTCTTTAACAGCCCCCAGCGCGGCGTCGTAGGCGGCGCTTTCCTGCTCTTTTGTGAAATCCGTAAACGGCTCGTTGGCAAATTCCATTCTCATCGTACATCCTCCTCGGAATCTCATTCGTCCCCTGCAGCATCCCGGGGCTCTTCGCTCATATAGTAAAGCAAGAATCATGCCAACATGATTGGGGAGCGCGGGAATTATTTTGCCAGTTGCAATAACCTACACAGTTGGCACGAAAATTGCTACGTATTTCCTACGATTATGCAGAAAACCGCCATTCATACCGCAAAAGGGGAAGGGATCGACATGGACATCGGATCTGAGCTGTACCGCAAGACGCTTCTCACCATCTCAGGCAACTCGCTTGTAGAGAAGCTCACCCTCAAATACGGCGGCAAGCTGGCCGCCAAATTCATTGCCAGCCAGGAGCTTCAGCCTGCGCTGGATGTCATCCGTGAGTTGAACCGTAAGAATATCATGGTCACACTGGATCATCTCGGCGAAGGCATCAAGGCGCTGTCCGAGGCTTCCGGCTATCGCGAGGAATATATTCGGCTCGTACGTGGCATCGCAGCGGCGGGCGTGAACGCCAATGTGTCGCTCAAGCCGACTCAGATGGGGCTGGCACTGGATGCTAAAGCCTGCTACACAAATATCCGCGCCGTTGTGCGCGAAGCATCGGCGGCAAATAACTTTGTACGCATCGATATGGAAGATACCCCTTTTACGCAAGCTACGATTGATATGGTAAAACAGCTGCATCGCGAAGGACTGACGAATGTCGGCACGGTCATTCAGGCCTATCTGCATCGCACCCGCGCTGATGTGGAGGATCTGATTGCAAGCGGAGTCAACCTGCGTCTGGTCAAAGGTGCTTACAAAGAACCGGCTGAGGTTGCCTTCCAGAAAAAATCCGAGGTTATCGACAATTTCAAGGCCATCATCCGCATGCACCTGGATCAGGGCATTTATACGGCGATTGCTTCACATGACGATACAATTATCCGCTGGGTAAAAGAATACGCGGCAGCAAACCGAATTTCGCCGGAGAAGTTCGAATTCCAGATGCTGTACGGACTGCGTATGAACGAGCAAGCCAAGCTGGCCGCAGACGGTTACCGGGTCCGCTGCTACGTGCCGTACGGCAAGATGTGGTACCCTTACTACACCCGCCGCCTTGCGGAAAAACCGGCCAACCTGATGATGGTTCTTCAAAATATGTTCCGTTGAGTCAGATTAGCCGAGACAGTGAGGAAAAGCCGCGGTGTCTGTGGATGTCGAGGAAATACAGCCATGAGACAGTCAGATATGCAGAGCCGTAAGGCTTCTGGATGACACGACGGCAGACCGCCACGAGGCAGCAAGACTAAAGCTTTCAAAGGAGAATTGGCTAGCCTCTTGAGGCAAAAATGAAACGGTCGGTACCGAAATTGCGCAGCGTGCTGTTGACGCTTAGCAAAGACGGCGCTGGCTGTTTTTGCTTTGATGCCTCATGCTTTCCGCGATGCATGCAGTCCTGACTGGAAGTCTGCCATGGTGTATCTGTTACTATGGCTCTAGTAACTACCGTCGTGTTTTTCACCTGTTGTAATTTTATTAACTATCCCCGAGTTTTATCATCTACTACTGGAATCACCCGTCCCATGGCATCATCATTATGTCTAATGTGTAAATAGTATTAGACACTTCTGTCTAACCTGCTTTACACTTATTAGACATATGATCCATATTCCGCCAGACCGAGCCCAAAAGAGCTGTGGCCTGCATAGTCAGGGAGGTACCAATGAAGCTGCAGTTACCCCTTCTGTACCAAATAAAATGGGATGACTATGAAATCTGGACTGCCGAGCAAGTCACATACCGTCCCGCCCATGCGTTAAATGCTGCCGATAAACTTCCCTCTGACAACCATCCAACTGACAATCATTCCACCGACAGCCAGCCGCCCATCTTCATTCAGTTGGAGACGAATCGTTGGGGCTGGCTACCGCCGGGCGCAGTAGATGCCACCCGCATTGTGCCAGCGGCAGCTCTGCCAGCGGGGCTCCGCTTGGACGAGCTGCCAGAGTTGCCGCCAGGCTGTCCTTGGGCGCTGCTGCTGGATGAAAACGGCCAGCCAACCGGCTGCCTAAGCCTGCCTGCCGCAGCAGCCCAGCTGCAACAGGCATTTCGCCGACTGCGGGCTGGCTTTGAGACGACACTGGAGACGACGGACAGCGCGATTACAGTCATTAATGCGGAAAGCGAGGTCATCGCCTGGACGAGCGACGCGGAGCGCATGTTTGGCATCCGCCGCGAGGAAATTATGGGCCGTCCGGCAGATGATTTTTTCCAAAAGGAGCGGCTTCAGGTGCTGCGCACGCTGGCGACAGGAGAGGTGCTGCGTGGAGCCCAGCATCAGCCCCGTCCGGATATGCACGCCGTCATCAACGCCCGGCCGGTGGAGCTGGACGGTGAGCGGATCGGCGCGGTCGCGGCTGAGCTCGATATCACCTCGCAAATTCGTATGAACCAGCAGTTGTTCCGCATGACAGCCAAAATGCAGCATCTAGAACGAGAGGTCGCAAAGCTTAGTCCGACGACCGATCCGTTCGCGACGATCAAAGGCACGAGCACCGCCGTTCGAGCCTCGGTCGAAACAGCACGCAAGCTCAGCGCTGCCAAAGCTCAGGTGCTTATCCTCGGCGAGAGCGGCGTTGGCAAAGAGCTGTACGCCCGCGCCATCCATGATGCCGGGGCTGGTCCGGAAGCGCCTTTCATCGCCATCAACTGTGGAGCGATCTCGCCTACGCTGTTTGAGAGTGAGCTTTTCGGCTATGAGAAAGGAGCTTTCTCTGGAGCAGATCCCCGAGGACGCAAGGGCAAAATCGATCTTGCGGCAGGCGGCACGCTTTTTCTCGATGAGATTGGTGAAATGCCGCTTGAGCTCCAGGTGAAGTTACTGCGTGTGCTGCAGGAAAAAAGCTATTACGCCGTAGGCGGCTCCACCCTCCGCAAAGCCGACTGCCGAATTCTGGCGGCAACGAATCGGAACTTGCTCGATATGATCGCCACCGCCCGCTTCCGCGAGGATCTCTACTACCGATTGAGCGTTGTCACGCTGGACATTCCGCCTCTGCGCGAACGCAAAGGGGATATTTATGAACTGCTGCCCCTCTTTTTGAGTGAATTTGCGGTTGTTTATGGCCGATTCCTGGAGGCATGTCCACATGAAATCGTGCTGCGTATGGCTGCCTACGACTGGCCTGGCAACATCCGAGAGCTGCGCAATGCGGCCGAACGGCTTGTCCTGTTGGCTGCGGATGGAGTCATCCGCGCGGACTATTTGCCGCCGAGACTGCTGCAAGAGTCAGCTGACGCGAGTGATGTGGGCGGTGCGAATAGCTCGGCCATTGCGGCGGGTTCGAGTAGCGCAAATATCTTTGGTGGTTTGGCGGGATCGGCCATTGCGGCAGGTTCGAGTATTGCGTCTGAGTCTGCTGCTGATGCTCGCCCAAGTACAGGCTCCCCTGGCTCTGCCACGCCGGAGGAACTCATCTGGAAGAATGGGGCAGCGACGCCCCATTCCGCAGCAAGTTACCGCTTCCGCGCCGGAGCGGAGAACTTGGAGCGGGAGCAGATTCGGCGACTATTGGAAGCCGAGCGCGGCAACAAAAAAGCGGTTGCCAAGCAGCTCGGAATCTCCCGCGCGACTTTGTACAACCGCATGAAAAAACTGGGCATGCCATTATAAACATGCCCTTGCAATCACCGCTACCAGTTCGTCAACAGCCGTTCGATGTCTCTCTCGTCATGCACCCGTCCGATCTCTACTTGCACACAGTGCAGCTCCGTGATCGCCTTGACCCCGTGCCGGGAACCGGGCGGGAAGCGCATGACGTCGCCGGGGCTGACGTTATAAATCTGATCCTCCAGCATGAAGCGGCCGACACCGCTTAGCACGGTCCACACCTCTTCTTTACCCGCATGCAAATGATAGCTCGTACACTTGCCCGACTTCAGCACAACCCGTCGGGTGAGCACCTCGTCCCCGCTCTCCAATCGGTCGACGTCCAACGTGCGGCAGCTCCCCCAGCGTTTCTCCTCCTGCATCGGAAGGCTCGGAACGACACTGAGCGATTCCTTAATCCGGTCCGCCTGTTCTTTGTTGGCAACCAGAATGCCATCTGGGCTTGCCGCCACGATCGCATCCGAGATGCCAATAATATGGATTGGACTGCCCAGCTCATTGATGAGGTGGGTATTTTTTGCTCCTGCCGATACGCTGCCGGGACCGAGCTGGGCATCGCCGAGCTGCCCCAGAAAATTGCTCCAACTACCAAGATCCTGCCAGCTCCCGCTATAACGTATTACCATGCGCCTTTCGGCCTGCTCGGCTAGTTCCTTATCAAAGCTCTTCTCCGCCCACTCGGTGTACCCCTGAAGCAATTCCTGTAAGTGGACTGGGTAGCCCTTTGCCCTCAACTTCTCCTGCAGCCAACTGAGTCGAAAAGAAAAGATACCGCAATTCCATAGCGCGCCCTGCTTAATTAACTGGTTGGCGAGCGGCGGATCCGGCTTCTCGGCGAAGCGCTCCACCGTCTGCCAATTATTTTGTTCCCAGTTCAATTCCATCTCGGACAAGCTAGAAGCTTCATCGCCGTTAGAGAGCAGCCCATCGTGCATACGGGATTTATGCTTCCGTTTAGGCACGATGTAGCCGTACTGGGTGGATGGATGGGACGGCTCCGTGCCGATCATCGCGAGCTCAGCCCCTTGCAAGACGGCCACGGGCAAAAGCCGCAACAAATCAAAGAAATCCTGCTGCACAAACAAGTCGACCGGAAGCACACAAACTGGCTCATCCAGGCTAACGCCTCCCCCAGCGACTAGATAAGCCGCACCGAGTGCTGCCGCCGTAAAGGTGCCGCGTTTATGAGGCTCCTCGATAATCGGGATATCAGGTCCGGCATGTAAACGCGTAATCTCCGCCTGACTTTGATGCGTCACGATGACTGCTCTATGATAAAGTCCAGCCTCGCGAAGCTGCCGGCACAGCCTTTGCATCATGGACTCGAGCCCGCCATCCGGTGCGGGCAGCAGCTTCAGGAACAGTTTGGATCGGATGTCATTGGATAGCGGCCACAGTCTTTTGCCAGAGCCGCCGGATAGTAATATGATTCGCAAAATAATTCGAGCCCCCTTGCTTCCTCGGCCGGCGTCCCGCTTCAAATAAACGGAACACTCGCCTTGACCTTCTTGCCGCTGGCACGGCGCAGCAGGGCAACAACTCGCCAGTCGCCAGAGGCGCTGCTTGGCTTCGCTGAGGACGGCTTGCCGCCTGTTTTCCCGCTAAGCCTCCCAATCTCAGCTCGCATGACCCCTGCACTCTGGCCCAGCCTCTTTCCGCTCTCACGCCATATCCCCGCTCGGCTTGCATCCAAGCTCCAAATCGGCGGTTTTCGCCTTGCCCGCCAGACTCTCGCTCGGTTGTTCCCCTTGCTCCAGACCAGCTTTCCTTTGAGCAAACGCCAGCCTTCAACCCGCTTACTCGTCACGTTCCAGCTTGGTTTCCCTGAGTCTGCTCTCCCGCCCTCCGTTCGCTGAACGATCTCATTCCAGCTCGGTTTCTCTTTGCTCCGCCGCCGTATCTCTGCTCGGTTATCCTCAGCGTTACGATTCGATTTTCCTCCTATCACACGCCAGCCTCCAGCTTGCTGGTTCGCCGCCGTATGATGGCTCGGCATCAATACGCTCGGCCTCTCGCTCTCCGCATTCCGGCTCGATCCCCTACCGATCACACGCCATTCTCCCGCTTGGCTGCTCTTCTCGCTACGATTTGGTTTCCCTAAGCTCGGTCCCCAAATCTCCGATCGCCTGCCCTTAGCGACCCAGCTCGACTGAGCTCCGCTCGGTTGCCAAACGTGAACTCGGCCGGTGCTATCGCCGATTCCGCCTCCATTAATCCGCTCCAGCGTCCGGCGCAGCTGCCGGCCAGCCGCGCTCCAGCTGTGGGCCAGCATATCTTCCCGTCCTCGGCGGCCCTTTTGGCGGCAAAGACCGCGATCTCGGCTGGCGGCACGCATTTGCCGCTTAAGTCCGTTTATGTCCGCCTCGGCCCAAAGCTGGCCCCCTTGAGCAAACAGGCCGCGGAAACTGCGCGCGATCGCCCTGTTTCCCGTCATCTTTTCAGCGGGTTTGCTGAGCCTGTATGGGACAGCAAATGAATTCGCATCCGTCAAAAAATCGCTCTGGCCACCCCAACGAGTAGCGATGACGGGGATTCCACTCGCCAATGCTTCCATAAAAGGCATACCTACACCCTCGCCCCGCGTCGGCAGCACAAAGGCATCCGCCGCTGTGTACAGTCCCCGCAGTTGCTTTTCGCTAATATTCCCGGTAATGATATGGATTGGCGCAGGGCGATGAGGCAGCCGCAGCGAAGCCCGATAACGGGCGATGCTTCGCCTCACCGCTGCTGCGCCGCCGGTCTCCTTCCAGCCGCTCGTCTTGATAACGAGCAGCACCCGGTCCTTTTCGCTGAATTCCTCCAAATAGGCGCGCAAGAGCGCCTCGGGATTTTTGCGATGCTGAAAGCTGAACACCGACAGAAACACAAAACGCCCACCGCTCCCCGGGAGTGCTGCAGGCGGGTTGCCGGGATGAAAACGGCTAGTGTTCACACCATGCGGTACGCGATACACCGGCACGGTCACGCCGCTGTCGCGCATTACCTTCACATTATGCCTTGAAGGTACGATTACAGCGTCGTACCGGTTAATCGCTCTTTTCCACTGGCTAGGAATTCGTGTCGTCTCCCACACCGTGTTCAACACGACTTTGGCATATCTTTTACGGGACTTGTTTACATCGAGCGTATTCGGCGGAAAATGATAAACGAGCAGTCGCCTAGCGTTCGAGTCAGTCAATCCCCTTGGCGTGCCCGTAGACACCGGCATACCTGCCCGTCGCAACGCTCGAACGTACTGACGGCTCGCGTTGCCGAGCCCTCCGAACCGTTCCATCGGACCGCGCCAGACGATAGACTTCAGCTTAGCGTTTTTCATCTGCTTCCACCCCGCGAGCTCATGGTCCGCTGTATTGCTGTTGCGGCTTTAAGCGGCTGATGTGCTTGTTTGACCGAGACAGCCTTTCCGCGAGTTTCCAATCTGGACTGATAAACCGCACTTAACCAGATAGCGCTGCGACCGCGACTAGATATCAATGGAGCCCCTTCCCGAGTGACGCCTGCACCGAAAAATGTACCGGCAGGAAGCTTACTCTTTAAATTACTTTTTACCGCTGTGCTTGCCTTGCGGACATAGCCCCTCCGCTGATGAAAGCTGACGGAGCGATACTTTGCCGCAAGCTCTTTCGTCCGCTCTGGGGTCAGACTATAAACGCCGGAGTGAAGCGCGCGGTTTTGGGCCGTGAGTAACCGTATTGATCCGGGGTCCCGGCTATAAACGAAGTTGCCGTAGGTTTCATATTCGCTGAAACCGAACTGCTGCTTGCGATTGAGTTTCGATAAAATAGCCTGATACCAGCTCATCCCATGCCTAGCTTCGATGTCACTCTTCATTTCGCGAAGCTTTTTCTTTTCGAACAGCATGTAGTGAGTGACCAGGGAGCGTGGCGCGGACGCCTTGCGGCCCATTAGCCGGGTATGCATGCGGAGATACTCCGGCTGCGTCCAGCTACGAGTGTAGAACGTTGTGCGCCCCCCCGTGCGGAATATATGGGGCCTTATAAGTACCGTGTCAGCATCGATCACGAGAAAATAATCCGCCGAGCAAAGCTTATCGCCGCTCAGCTTTAACAACTGCTGAAACAACCAACCGGAACGCTCCCAGCGAGCTGATCGGTAATGGATGTCTTTTTTCCCCAGAGGCAGCACCGTGTTCTCGTCAACAAATCTCCAGCCGTTCGACCGGCACAGGGAAATAATGGAGTCTTTGCGAGGAGCGACGATGATGATCTGACCGATAGGATGGCGCACCTGGCTCCGCACGGAACGGATGACACGGGGCAGAGTATGCAGGTCTTTTTCGATGGCAGGCACGAGCACGTCAATGCGGGGAAGCGATTTAGCTCCCGAACCGGCTGTTTGAGGCATTGGGCATAGTCATCTCCTGTAAAATCGTCATGAGGCATCTGCCATCAACATATGCCGGCACGGCGTCCCAGGGTTGGGCAAGCTCACCGAAAAAGGCTCTCGTCTCGGGCCAAGGTTCAGTCTGACAGGCTGGAGACTGGCTGGATTTCACCTCTGCGCAACTGCTATAGTGGACGGTATACAGGATGAGCAAGTCCAAGTTGAAAAGGAGAATCCCCATGGATATGAAACAGGAACTGATCCGCCGGCTGACGGCCTACGCATCAATGGACACTCGCTCCGACGACAGCAGCTCTAGCTGCCCCTCTACGCCAGGCCAGCTAGAGCTGGCTCGCCTCTTGGCGGCCGAGCTGAAAGAAATTGGGCTGACGGAGATCACGCTCGACGAAAACGGCTACGTGATGGCGACGCTTCCGGCCACAACGGCTAAAGAAGTGCCTACCATCGGTTTTCTCGCCCATATGGACACCGCATCCGACTTCACCGGTACAAACGTCAAGCCGCAGCTTATCGAAGCCTATGACGGCGGCGATATCATACTGAACCGTGAACTTGGTATTGTCCTTTCGCCAAGGGACTTTCCAGAGCTGGCAAGGTACGTCGGCCAGACACTGATTACGACAGATGGCACAACGCTACTCGGAGCTGACGACAAAGCCGGCATCGCCGAAATCATGACTGCGATGGCCTATCTCGCAAGGCACCCCGAAATTCCGCATGGCCGCATCCGTATCGGCTTCTTGCCGGACGAGGAAATCGGGCGCGGTCCTCATCTCTTCGACGTGGCCGCATTCGCCGCCCAGTTCGCCTATACAATGGATGGTGGAACGATTGGCGAGCTGGAATATGAGAGCTTTAACGCTGCCGAGGCAATCATTACGATTCAGGGCAAAAACGTACATCCCGGCTACGCCAAAGGCAAAATGCTCAATGCACAAACAATCGGCATGGCGCTGCACGAGCGACTTCCAGCGGGTGAGGTGCCGGAGTTTACGGAGGGATATGAAGGATTCTTCCATCTGATTTCCTTCGAAGGAACCGTGGATCTGACCCGGATGCGCTACATTATCCGCGACTTCGACAGGGAGAACTTCGAGAACCGCAAAACCCTGCTGGGGACGATTGCGGATGAATTCCGCCAGACTTACGGCGAAGGCAGCATTAAGCTGGAGCTGAATGATCAGTACTACAATATGCGGGAGAAAATCGAGCCGGTATTCGGCATCGTCGATCTGGCGCGTCAAGCATTGGAAGAGTGCGGCGTGAAGCCGAATATCAAGCCAATCCGCGGCGGCACGGACGGTTCTCAGCTCAGCTATATGGGGCTGCCAACGCCGAATATTTTTGCCGGTGGCGAGAACTTCCATGGCCGCTACGAGTATGTGTCTGCAGACTCGATGGTCAAAGCCGCTGAGGTCATTGTACGCATCGCGACGCTTGCGGAGGAGCAGGCTTAACATAGGTAATACTTAGTAATGTTTAATGTTACTTAAATCAAAAAAGGCATGAACGCAGCTCATAGCTGCATTCATGCCTCTTTTATTGTGCACTCGATATGCCCAGGAAAACAGGACAGAAATCGGCTTGAATCGGGTTAATTCGTTCTAACGGGGCAGCCTGCTGTCGCACTTCGCCGCATCCGCATACACGCCTACACTCCTACAGCTCTAACGCTTCCGCGACTAAACTCCCGTGCCCGGAGCATTGCCTGCCGCAGCAGTTCGCGTGCGCCCCGCTTCCGCGGCAGCTTCACGCCTCTGGCGGGCTGACTTGCGGAAGAATAGCACCTCGTAGATGCACGGTACAATGATCAGTGTCAGCACGGTAGCGACGACCAGGCCGCCGATAACAACGATGGCCAAGCTTTGCGAGACGATGCTGCCGCTCTCCGATGAGCCAAACACCAGCGGCAGCATAGCGCACACCGTTGCGATGGCCGTCATCAGGATCGGCCGCATCCGTGTGCCTGCCGCTTCCAGCAGCGCCTCACGAATCGTCATATGCTCCTCGTTCTGCTTGACGCGATCAATCAGTACGATCGCGTTCGTTACAACAATGCCGATGAGCATCAGCGCTCCAAACATCGCCGTGAAGTCCGGCGTGACCCCTGTCACGATCAAGCCAAGCACCGCCCCGATGGCAGCGAGCGGCAGCGTGAACAGAATCGCCAGTGGCGCACGCAGCGTTTTGAACGTCAGCACCATAATGAGATAGACGATGCCAATGGAAATCAGCGCGATCATGCCGATATCAGAAAAGTCCTGCATCATATCGGCTGAAGCGCCGCCAACATGGGCTTTGACGCCTTCAGGCAGTTCCAGGCCAGTCACGGCCGCGCTTATGTCCTTACCGACAACCGACAGGTGACTCGGCTCCGCAGAAACGGTAATGCGCACATAAGGTTTACCGTCCTTAAGATAATACATCGCAGGCTTCTCTTCCTTAACCCACTTGGCGACAGCCGATACCGGCTGAGGTCCCTTGTCAGTCAGAACGATCAGACCATCTAGATCAGCAGCCTTTTGCGGCTTCAATGCCGGTTGCAGCATAATCGGCACCTGCCTGCCGTCCTCTTGCGTGAGCTTCCCGATCGGCACTGGATTCAACATACCCTGTAGCTGCTGGGCAAGATCCCCCGCTTTGGCGCGAGTCGCATCAACTTGCAGGGTATAAACCGGCTTCAGCTCCTGCTGATTGCTCTCGACCTTGAGCACATCTTTGATCGGCTTAATACTAGCCATAACCTTATCGGCCGCCCCGCTTACCGAAGCCAAATCTGGACCGGTCACGTCGATAAATACTTGTGATCCGCCTCCGCTGCTCATCATGCTGGCGGTTTGTACGTTCAGCTCCGCATCGGGATAAGAAGCAGCTTGCTTCTTGACGGTTTGGGACAGAACTTCTGCATCCGTCCCCTTTTTCAGCTCCAGCAAATAAGTAACTTCGGTCCGGGAGGCCACTGCTCCGGTCTGGGCAACTTCTGCATTACCTCCAGACGATGTGTACAACCAATTCTTCTCTGTCAGTCCTTTTAAATAAGTTTCCAGCTTCGTACCTTGGGACAAAACCTGCTCCTGAGTCGCATCTGCCTTGAACTTCAGTGTTACATTCAAGTTGGATGCGTCCGAGGAATCAATTGCGCCCTTCGGCATCACCACGTAAGCTGCAATCGAGCCAGCCAGCAGCAGCACAGAGATCGTCAGCGGCAGCCACTTGCGTTGCAGATTCCAATCCAGGAAACGTTGGAAACGGCGGGACGGCTCATGCTCCGTCATTTGCACACCACGGAATAGTCCTGCACTCAAGATTGGAATGACCGTCAGCGCGACTAACAGCGAGGACAGGAGTGAGTACGTCACGGTTAGCGCAAACGGAAGCAGGAAATCCTGCAGCGAGCCGCGTAGCAGCCCCATCGGCAAAAAGACCGCAACTGTCGTCAGCGTCGAAGCCGTAATAGCCGTGGACACTTCACGTGTAGCGTCGATGACGAGAGCTATCGAGAAACTCTCCCTTTTCAATCGCCGGAAGATGTTCTCAATGACGACAATACTATCGTCCACAAGCCGTCCGACCGCAACGGCCACGCCGCCAAGCGTCAAGATATTCAGCGACACGCCGGAGAGATCCAGCAAATACAAGGTGAGGCCGAGCGACAACGGGATCGATACGATTGTAACGAGCGTCGCCCGGATGTTGCGCATAAATACGAGAATGACCAAAGTAGCAAAAAGCGCGCCTAACAGCACTTCTCGCAGCATGCTGTTTACAGAATGTACAACCTGTTCGGAAGTGCTCATCAGCACCTTAAGCTGGGCTCCGGGCAGCTCCTTGTTCAGTCGCTCCACGGTTTCATCAACACCCTTGCCGACCGCTACCGCATTGGCTCCAGCCGCTTTAGTGATGACGAGCACCATCGCGTCCTTGCCGTCCAGTCGGCTGACGCTGTCTGAGTCGGTCTTCTCCTCGACCTTCGCCACATCCCCGAGTACAACTCCCGGTGCAACCGGAAGCTTACGCAGCGTCTCCAGATCATGCAAACCGGACGCCACATTCAGATTGACGGCACTGCCGTCCAGCAGGCTCTCGCCAATAGAGGCGGAGCTAGTTCGACCTTGCAGGACACCGTAAAGCGCCTGCACCGGCACACCCTTTTCCGCGAGGCTGGCCGTGTCAGGTGTGATTGATATAGATGGCTGAGGACGGCCGGATAACTGCGCGGAGCCAACCCCATCCAGGCTCTTGAACGACTCCAGCACTTCTTTTTCCGCTTCCTCGCGTTTGGCCGCAGTGACCTTATCGTCGAAAGTAAGCGTCACCCAACTGATCGGAATCATCGAAGTGTTGAGCTGGATGATATAAGGAGCGGCTACCCGCTCTGGCATGGACACTGCGGCTACTGCTCGCTCTACATCCGCCCTTGCCTGCTTCATATTCGTTTTGGCGTCAAAAGACAGATTCACCTGTGAATAGCTGTCTCCTGATGAGGCAAACGAAGCCGTTTTTCCTTTGATAGCCGACGTTGCCTCCTGAATTGGCTTTGTTACCAGCGCCTCCATCGAGGCCGCATCATAACCCGGTCCAATCGCCGTAATCGTTACCTGCGGATTATCCGCCTCCGGCATGAATTCCATTGGCAGCTTCAAATAGCTGATAATACCCATTCCGAGCACCAGTACGATGCATAACCATACTGCTGCTTTGTTGCGAAAAGCTCCTGCAATAAAAGACCTCATCCCCATACTCCTCCCGAATGTCCACGTTTCTCTCTTCTGTTCAAACTTTCCAGTCTTGACAAAGTGTACATCGGAGCATGCCGTGTCTGTAATCGCCTAAAGAAGGGTCTTATAACCCTTCTCCAGCAGGAGGGATACTCGGGCTGAAGACCGAGAACAGGAATAGAACAAGAGATTTACCCCATTGGATAAGATCTATAGGCATTTTTCATATTTACAGACTGTATATTTTAGTGGTATATATTTACGCATTATATATTTCTCAATGGTTTTACCGTGTAGAGCAACTAAATCGAGGAAAGAAGGCCGGGAATGACAGGATCACGCTCTAATCAAACACTCGTCATTGTTGCAATGGCGCTTGGATTGTTGATGTCATCGCTGGATAACACGATCATCGCATCTTCCATCAATAAGTTAAGCGAGGACTTCAACGTATTTGATAAAGTAAGCTGGGTATTTACAGCCTATATGCTCGCTTCAACTAGCACGATGCTCGTTTTCGGCAAACTTTCCGATCTATTCGGTAGAAAAATGTTCTACTTAATCGGGATCGGAATTTTCCTTCTCGGTTCCGCCCTATGTGGAATTGCTCAAAATGCGGATCAGCTCATTTGGTTCCGCGCCATTCAAGGCATTGGCTCCGGCGCTCTGCTGCCAATCAGCTTCACGATCATCTATACCATTTTTAATGATCCGAAGGATGCCGCAAAAATGTCAGGTGTATTCGGAGCCATCTTTGGCCTCTCCTCCGTTGCGGGGCCGCAGTTAGGCAGCTTTATCGCCGAGCATTTTGGCTGGAGATGGAATTTTTATATCAACGTCCCCATCGGCTTAGCCTCTATGATCATTTTAATGATCGCGTTAAAGGAAACCCGCTCCGAGCGCAAACCAAAAATCGATTATTTGGGAACGTTATTCCTTATCATTACGACCGTTTCCTTAATGCTTGCGCTTGAATGGGGCGGTAAAACTTACGCGTGGAGCTCCTGGCAGGAACTCAGTTTATTTGCAGCAACGGCTGTATTCGGCACTTTGTTCATTCTCGTTGAGCTGCGAGCGCCCGAACCCGTGCTTCCGCTATCTATTTTTAAAAATAAAATGGTACTGGGAACAAGCATCATCTGCTTCTGCCAAGGCGTCATCATGTTCTCGGCGATTACGTATCTGCCCAGCTTTACCGTAGGGGTATTAGGTCAGCCCAACTCTAACGGCGTATTAACGCCGATGATGGGCTCGCTCATTGCCGGAGCCATTTTGTTCGGCTTCTTGCAATCTAAATTTGCCTTCCGTACGCTGATGCTCTACACGATGGTGATGACAATCATCGTTGCTTCGCTGTTATCAACTATCAGCTCCCATGCTTCAAACGGATATATGATCACGCTGATGATTTTGCTCGGTTTTGGCGCCGTTGGGCCTCTAATGAGCGTAGCTCAGAGTGCGATTGCGGCAAATGTTGATCCCAAATATATGGGCATCAGCTCTTCTATTGTCGGCTTCTGGCGCAACATTGGCGGCATCGTAGGTGCATCCATCATGGCGACGATCGTGAATAACAACCTGAGCCGGTTAATAACAGAGGGAGCTAGTCAAGCCGGCATTCCCGCCGACAAAATCAGCACATTAGCTAATCCAGAGCTGCTCATGCGGGCAGGCGGCGACTTGGACCCTCAAATTCGTGGCTTCCTGCAAGAGGCAATGGGAACAGCAATTAACCACGGCTTTATACTGAGTATCTGCATCGGCGTCATTGGTTTCGTTACAGCTATGTTCGTAGGATCGAGCAGAATAAGCTCTACGAAAGAGCAACAGCCAGCTGTTGCTTCTCATATCTAACCTATTGGAAAAACCTCTATCATGAGAAAAACGCCTCCTCATATTCACTCATGCCGCACAATGGCACATTGAATACGAGGAGGCGTTTTGGCTTCTCTATAATGATGATTCTTATTTTTCTCGGTTGTTCTCATCCACAGTTGTTGGCGCTCTAAGTATATATGGTCGTGCTGATGTGTGATGTGTTTAGTTCGTATAGAGAGAGATTCGATCCGATAGTAGCATTTTCAGAAAAGACGGGAGGAGACTGAGCTTGACTCAGTCTCCTCCCGTCTTGCTTTTGCTAGTGCAGCTTAATAACGTTTAGATCTAGGATGAGGCTTTTGGGACAACCCCCTGCTCCATCGAAACGGCTTCTCCAGCTGCAGTTCCGTCCTTGCGCCGGCTTTGCGCTACAAGCTGCGGCCCCAATGACGATGCGCGGCAACCGCCTCTGTATACGCCTTTCCTAAACCGTTAATACCACTTACAAGGCCAGCACCCTCGGTTGGAACGCCAGCGAGCTGCAACAGCGGCGCGACTTCTTCCGGCGACGAAAATCCAATCGCCTTATAATGCTGAAACGCTTCCTGCAGGAAGTTGGCCGCCTGTTTGTCCTTTGTCAGCTCTCCGATGCTGACCGCGCCTCCCGCCACGTATACGGCGTCGAACAGCACCGAATCGCTCGTCAAGAAGCTGTGCACCGCCTCCAGCGGGCGTCCGTCGTCGCCCATTAATATCCCCAGCTTTAAGCTGACAACCTCCGCCTGCGCCCCTGCTAATCGCAACTCATCCATCATGTCGCGAACTTCAACGCCGCTGAAGCCGTCACCGGCCAGGACGGCAACCTTGCGCGTTTTCGCTGTTTTCACGGAATTCATCATGCTAAGTGCCGGGGAAGAGCCGCTCATGCCTCCGGGATCGATCATTCCGCTGGCCGCTTCCGAGCTGTCAGCGACTCCCTCCGTGTGGGAAGGCTGCTCTGCACCGACCGCATCCGCGATCTCGACAGCCAATGTCCGGCTGACGTTCGCGAACATATCTACCGCCCGCTGGCGGATAGCCTTGTCCTTCACCTTCCCAAGCTCAAATCGAAAGGCCGACACGATATGCGCCTTCTCGATCTCGGACATGCTATTCCAGAACAGCGCTGCCTGGCTGTAATGATCCTTGAAGCTGTCGCTGCGCTCCTGTACGACGCGCCCATCCACCTTCTCCTGATAATGGCGGTAGCCATCCGGCGAAGGGGCTGGCGAATTGCCGGCGATGCCGTTTTTGTGATAGGCGGTCGTTCCCCGATTGATCGTCATGCGATGCATGCCGTCACGCTGGTTGTTGTGCACCGGACACATCGGGCGGTTGATCGGAATTTCGTTGAAGTTGGGCCCGCCTAAACGAGAGAGCTGGGTATCGGTATAGGAGAACAAGCGGCCCTGCAGCAACGGATCGTTTGTAAAATCGATGCCTTTCACTAAATGACCCGGATGAAAGGCAATCTGCTCCGTCTCTGCAAAATAGTTATCCGTATTGCGATTCAGCGTCATTTTCCCGACAATTTGCACCGGGATAAGCTCCTCCGGCCATAGCTTGGTCGGGTCCAGCACGTCGAAGCCGAATTTGAACTCATCTTCCTCCTCCAGAAGCTGAACGCCAAGCTCGTACTCCGGGTAATCGCCGTTCTCGATCGCATCCCACATCGCCCGCCGTTGAAAGTCCGGGTCTTTACCGCCCAGCTTTTGCACCTCGTCCCATACCATGGAGTGAACGCCGAGCACCGGTTTCCAGTGGAACTTCACAAAGCGAGCCTTGCCCTGCGCGTTAATAAAACGGAACGTATGGACGCCGAAACCCTCCATCATGCTGAAGCTACGGGGCAGAGCGCGGTCAGACATCGCCCACATGACCATATGGGCCGTCTCTGTATTCATTGTGACAAAGTCCCAAAAGGTATCATGGGCAGACGCAGCCTGCGGAATTTCGTTATGCGGCTCCGGCTTGACCGCATGGATGAAGTCCGGAAATTTCATCGCATCCTGAATGAAAAACACCGGCATGTTGTTGCCGACCAGGTCGTAGTTGCCCTCGTCGGTATAGAATTTCACGGCGAAGCCGCGAACGTCGCGCACCGTATCCGCTGAGCCGCGCGAGCCCGCCACGGTGGAGAAACGGACGAACACTGGCGTCGCCTTCTCCGGGTTCTGCAGGAAGCAGGCATCCGTATACTCCGCCATGGACTTGTACACCTGAAAATACCCATGAGCGCCAAAACCTCTGGCATGGACAATTCGTTCAGGGATCCGCTCATGGTCGAAGTGAGTCATTTTCTCACGGAAATGGAAATCCTCCATCAGCGTCGGACCGCGTACGCCCGCTTTCAGAGAATGTTCATCCTCAGCTACCTGCAGGCCTGTATTCGTTGTCAGCTTCTTCCCGTCATTATCGACGGTATATTGCTGAAGTTGCTCCTGCTTGGCCTTCCCGATGCGGGATTTGTTCGGCTTCTCACTCATGGAACCATTCCTCCCTGTTAACGTTTATGGACATACTCTTGTCCTCATTAACCGGGAGTGGTCAAGGCCAATCAATAGGCTTCAGCGGCGGTTCACATCACCCCTTGCGTCCAGCAACCGCCTTTTCCAGCTCCTCCACATATGCCGCCCCCAGGCGTGAGAGCGTGCGGTGGCGATGGCTGATCCAGCCGATTTCGATCATCTCCTCGCATTCGAGAGGGACCGGGATAATCTCGTTACCGTTGAGATCAGCGCTAAGCACTCCAGTCGAAATCGTATATCCGTTGAGACCGATCAGCAGATTGAACAGCGTAGCTCGATCGCTGACGCGGATGCTTTTGGGATGGGACAGCGTACTCATAATCTCCTCTGCAAAATGAAAAGAATTATACTCCCCCTGATCAAACGACAGATAAGGATACGGCTCCAGATCCTTAATCGTAACGCTGGATTGGCGCGCCAATGGATTGCGAATACTAATGAACACATGCGGCTCCGCCGTGAATAAGCTGTTGAACTCCAGATTGGCGGAAGCCAGCAGCTTTTGAATGACCTGGGCATTGAACTCATTGCGGTAAAGGATGCCGATTTCGCTGCGCAGCAAGCGTACATCTTCAATAATTTCATGCGTCTTCGTCTCGCGCAGCGCGAGCTCGTACTCCTCTTGTCCGTATTGCTCGACTAGATGAACGAATGCATTCACCGCGAATGCATAATGCTGAGTCGACACGGAAAAATGCTGCGGAGCCTGACGAGCGTTACGGTAACGGCTCTCCAGTAAATCCGCCTGCTCTACGACTTGCCTGGCGTAGGCGAGGAACTCCGTTCCCTCGAGCGATAGCTCAATACCCTTGTTTGTCCGCCGAAAGATCGTAATCTGAAGCTCCTGCTCCAGCTCTTGGACCGCTTTGGACAAGCTTGGTTGCGAGATGAACAAGCGACGTGCCGCCTCATTCATAGAACCCCGCGCCGCTACTTCAATGACATAGCGCAGCTGCTGCAGCGTCATGGGATCGGCCTCCTTCTCGTTCATGTCTAAAGTTAGATAGACCCAGTATAGGCTAGGAGGCCGAAGTCGTAAATGCATGACCCCAAGAGATCATATTCATAAACTCGACCTTGGATAGCCTTTCCAGTAGAAGGAAATACTACTTAGGCTTCTGTCGAAGCTGAAATCATCCGTTTTATTGAGATAGGTGGATTTTGAATGCACAAAACTAACAAGAACCTAATTTCGGCCCGCCAATTCAAAATCATCATCATCTTCAGCGTCATCGGAGATACTATTCTCATCCTGCCGAGCATTGTAGGAGGCGCGGCGAGGCAAGATGCATGGATTTCCATGCTATTAGCCCTTACCGGAGGTTTGCTCGTGGGATGGCTATTTTCTTCTATGGGAGGACGCCAGGCAGGCCTCAGCGTTATTGGCGCTGCTAAACGTTTAGGCGGAAAATGGGTTGGAGGCCTGATTGGGCTCGTTCATGTCTTTTTCTTCTATCTCTTGGCGATCTCGCTGCTAATGGAGATCAGCTTCTTCATGAAGACTCAATTGATGAGCGATACCCCTTCCGAGGCCATCGTTCTTACATTTCTGATCGTTATCACAGCAGGTATGCGCTATGGAGTGGTGAGCTTTGCAAGAATGAGCGAGCTGCTTTTCCCTATTTTTATCGCGATGTTTCTGTTTCTAACCCTATGTTTGCTTCCGCAGGTCAACCTCCACTATATAACCCCCATCGCCAGCAACGGCTTGGGTCCGATCATGAAGGGAGCTTATCCGGCTTTTACTTTTGGATTCCTGGAAGCGGCAGGCATTCTAATGCTTGTTCCTTACCTCAACGGAGGACAAAAAGCCATTAATCGATCGATCCGGGACGGTTTTTTTATCGGATGGAGTATTCTCTTCATTACCGTTCTGCTTTGCGTACTTGTGCTAGGTCCGGATATGATGGAAAAAAAATACTTTCCGACCTTTCTGCTCGCACAAAGGATTGAAATCGGTGGTTTTTTAGAGCGGGTAGAAGCCGTGCTTGCGTTTCTCTGGATCGTCACCGTTTTTTATAAAACGATTCTGTATGGCTATTCCATGATGAGAGGGCTAGCCGAAATACTAAACTTAAAGGAAGAGCACTTCCTCGCGATGCCGCTGGCATTGTTGATGCTTGCTGGCACCCAGATCAACGTTCCGAGTGCTGCTAAATATAATGAAATTTTAAGCATCGCTCCAAATTATGATGTAACGGCTTATCTGATCTTTCCTTTCCTGCAGTATTTGCTGCTTGGACTTCCTGGCTTCAAGAAAAATCGACGGCCAGGCAACAACAGCCAAGGCTCCGAACAAGGCAGTAATAATCTTCGGGAAAAAGAAGAAGGAAAGACATAGATCAATCAAGTGTAAACCAGTCGCCTTGCCGATAGGGATCTTTGTGAACATGCCGTTTAGCTTGCACGCTAGAGTGTAATTTCCAATTCGGATTTCTTCTCGCTTTGCCTTCGCCAACGTTTTCACCGTCCCTCGGACGGTGTCGCCGTTTAGCTTGCACGCTAGAGTGTAATTTCCAATTCGGATTTCTTCTCGCTTTGCCTTCGCCAACGTTTTCACCGTCCCTCGGACGGTGTCGCCATTTGGCTTGCACGCTAGAGTGTAATTTCCAATTCAATTACATTCTAGCTTTACCTTCGCCAACGTTTCCCTGTCCCGTGAACGTTGATGCCGTTCAATTTGCATGATAGAATGAATATTCGATTGGTTATTTTCGCGATAAAAAACTTAGCATAGGAGGAACAACCGAATGCAAACCTCTGACCATACATCCATAAAATATTCCATCCTTGATCTGGCCCCCGTCACCGAGGGCTCAGAAGCTTCCGATTCGTTCCGCCGCACGCTGGAGCTGGCTCAACTCGCAGAAGAGCTCGACTACCATCGCTACTGGCTTGCCGAGCATCACAACATGCCCGGAGTTTCTAGCTCCGCTACCTCGCTCGTCATCGGACATGTAGCCGGAGGCACAAGCCGCATCCGCGTCGGCTCCGGCGGCGTCATGCTGCCGAATCACGCTCCGCTGGCCATAGCCGAGCAATTCGGCACGCTGGAGTCATTGTATCCAGGTCGGATTGACCTGGGTCTCGGACGCGCGCCAGGCTCCGATCAGCCCGCATCCAGAGCGCTGCGTCGGGGGCTTACTGCCGGCGGCCAAGATTTCCCTGAGCTGCTGAGCGAGCTGAGAGGTTACTTCGATCCCTCACTCGGCACCGCTGCGCCTGGCGTGCGAGCCGTGCCTGGAGAAGGACTGGATATTCCGATCTGGCTGCTGGGATCAAGCGGCTTCAGCGCTGAGTTGGCCGGCCAGTTGGGCCTGCCTTTCTCCTTTGCCAGCCACTTCGCGCCTGATTACTTGATGCCGGCGCTTTCGCTGTATCGCAATAGCTTCAAGCCTTCTCGCCATCTGGATAAACCTTATGCGATGGTAGCTATAAATATCGTCGCAGCTGATACCGAGCGCACAGCCGAATGGCTGGCGACCTCACAGCAACTGCAATTTTTGAACATTATTCGCGGGCGCACCGGCAAGCTGCAGCCTCCCGTCGATTCGATGGATGGATTATTATCGCCCCAGGAGCAGGCGGCGCTCTCCAATACGCTGCGTTACTCCATTGTGGGTACGAAGGAAACGATCAAGCAGCGCCTGCCTGAGATTCAGCAGGCGACCGGCGCCGATGAATTCATCATCTCAAGCCAGATTTTCGATCATGAGGCTAGACTGAATTCCTACCGCTTAACTGCAGAAGCGTGGAAAGAGCTACAGCTTTCCCACTAACCTTATATAACAAAAGAGGGTGCCTCAGAGTTATCTAAAATGATCTCTGAAGCACCCTCTACTCGTTAACATTAAGTTAAATTCCAAACCTCTCTGGCTTTAGCCAAAAGAACATGCTTCATTAACTCAAAAGTAAATCTTTGCATTTACATAATTTGATTCGATATATTTTGCATCTAAAAGCACTACCTTTGCTTCTTTTTCGCTATATTAATGAAAATATAATCACGGATTCAGCAGGATAAGAAGTTTTATTATGATAGAAATAAAAGCCGCCCCATATAGAAACTATCGCAGTACCAATGTGCGAAGCCTTCATTGAGAAGATCAAACAACAATTGTATAATAAGAAAATCATCCTATTTTGTATGCATGTGCCAACAACGGAAGAATGATTATCCAGTTTAACATACCGTTTTTAATTGATAGAGAGGGGATAAACATAACGATGTCAATCGGAGTCATAGTCGTGGACCCCTATCAGTTAGTGCGAAGAGGAATTACATCCATCTTGTCCGGCGTGGATTCGATCCAGGTAGTGGGTGAGGCCTCGGACCGCAAGGAAGCACAGGCGCTTATCCAAAGTCTGAAGCCAGAAATCTGCATTATGAACAACCGCATCAATCAGCTGAGCGGGCTTGATGTGATCGGCAAGCTCAAGCTTGCGGGAGCTTCCTGCCGCTTCATCTACCTCACTTCATTCATGCAGCCTTCCGAGCTCAAACAGGCGCTTGAGCTGCAAATCGAAGGACTTGTACTCAAGGAAGCACTTCCTGAAGAGCTAATTCATGCCGTCCGCATGGTTTCACGCGGACGCAAGTATTACGATGTCGAGCTGCTGGAGTCCCGCTTGACGGACAAGCCGACGGACAAATCGACGAATCTGACGCCTAAGGAGAGCGAGGTTCTCCAGATGCTGAGCGAAGGTTTATCCAACAAGGAGATTGCCGCCCGGCTTTTCGTGACCGAATACACGGTGAAGAAACATGTGAGCCAAGTTCTCGCCAAGCTCGATCTGCCCGACCGTACAAAAGCCGCTCTCTTCTATCATCAGCAGAACCGATCCCAATCGATCGGTGGATAGCTGGAATAGCTCCCTATCCCCCTGCAACTAACTCAAGCCGATGGACATTGGTCCACCGGCTTGTTTTATCGTTTCAGGACAGCGGAGCTGCTATAGCGCCCCAGGGCATAAGCTTAATCAGCGCATAACCTTGAATATCCGCTACTAGCACCTGTCCGAGCTCAGGGCTGCGGCTATCGAGGCTTGCTCCAAGATCACGATTGTCACCCAGTACAAACACATGCCCCTCCGTTACTTGCTGTGGGTCCATGTTGCTTGATTTTCCGATCGAATATAACTCCGTAAGCGGGCTGCCATTGACATAAACCACTCCATCCGAAATAGCAACCGAATCTCCCTCGATCGCAATGACACGTTTAACAAGGCTGTAACCTAACGCCTTGCTTCCAATGACCACCACGTCTCCATATTCCGGTTCATCCACATACAAAGAAAGCTTATTGATCAGCAAAATATTGCCGCTGCTCAGCGACGGAAGCATCGATTCGCCCGACACTCGACTGAGCCCAGCGGCATTGGTCAGGATAAACATAGCCAGTGAAAGGCCGATGATATAGCGGACCCAACCGATCAGCTTCGACCGGCGATTCATGGCTGCCCGCTGTTATACACTTCCTCGTTTACAGTAGGCACAGCTGGTACATCTAGTCCGGACATCGTCGACCGGGCCGATTCCACAATGCCTGCAAGCTGGGAAGCATAATCCTGTTTCTGCTGCTCATTGTCGAAGCTGCGCGAGCGAAGCAATTCATCCGCGTAATCGCGGATTTCCTGGAGACGGGCCGCTTTCTCCTGCTCAGCATACTGCTGAAATCCAGCTTCTTGTTGACGCAGATCTGCGCGAAGCTGCTCCTGGAGCCGCTTCTTCTGCACTTCCGTTTCCTGGCTGATTGCCGTCTCCAGGTCGTTAATGGCTGTTTCAGTCCCAATACCAGCCCAGGCAAGAATTTTGCCCTTCAGGTCTACATCCGCATAGGCTGCACCAGCTGTAGCTGCCATCGTAATCCCGATCGCCACTACCCCGATCAGCGTCCGCTGCTTCCAGCCACTAGGATTGGGCGCTCGTACGCCGCCTCTTTGCTTCCTCATTTCGCATTCCGCTCCCCTCTGTGCAGAGAAAGAGCATCGCAGGAATTCAAGGAATCCCCGCCATGCTCCCTATTGTCAGGCCTTGGTGCTTTCGGCGCTCAAGGACAATTACTTAATCGTTGCAGCTGCTTCCAGGGCGACCAGTGCAGCTGCTGTTTTCTTATCAGCTTCTGCTTTAACAATTGCTTTGCTCAGCTCGACTTGTTGTTTAGCATAAGCGTTCAGTTCAGCGCGCAGCTCAGCGATTTTAACTTCGATATGGGCACGAACGGCTTTGTCGGAAGTTGCTGCTTGGTCTTTGATCAGTTGGCTAAGCTTAGCTTGACGCTCTTGAATCGTAGCCGTCAGATTGTCTACGGACGATTTTTGGTAAGCGGCAACGTCTTTGCTAACTTGCTCAACACTTTTCGGCGTTTGTGCATCCACGGCTTTTTTCAGGCCGTCTTCACCGTAGCTTTTCGCTTGAGCCTTCAGACCGTCAACCGTTCCGTTCACGGAGTCTACGAAAGTTTGGAAATCGCCAGGAGCTTTAGCCTCGAGGCCGTTAGCTGCAGTGTTTACTTGGTTAATGTAGTCATTTTTTTGCTTGTTAAGCGTCAGCATGGATGCAGTAGACTGATCTTTTTGGAAAGAAACAACTTCATTTACGGAGCCGCTTTTCAGCGTATTGTATTCGTTATTGTAGCTGCTCAAGTTTTTCGCGTAGTCAGCCGTTGCATCAGCCGTTACTTTATTGGTAGCTTGCTTGAAACTCGCTTGGTACCAGCTGGAAAATTGACCGCTGATGTCCACGCCTGCGAATGCCGTTCCCATGCTTGCCAGAATACCCGTTGCCAGTACACCTACAGCGATTTTAGTTTTGATTGATTTGATAGCCATGATTGAATTTCTCCTTTTTAAATGGGTTTAGGTATGAACCATCTCTGCATTAATCCAGTATGTAAGCGACCTGTCCGACTACTCCGCCGGTTCAGGCGGTTTTTCCTTATGTACAAACTCTGTCAGGAGCTCGTCCAGCGCCTCGTTCAACTCCATGTCGACCTGTAATCGACCGGCTTCAACTGCCTGGCTAAACTGATTTTCAATACTGCCTGTTGCTCCGACTCCGCCTGCCAGCTCGGCTTGCGCCTCGTCCAGCCCTTGGAGGTAAATCTCGTACTGATTGTTGTAAGCATCGAAAGTCCCTTGACGGGCCAATTGAGTGGCATCGTCCACCTGCTTCCCGTAGGTCAGCTGCCATTCCTTGACTATCGAGTCGGCTGCGGACTGGAATGATTCGCGAGCTTCGGCCTCCGCCCCCCCGCGGAGTTCTTCTGCCTTCATATCGAAAGCATCCCAATACCATTTCTGCACAGTCGCTTTTACATCTACAGCCCCGTAGGCTGTTCCCAAACCTAGCGTTGCTGCAAGCAAAACCACTGCCGTTCCTGTAGCCAAGCCTGCGCGTTTCATCCCGTCTCACCTCCAAATTCGTACCAGGGACTTTCGTCCTGCTGTCTGAACCAAGTATAGAACGGAAGCACTGGTAAAAGCTTCATTCAATAGGATACTTTTAGCTATTCCAGTAAGCCCCAATAAATGAACGAAAAGGTGTATCAGCTTCATCGCTTTGGTGGAATATCACCACACCGATTTTGAACCTAGCAGACTCCTCTAGTGGAATATCATCCTATCTCGAAGAGCCAGGAAGCATCCTCAAAAGGAGCATCCACGGCAGTAACTTATCGAAATAGGCATGAAATCCATGTGATCCTATGCGTTTATGACCGCTGCTTCAAGGTTAAATACCTTCCACGGCAACCTGTTCGAAACGCATCCCAAACGACGAAAGGGAGGTTTTACAATATGAGCAAGAAGATTGTAGGAGTTTATGACACGGAGCAAGCAGCGATCAATGCGATTGATCATCTGAAGCAGCATGGCGTGGGTAGCGACGACATCTCGATTCTGGCACGAGACAAAGGTGATGTGTCCACGATTCAAAAGGAGACCGGTACCCGTGCACCTGAAGGGGTGGCGGCCGGAGCGGCTGGAGGCGGCATGCTCGGCGGCCTGACAGGGCTGCTGGTCGGCGTCGGGGCGCTGGCCATTCCTGGCATCGGCCCCATTGTCGCAGCGGGGCCAATTGCCGCAGCCTTGGCGGGAGCCGCTGTCGGAGCTGGAGCGGGCGGCCTCGTAGGCGGCCTGATCGGACTCGGCGTCCCGGAGAACGAAGCTTCTCTTTATAATGAATACGTGCAGGATGGCAACATTCTCGTATTGGTAGAATCGCGGGCAGAACGTGATCATAAAGTCTATGACGCTCTCCGCAGTACAGGCTCCATCAATTCCCCTTCGTATGAGCGGGATGTGCAGCCTTATAACCAAACCGCTGCAGCCAGCGAGCTGCGAACCGATGCAGATGCTGTTCCTGCCAGTGAGATCTATCCCGATAGTCAGCCCGTTCGCAGCAAGGACTCCGATCCTTCAACAACGATTGGAGTGGCGGGCAGCAGCTACGCCGATCGGGATCTGGACCGAGACGGCCGCGTCATGGGCGTCGACCGTGATCCGGTAGACGGCAGCTACCGAGCAGCCGATGGTTATGCAGAGCCGGAGCGCAATCGCGACATCCGCTACTACGAAAGCGATAATCAGAGCGACCGGCCGGATGGCCCGCGCCTTGATCATGATCGTGATGGCGACGGCGATGTGACGCTCAAGGAGCGTACACAGAACCTTCGCGACAAGGTCGATAAACGTCTCTAAATCTTTTCCTACTATAAAATAGGAAAATAAAATGCCCTTCCGGCATCCTGTTCGCAGGACAGCCCGGAAGGGCATTTTGTCATAAAAGGAAATTCAGTATCAAGCCAAGTCGGGTCAGGTCGCTTCTCCAGCTTCCTGATATGCGGCCGTCGACTCGCGCCGGCGACTCATTAGAATATTTAGAATGATAGCAGTTAATGAGCCGGTGACGATGCCGCTTTGCAGCAGCATGGACAGCTCGGATGGCAGCTTGCCGAACATCGCAGGCACGGTAGCGGAGCCAACGCCGACAGCCAGGCTGCAGGCAACGATCATCAGATTGCCTTCTTTGCGCAGGTCGATCTCAGACAAAATATTCATGCCAGCCGCAGCGACGGAACCGAACATGACGATCATCGCCCCGCCCAGCACCGCATTCGGTACAACCGTCGTGAGCGCTGCCAGTTTCGGCAGCAGGCCGAGCAGCACCATGATGCCTCCTGCGGCGAAGATGACATTGCGCGTTTTCACCTTGGTCAGTGTGAGCAGACCGACGTTTTGAGAGAATGCGGTGTACGGGAAAGCATTGAGGATGCCGCCCAGCATAATGGCTGCTCCCTCGGAACGCAAGCCGTTGACGATTTGGCGCTGCTCAACCTTCTGATCGGTCGCTTTGCCTACGGCTAGATAAACTCCAGTCGACTCCACCATGCTGACGATGTTCACAAGAATCATCGTGCCGATCGCGACGAGGCTGATCTGCGGCGTTCCGAAGTAGAATGGCTGAGGAACGCTTAGCCAAGAAGCTTCCGCTACACCAGCGAAGCTGACCATGCCCATCGCATAAGCGGCGCCTGTACCGACCGCAAGGCCGACGAGTACGGAGACAGTGCGCAGGAACCCTTTGGCGAAGCGGCTAACGAGCAGGATGACAACGAGCGTCAGCAAGCCGAGCAGCAGATTGCGCGGAGCGCCAAAGTCGGGTGCTCCCTGGCCGCCAGCGACGTTATTCATCGCGACAGGAATGAGCGACAAGCCGATAATCGTCACGACCGAGCCGGTAACGACCGTTGGGAAAAAGCGCAACAGCTTGCCATAAAGCGGCGCGGCCAAGAGTACAAACAGGCCTGATATTATAATCGCGCCGTATACCGTGGCCATGTTATATTGCGAGCCGATGATGATCATCGGACCGACTGCCGTGAATGTACAGCCGAGCACAACCGGAAGGCGACTGCCGAACCAACGGGTGCCGAGCACTTGCAGCAAAGTTGCCAATCCACAGGTGAACAGGTCAGCCGCGATTAGGTACGCCATTTGAGCCGGAGTAAGTCCGAGCGCTCCACCGACGATGAGCGGTACAACGACCGCTCCGGCGTACATGGCGAGCACATGCTGCAGACCGAGCGCGGCGACCTTAGTCGGAGCGAGCGGCTTAGACATGAGCGCCTTCCTCTCCACGAGCGGTTACAGCCGCTTCAGCCTCGTGTACATAGGTCACTTTGCCCGGTTGCATCGAAGCGATGCGGGCCAGCGAATGTATTTCTACGCCCATTGCCTCCAGCAAGCCGCGCCCCTCTTGGAAGCTCTTCTCAATGACGCAGCCAATGCCGCATAGCTGGGCTCCGGACTGCTTCACGATGTCCACCAAACCAATCAAGGCTGCGCCCGTTGCCAGAAAATCGTCCACGATCAGCACTCGATCCTCCGGTGACAGATAGGACTGCGAGATGCTAACCTGATACGTCTCCCCGCGAGTGAACGATACCACCTGGGATGAATACAGCTTTTCGGTAAGAGTGACAGCCTTTTTCTTCTTGGCATAAATGAAAGGTACGTCCATCGCGATGCCTGCCGCCATTGCAAATTGAATGCCGCTCGCCTCGATCGTCAGTATTTTCGTAATTCCCCGCCCCGCGAAGATGCGTCCGAACTCTTGTCCAATTTCCAGCGCCAAGCGCGTATCAACCTGATGATTCAGGAACGAATCCACCTTCAGAACTTTCTCAGAGAGAATCAGCCCATCCTCACGGATGCGTTTTTCTAATTTTTCCATATGGTTGAGCAGCCCCTTTTCCTTATAATCCTTATAAATAAAAATAAAGAAACAAAAAAGACAGATCCCTCTCTGGATACTGCTCCAAAGTGAGATCTGTCGTCATTGACAAGTCTGGTCTACGCCCGCCGCCCGGCAGCCATGGGCCTGAATTCAGGCACGGCCCCGCTAGGCGCGGGCGCTCTCACTCATAGTCGGATGATTACATTGGTCATCCGGTAGAAACTTATGGGCCATATCCCCATTATTATACGAGCTTTATTCGTTTTGTCTTTTGTCATCCTACACGTTTCGACAAAGGCTTGCAACAAAAATATGCAACATCGCGATGTCAGCTTTTGGAAGTGGTATTTTCTCAGTACCCTCCCGCAGTCCGCCCTGCTTCACGACCCCTGCTCTGTCGGTATTGTCCCGGCGTCTGTCCGGTCCATTTCTTGAATGCGCTATGGAAGGCGCTCGGCTCGGAAAAATGAAGCAAATACGCAACCTCTGCCACGCTATGTTCCTCCCGAGACAGGTAACGTAATGCTAGCTCCCGGCGCAGCTCCGCCGCAAGCCGATTGAAAGTAGCGCCCTCCAGCTTCAGCCGAGCCTGCAAATTGCGCGTGCTCATCCCGAGTGCCCGGGCGGCGTCAGCCAGCGAAGGAAGTGCCGCTCCGGCATGATCCAGCAAGTAGCGGGATAATTGCAGCGTCGTTTGGCGGCCCTCCTGCATACTAGCATATACCCGATCTGCGACCGCCTGGAATTCTTGAAGCAGCCGTTCGTCGCGAGCCAGCACCGGCCAATCCATGACCTCATCGGCCACTCGCAGCTCGCTCGCCTCCGCACTGAATTCCGGCATGACGCCAAGCACTTTCCGGTATACCTCCGGATCAACCACTGGCGCATGCTGCAAGGATAGGCCGAATGGAACAAGCGGACGGCCTACGAGACGGGACACAGCCCGGTACAATGAAGCGACCATATCCTCCGTGCAGTGACGCGACACCTTTACAGATGGGTCCCAGATTCGGAACCGCAGTGCTGTCATCCCTGCAGATAAAGGTATAACCTCTACATCATAACCGCTGCATATCATCTGATGATATCGATTCAATGACTCGACCGCTTCCCTCACCGTGCCGCAATGCTGCATCACATAACCGGGTATACCGAGGTCGGAGAACTCCATCGTCGCTCCTTGGTTGAAGCCGAATAACGGGTCGCCGGTGAACCGACTAGCCGCCTCCATCAATCGGTCCATCTCTTCATAGGAGATGCGGGCATCCCCGCGCTGCAGCAGTTCCGGATCCAAGCCCGTCTCCCGGCAAAAAAGCTGCGTATCAAAGCCCCGAGCCGCCATACCCCGGATGGATGCGGCGAGCAGCGTGATTGACACCCCTTCCATATTCATCCCTTCGCCTCCCCCGCCTCGATGCGCCTTTCATCATGAACGAAGCGCCTTCGCTCACTGCCGTTTCCTTTAAACCAGTTTATCATGAAAGTATCAACCAACCGGAAGAAAGAGGGAGAAATTATTATGACTAAAAAAATTGCGATCATCATCGGCCATCCAAATGCCGAAAGCTTCTGCCATTCCCTAGCCGCCAATTATGCCAAAGGAGCCGAGCGCTCCGGCGCTCAGGTAACGATTTTGGATCTCGCTGAGATGCATTTTGATCCTATCTTGCACAATGGCTACAACAAACGCACCGAACTGGAGGAGGATCTGCTGCATGCCCAGCGCGTGCTACTGGAAGCGGATCACACGGTATGGATCTATCCGATTTGGTGGGCGACGATGCCTGCTGTGCTGAAAGGTTTTCTGGATCGCGTGTTGCTGCCTGGTTTTGCGTTCAAGTATACCAAGGGAAAAGCTGTTCCAGAAAAGCTGTTGCTCGGGCGCAGTGCCCGTATTATCGCAACGATGGACTCCCCTGTATGGTATTACCGAGCAGTACTAAGGAATTCCGGAATTTATGCCATGAAAAAAGGAGTGCTGGAATTCAGCGGTATCCGTCCCGTAGCAACGACTCGACTTGGCAGTATTGGCAGTTCCACTCCCGATAAGCTGCAACGTATGCTGGAGTTGGCTGAACATCTTGGCCAACAACAAAAATAAAACAAGCGGCCCGAAAGCAGACAAATCTGCTTCGGGCCGTTTGTTTTATTTGTAGGTATCTTCAGGAAGCGATAGCCCCCTTGAACACTCTACTCTAGTCCGCGAAACCGAGCTGATCCAGCATTCTCAGTAGCAGCACCGCGCTTTGCGCACGGTCCGCAGCCGCTTGAGGCGATAGATGTTTCGCATCCGTGCCGGACAGCAAACCCGCATCGATCAGAGCTCCCATGGCTTCCTCCGACCAATCCGAAACTTGCTTGGAATCAAGATAAAACTGGAGCGACGATTGACTACTAGCAGACATCGGCTTGCCAGCGTAGTCCATGGCGTTCGCCATCATCACCGCGATCTGCTCTCTAGTCACGGGAGCTTGCGGGTTAAACATGCCGTCGCCCACACCGCGAACCAGCCCTGCTGTTTCGGCAGCGGCGACAGCCCCACTGTACCAGGCGTCCTTCGGAACATCACGGAACGATAGAGATGAGGAAAGATCCGTCAATCCAAGCGATTTTGCCAACATTGCCGCGAACTCCGCTCTTGTCACGTCTCGTCTTGGCGTGAAGCTGCCGTTACCATCACCGTTTACAATGCCTAGACGACCTAACTTATTCAGCTCATCTTGCGCCCAATGTCCTTCCAAATCAGCAAAGACCGCATCCGATCGAACAAGACCATATACACTGTCATGCGAGGAAAGAAGCGTCATAGAACTGGATCCAACCCCACTAGTTTGGGAAAAGGGAATGAATCGCAGTTGGCCTGTAGCCGGGTCAAGGTAAACAGCGGACCAATTCCCGCCTTCAGCAGACTCTGGAAGCCGCAGCGTTCGTTGAATAAACATACCGTCATGCTGTCCCGCGATCTGTCCGTTAATGAAAAGCGTGAACTCAGCAAGGGTGCCAAGCGTCAGGCCTTTCTTTTGTGAATAGGCTTCTGCCAGCGATTTGTCCTTGAGTGAAGGCGAACCAATGCTGACTGCAACCATATCGCCAGCGCTCAGGTTGGCCACTCTCGCGATCGGGAGCTTATAGCTGGCCGTCCCGAATTTGATCTCCAGCACCTTGGGTGCCGTGGCTGGAAGCTGCTGCAGCGCGCTGGCTGGGAAATCAGCCTCCACAAGATCAGTTGAAGCTTCCAGCGTAAGTGCCAAGCTGCCCTCCGTGGAGGAGGCAAGCGCTGCCCAAAGCTCCTTACCGTCAAAGATAAAGCGAGTCAACGTACGTCCATCGGACAAAGTTTCCTTCTCTATTTTTGAGAATAGAGAGCCGCCGCCGACTTTAACTTCAGCTGTATTTGTAGACGTTGGTATTGGAGTTGCCGTGGGCGTGGCTGTCGGTGCTGGTGTTGTGGTTGGTCCTGGTGTTGTGGTTGGCCCTGGTGTTGGTGTTGGCCCTGGTGTTGTGGTTGGTCCTGGTGTTTCCGTCGGGCCTGGAGTTGGAGTTGCTTTCGGCGTCGGTGTTGGCGTTGGTATCGCAACCCACTTCGCGTACAGTTGCAACGCACCCGTTACCGCTGCGTTAAAATCATACGCTTTCTTCAGCGCCGCATCCTCGTACCAGCCTTCGAAGGTGTACCCTACTCGCTCCGGGTCCGCTGGCTTCACAGCCTTCGCTCCATGCTCCACCGGCTCGACACCCACGGCTGTTCCGCCGTTGCTTTCGTAGCTTACGCTGTACGTTTTCAGCTTCCACTTCGCATACAGTTGCAACGCACCCGTTACCGCTGCGTTAAAATCATACGCGCGCGTCAACGCCGCATCCTCGTACCACCCTTCGAAGGTGTGCCCGGTTCGCTCCGGGTCCGCTGGCTTCGCAGCCTTCGCTCCATGCTCCACCGGCTCGACATCCACGGCTGTTCCGCCGTTGCTTTCGTAGCTTACGCTGTACGTGTTCAGCTTCCACTTCGCATACAGCTGCAAAACACCCGTTACCGCTTTATCGAAATCATACAAACGCGTCAACGCCGCATCCTCGTACCAACCGCTGAAGCTGGAACCGCTGCGTGTCGGATCGGACGGTTTTACAGCTTTGTTGCCGTCAACAATCGTTTGCTCCGGCACCAGTGAGCCGCCGTTGCTAGTAAAGCCAACCTTGTGGGGCCCAACAATAGAGAATTGAACCGCTGTCACATTGCCTGCCCGATCCGTGACCTTAAGCTCATATGAGCCCGCCAGATCTACATTCCCGCCAGCGAACGGAACGTTGTTCAGGACAGCTGTCCCCTCATTCCAAGCCAGCATCCGACCTGAATTGTACACAGCACCATCAGCAACACCGGTAATTACCGGAGGCGTCAGATCAATTTCGAAAACAACCGTTTTGACGGTCGTAGCATTCGGCGAGGTTGCAACCAACGAATAGTTCCCTTCGTTTTCCACCTTATAACCGCTAGCGATCGAGTTTCCGTTTAGTTTTGCCGTTCCTCCGGAATAGACAATTGTGACTGGCGCCGGATATGCCTTTCCATCCTCAACGCCTTGTACATCAGGCATAGGATCAGGCCCAGCGACCGTCAACCACACCGTGATGGAAGCACTGCTTTCCGAATTATTGGATATTTTATACGTAAAGGAATCCACCCCTGAAAAACCTCTGTTAGGCTGATATCTAAAGCTACCGTCAGTCCCCATTGAGGCCGTTCCATTAGAAGGCTGGCTATAAATAAAAGCACGAGAGCCCGTGCCACCATCGTTCGCCAGCACGCCGTCAGTGACGCCTATGATTAACTCCTTGTTATGGGGAACCGAATAGCTATCATTGGCTCCGGTTGGGCGCGGCACGGCAGTTTCGAGAGTAGGATACGAACCACTCCCTGCGAACACAAAGGCTCGAACCGGCAGTTTTCCCTTCAAGTTTGGGAGCTGGAATGTGTCATCCTGGTTGTAAAATCGATCATTTAACACGCTTTGAACCTCCACACGGATGAATCCGTGGGATTCTTAGCTCGTTTACGGACGCAGGCCGTTTCCGTTTTGTTCAACGGCTAAGTTAAGGGCTCGTTCATTAGCCCATCCTAGTCCAGAGCATCTAGCTGATTAGGCTGTTCGACTATGACCATCGAACAAAGGTTGTCGCATGATATTAATCGCTCCAACTCTGTCTCTGTGCGCTTCATAACCGCACTGACAACACCGGTACGTTCTATCCTTTGCTTTGTTTCGTTGTTCGCAGGAAGGGCATGTTTGGGATGTATACGCAGGATCAACTTCCTGCACAGAGATTCCTGCCAACGCCGCCTTATAGCGAATGAACGATTGCAATTGATAGAAGGACCAGTTGTGCAGATTCGTTGCGTTTTTACGACTTGTTCTTGTCGTTTTGCGAATACCAGCAAGGTTCTCAAGCTTTATGACCCCCACGCGTTCCACAATCGCCAGATTAACGATTTGACGGCTGATTTTGTGGTTTTGGTCCCTCATGTACCTGCTTTCCTTATCGCGGGCTTTACGGATGGCAGGTAACTTCTTGAGTTTTCCTAGCTTCCGGCGATTGGAATTGTACTTACGGCGAATGTACTTATTCTTTCTGCCGTTGCCCACAAACGTTGTTTTACCCGTAGACGTCACGGCAACGGCTGGAACCTTGAGCCCTAAATCAATACCCATCGTTTCGCTTCCCTCTTGGCAGGTTGCAGGGCGTTCGATTGCTACTTGCACATACCATTTACTAGACTTCTGTACAACACGAAGCAACCCCAGCTTACTGGATGCAAGCAAAGCCTTGTCGCGGTCTGTTAACGTTGTAGGAATGGTGACGCGCTGCACCTTGCCATCCCTCACAACGGGAAAAGCAACTCCATCGTTGCGAATCGAGTAGTTTTGATTGTTGACATAATAAACACGTTTTTTCAGTACAGGACGTTTCTTGTCCTTTTTGGATTTCTGATAGATGCTCTTTGCATCACGAATAAGCTGATTCTTAATCGCGGATGGCAGATTCGCTTGCACCGTCTTGGAAGTCAACTTAGGGAACGAACCCTGCCATTCGGCTTGTTCCGTTAAGCGATTGACGGTGTTGATGTACTCGTTGCCCATTTGTATCAGCAGAGCAGGATCGCTCGGATACATGCGAATCTGAATCGTTATAGGTTGCACGTTGTTCACCCCATTAATTTTCTGACCTTCGACAGAACGCTTCATGGTTTCATTCGGGTATGTTCGCTGCGAGAAACGCGTCCATAGCAAAGGTGGTAGTGAATCAGCTCGTTTTGTTGTTCTACATCCGCTTTCCATAATTCTATTGTATCCGTTTACTTTATTTACTGCAGCAAATAGAATCAAAAAAGGCAAGACGATTAAGGTAGGGTGAACCCTCCCTCTCGTCTTGGAGTCTATTCATCCCACGGCTGAAGCCGGGGGCTTTCTAGTCTCGGATTCTGTAAAGGGGGGAATACTCGGACGCATTGAGCTGCCTTCCGTCTGCTTCCAGCCAGCCCCAATCTTCATTCCAAGAGCCTACAAGAGGAAGCAAGATGATCTCGCCCTGCAAGGCATAAGTCAGTCTTGAAGATGGATACTCTCCTCCGATAGCTATCTAATATTTGAGACCCTTCACTTCCGGCAGGTTAGGCAAACTAAATGTGGAGCCGTTGTCGCTTCCGCCAATCAACGAATACAGAGTGGTACTCTGCTGAACGCTAAGTATGTCACCCTTAGCATATCTAAAGCCGCCGAACGAAGATCCGGCAGGATAAAGGTCGTCACGCCGTTACCGCCATACATCGTTCCGATCAGCGAAAATAAGGCGTGATTCTGGCTGATCAGCAACAGTCTACCATCGCTGTATGTCCATCCCCTCGGAGCTGCTTTATATGGAAAAAGAGCCACCTCCGCCAAATAAGGCGCTTGCGCTGCCGCCGAAGCTTTTTTCGGGGGAAGGACCAGCCCGCCTGCCACTAGCACGATTATCAGCGTTAAGGACAACCAACGCCGCCATCGCCATCCCTGGTAATGTAGTTTCATCCGTCCAACTCCACCTATCCTAAGAGATTATTCGTTTCGAATCATATCTGAATCTATTATGCTTACGCTAATTACATTGGGCAATCTTTTTTTGCTCGTCTACAGCTCCCTTGTTCCCTAGCGATTTCGGGCTTTCGGTCCCGACACATGCTGGTTGCCCTGCTCCCAGAAACGCCAAGGATAATCGCGGGCCTCGCCACTGTTGTCGATCCCGATGCGCGGACCTGCCGCAATCTCTCCAGCCTGTCTGCCAACAGCGATATATAAAGGCGGTTTCCATAAAGAACGCGCATAATCCTCCATCGTTATTCCGAGTGCTTGAGTCAGCTTGCCGGGGCCGCTGGCGAGCTCCGCAAGCTTCTTGTTCCCGCCTCGACGGCGCTCCATCAGCTCAATGCCTGCACAAGGTTCCAGCGCCCGAATCAGCACACCCTGCGGGCAGCCAGCCTCCGCACTGACGATGTTGAGTAGACAGTGCGTGTGCATCACATGAGCATAGGCATGGCCTGGTTCCCCAAACATAATCTCTGTTCGGGCGGTGCGCCGTCCCCCATAGCTATGCGCTGCCCCATCATGCGGACCGCAGTAGGCTTCCGTTTCCACAATCCAGCCGGCGGCAGTTCCCTCCGGGGATACCTTGACGAGCACCATGCCGATTAGCGCTTGTGCCAACTCCAATGTGGGCAACCGGAAAAATTCCGGCTGAACCGCCTTCCATGCCATTTTTTCTTCCATATGTGATCGCTCCTTTACAGCGTTCTTTTCCTATTAAATACATAGCTCGACGCAGCTAATCTCATCCTATTTTAAGCGGCAGGGGTGGGTAAAGGGGCTGTTTTCTGTTACAATAACGAAAAATTCACACAGATTAGGGGATCGATATGGAGTACATCAGCACGAGAGGCAAAGTGTCCGGAGTCGGCTTCATCGACGCCATCCTGATGGGACTGGCGGATGACGGCGGTCTGCTCGTACCCGCCCGAATTCCTCAGGTGTCCGCCGACACCCTGAAGCAGTGGCAGGAGCTCAGCTACCAGGAGCTTGCCCTTGAAATCTTCACCCTGTATATCGGCGAGGAGATTCCTCGCGAGGAGCTGCGCCAGCTCGTGGACGACAGCTACTCTACTTTCCGCGATGCTGACGTTACCCCGGTGCGCAAGCTGCACGAGGGCTTGGACGTGATGGAGCTGTTCCATGGCCCAACCTTCGCCTTCAAAGATGTTGCGCTGCAATTTCTCGGCAACCTTTACAGCTACGTAGCGCGTAAAACGGGATCGACGATTCACATCGTCGGGGCAACTTCCGGCGACACTGGCGCCTCCGCCATCGAGGGCGTGCGCGGCAAGGAAGGCATCCGCATCTGCATTCTCCACCCGCATGGCAAAGTGAGCAAAGTCCAAGAGCTGCAGATGACGACGGTTGATGACGCCAACGTATTGAACTTGGCGATCGACGGCACTTTCGACGACGGCCAGCGCATTATCAAAGAGCTGTTCGCGGACGTAGACTTCAAGCATCGCTACCATCTGCGCGCGATCAACTCCATCAACATCGCCCGTATTCTGGCGCAAACCGTTTATTACTTCTATGCTTACCTGCAGCTTGCGCGCCGCGGACAAGCCGCAGCCGTGAGCTTCAGCGTACCAACAGGCAATTTCGGCGACATCTTTGCCGGTTATCTGGCAAAACGGATGGGCTTGCCGGTGAACCGCCTGATTCTGGCAACCAACGAGAACAATATTCTGGCGCATTTCGTCAGCGAAGGCGTGTATCAACCCGGCGAATTCCGCGGCACGTACAGCCCGTCGATGGATATTCAAGTGGCCAGCAATTTCGAGCGCTACCTGTTCTATCTGTACGGTGAGGACGCTTCGTCCGTCACCGAGTTGATGGAGCAGTTTAAGCAGAACGGGACAATCACCATTCCGCAGGAAAAGCTGGCTGTCGTGCAAAGCGATTTCTCCGCACATGCTGTTCTCAACCAGGAATGTCTGGATACAATTGCACATTACCACAAGGAGACTGGTTATCTACTTGATCCACATACGGCATGCGGTGTAGCCGCAGCTGACCGGTTAGCGTCCGAAAGCGGAGCAACGGTTGCCTTGTCGACGGCCCACCCGGCCAAGTTCGACGAGTCGATCCGGCTTGTCGGAATCGAGCAGCCCTACCCTTCGCAGATTTCAGGCCTGTTCGAGCAATCGCAGCATGTCGAGCTTTCACCTGCATCGAACGAAGCAATTGCCGCTAGATTGGTGAAATTCTTCGAATAGCAAGCTTAAGAGGGCATCCCATTGTCATGCCAGCATGACGGGGGCACCCTCTTTTTGTTAAGCTTCCACACTTGTTTGGCCAAAAGCAAGGACCCCCTCTATTGTTGTGCTTCAACATTCGCATGACTAAAAAGCGAGGATGCCTGCGGCGTCATTACTGACCCCGCAGGCATCCTCGCTTATTTAAATGACTTAATTTGCTTACTTATTAAGTCTTACTTGCTGTTGATCCCCAGCACTTTATAGCTGATTTTGCCCACTGGAGCGTCTACTTCTATAACGTCACCGACACGCTTGTTCATCAGAGTTTTGCCAAGCGGGCTCTCATAGGAAATACGGTTCTCAATAACGTCCGCCTCCGCGGGCGCAACGATCCGGTACTTCAGTTCCTCGTCAAACTCTTGGTCAAGCAGGGAAACGACCGAGCCAACCACAATCTTCGAGGTGTCCGAGCTGTCCGCTACACGCGCTTTTTTCAGCATTGCCTGGATCTGCAAAATCCGAGTTTCCATGAACGCCTGGTCTTCCTTGGCAGAGTGATACTCGCTGTTCTCTTTGAGATCACCGTAGCTGATTGCGGTTTTGATGCGCTGGGCCAGCTCGCGGCGTTTAGGACCTTTAAGCTCTTCCAGCTCCCCCTCCAGCTTGGCAAGACCTTCTGCGGTCAGGATAATTTCTTGATTGGACATTGCATTCTCTCCTATCGCTTGCTTATTCCTCTAGTGTAACACAATACGCAGTCTCCATGCTTTATTGGGCAGGGTACATGCAACTTTTCCGATTTCATTTCCGTCTCAATGGGTATACTTTAGTTATAAAGTAATTTATACGGAGGAGGAACTCACCATGAATCGAAATGTCATCACTCTGTCCGTTCTGCTCGCGGGCTCCACTCTGCTTGGTGGATGCGCCGCCAGCGCCGGAAGTCCTTCAACTTCCCTGCCGACCAGTTCGCTCTCTCCAACTGCATCCGCCACTGTCACACCTGCACCGTCTCTGTCGCCCTCACCCGCAGCTTCTGCTTCCCCATCGCAGACCGTTAGCGTGACTAACAAGCCAAGCGCATCCCCAAGCGCCACAAAGAGCGTTGATGTGCCACAACAGGTGCTGAGCAAGCTGAAGAAAAAAGGGGCTGTGCTACCGAGAACCATTCCTTTGGATAAGGGTCAAAAGCTGACCGCTTCCATCGCTCACAACGATACCAAAGGTTACAAGGTTTACTTCTACGGCGCACCAAAGGCTCTGCCGATAGGAGATCCTTCACTGTCGCCGGATGGAAAAATCCCGGTGGCTGCCTCTTTCACAGCGCGGGGCAAGGACGCGAAGCGCGATAAGGATCTTTTTGCCAAAATCGACTTCAGCCAGTGGCCGGCAGAGCAAGCCGTCGACCTCGGCCACAAGATCAAGGGCTATCCGGAAGGGGCCGCTGGCTCCCAATATTTAAGCTGGAAAGAAGGCCGCTGGCAGCTGCAGATCCGCTCGACCACCGAGGACAAAATAGACAATGCTGCGATCGCTCGCAAAATTGTCGATTACCTGGAGAAGAATGCTCTGCCCGCTCCGCATGACAATGGCAAAATCACTATCGACTACCGCCCCGGCGGCAAAAAAGTTGAAGTCGGTGTCTACTGGCAAGATGGTGACGTCGTCTACGAGCTCGCAACCGGACGAGTGCCGATCGACGCGTTGACGATGGCTGTGTCTGTAAAATAATTTCCAATTTACTAAAATAACCTGCTCCGCAGAATGCGGAGCAGGTTATTTGTATGACAGTTGGTACTTGACTAAAGCATGGTTTATTGCTGCTGTATCATCGATAATACTATCATCCACTGTGCCATTATCCTCATTTTAAGTATGTTCCATCATATAATGGCACATATATCCCTGTTTATATGTGCCATTCAGACTAATTTTAGATAAAAAGAACAATTGTCATCCAACAATCTTTACTGCTTTAGTTACTGTAAATATTTACGTATACATAGTACCCTATTTATATACAGAAAGCTTATTCCGAAAAAATTAAATAAGGAGTGTACTAATGAGCTGGAGAATAAAAAGAAAAAAAAGAACCTTTCTTATACCTGCTATATTTTCATTGATTATCTTGTCCTTTTTTGTTTTTTTGTTCAGCATGGATAATGGAGATACTTATAAAAAAAATAATCAAAAAACGAATTCAAACATTGTGTTTACAGATAAGGAAAATGTTTACGAAAAAATAAAACAAAAAGATATTATTAGATATTTAATTATTGGCGATAGTATTGGACAAGGCGATGGAGCAGCAACAGAGTTTAAGTGGTTTAATCAACTTTCCAAAAAATTAGAAACAACTAACGGAGTAATCTCCTTTCCATATAAAATAACAACCCCGGGGTCAACAGTGTTTAATGGTTGGTTTGATTTTCAAAACAAAGACTTTAATCGTGATATGGATCTAGTGTTTATCTCCTTTGGACAAAATGACCAAAATATAATGTCAGAAAACCAATTTGGTGCTGTCTATGAGAGTTTAATTAGAAAAGTGAAGAGCAAATATAAAAACGCAGAAATTTATACAATTATTGAAAGTAGTATACAAGCAGAAAAGATGCCGCGGATTATTAAAGAGCTTTCTGACTATTACGGAACTACAGTTATTGATACTCGAATTGCTTTCAAAGAATCAAGTAAAGACTACAAAACTCTAAGCTTTGATGGTACCCATCCTAATAACGATGGTTATACCTTATATTCAAATTATATTTATAACCATATAACAAAAAGACTATCCTTAAATCCTGTGGTTAACGTAGATGTTAATAAAAGAAATTTATATTCTAACTCTTCTATTTATCAAGAAGCAAAGTTGACTTCTGCGTTCGAGGAGCTCAAAGAGGGCGCAAAAAGTTCTAAAATCAGATTTAATGGATCCTATCTTGGATTATCAATTAACAAAAACAGTTCAGGTGGTAAATTCCAGATTTATATTGATGGTAAGTTCATTAAAGAACTTAGTTCTTATAATAAATTTCCAATAACTCATAAAGTATTAATTATCGATGAACTTAGCGATACTGAGCATATCCTTGAAATCAGACTACCAGACTCCAATAAAAAAATTGATCTAAAAGGAATGATCACTGAATAGAGGCTTTTAGATAAGGTAATTAAAACAAAAACACGCCCCGACAGGCGTGTTTTTGTTTTATGGAATTTGATGCGGCTTGCATCATTATAATCGACGTATCGGTTCGACTCAGTAATTAAATATCCGCTAGACTAAACGTCGCTTTTGACCCCAGCCGAGGCAACTACGGAAGCCGCCTCACTTGCCGCACCAAGCTTCGCAATCATCCGAAAACTTCCTCGCAGCGCCTTGTAACCGAGGCGGCGGTTCACGGCCAGCATGGGGGCGTTGAGCGAATCATTATCCGTCCGCAAGTAACCAGCTCCCTCGCGCAGCGCCAGTCGGATCGACAGCAGCTTCATCGCCAGAGCGATGCCGCGGCCACGATAATCCCGGTGGACACAGGTGTATTCATGATACATACCGCCCGTTTCCACATTGCGGATGACGTTGCAGACACCAATCGGATTATCGCCATCCGCCGCGATAATAACTCGTTCCGGAGCGTATCCATCCACCTTAAGGCCCCACTTCAGCCAATCTTCAAAAGGCAGAATATCACCCTGGTAGCCAGGGATATCCCGGTAAGTACCCGTCGATAGCTCATGCAGCTGTTTCAACGTATCCTCACCAGGCGGCAAATCGGCCAAAGCCAGAAAGCGAAGTCCCTCATCCTCCAGCCGATTGATGACGGCTCCATCCTCTGGCGAGCTCGGGTCCTCTCCGGCCGACAGATCCAACACAGACTGCCAGGACCGCCGCTCCACCTCATAGCCCCGCTTTTGGAGAAAGGCCATCGAGCGCTCGTCATCATCCCATACCCAACCACTCAGGGTGCCGGCTCCATGCCGATTCGCCCACTCGGTTGAAATCCGTGCCAGCTCCGTGCCGATTCCGTTGCCTTGTTCCTTCGCCGCCACGGCCATCTCATGATACATCATGCCGGGAGGCGTCCATGGCGCCCGCCAGATCGTGGAGTAAGCCACGATGCGCCCGTCCCCAGCTACCGCTACCCGGCGCAGCCGGTCATAGCCTTGCAGCCGCCCGTCGCTGCCACGGTACAGCTGACCCTTCTTGTACATTTTGCTGTCCTCGTCTGCCAGCGTCTCTGCTGTCTTCGGTTCGGCCAGCACCTCATTCCACACCGCAGCAATACCCTCATAATCTCCCGGCAGCTGCAGCTCCCTGATCCAATAGTTCAATGCTCTTCCTCCCCGGCGACCCTCGGGCACGCTTTAATGAGTTCATTATGAACGGATGGAAGAGTCCCGGTAAAGGGAAAGGTTGGATATAAAGGAGTGCTACCTCAGCCGTGCCTAATGTGGGCCTATTTCAGCTGCCGCGAGCATTTTACCGAGGCAGCTGTGCCGAATCACACTCCCGCCGCTACCGGCTCCTTGCCTTCGTCGCCGCGTAACTGCTTGCTGCGCAGCTGGCCGCAGGCCGCGTCAATATCCGCGCCATGCTCCAGGCGAACGCTGGCGCTTACGCCATTTTTCTTAAGCGTGTCATAGAAGCCGTTAATCGCCTCAAGCGTACTGCGCTGGTACTGGCTGTGCTCATCCACTGGGTTGTATGGGATGAGATTGACGTTGGCGAGCTTGAGCAGCTGCGGCCGCGAGCGGACGAGATCCGCAAGCTCTTGCGCCTCTTCGCGCCGGTCGTTCACATCCGCCAGCAAAATATATTCCAGCGTAATCCGGCGACGGGTACGCTCCAGGTAGTAATCGATGCTTTCCAGCAGCTTTTCGATCGGGAACGCCTTGTTAATCTTCATAATGCGCGTGCGCAGCTCATTATTCGGTGCATGCAACGATACCGCCAGATTGACTTGCGCGCCGCTGTCCGCGAAATCGCGGATTTTGGCCGTCAGGCCGCTCGTTGACACTGTAATATGGCGCGGTCCGATAGCAAGCCCCTTTGGATGCTGCACAATGCTTAGGAAGTTCATCAGATGTGTGTAGTTATCAAAAGGCTCACCAATGCCCATGACAACAATATGGCTCACACGCTGTCCCGCACCAGCCTCGTCAAGGAATAGCTGCACGCGCATAATCTGCTCGGCAATCTCACCTGCCGTCAGGTCGCGGCTTTTGGCCAGCAGTCCGCTCGCACAGAAGCTGCAGCCGATATTACAGCCTACCTGAGTCGTCACGCAGACGCTAAGGCCGAATTTATGCTTCATCAGTACCGTCTCGATGAGATTGCCGTCCTGCAGCCGGAACAAGAATTTGACCGTGCCGTCAACCGACTCCTGGCGCGTATGTTCCTCCAGTGTGCCGATCGCATGCCCCTCTTCAAGTATCCGCACTACCTCCGGCTTCACGCCTGCCTCCACCATGGCGGGGAAGCTGCTTACCCGCTTGCGATACAGACTTTCCCATACTTGCATAGCATGGAATTTACGATGTCCCCGCTCCCCGAGCCAAGCTTCGAGCTGCTCCTGGGTGAATCCGTACAGGGATGGTTTTTTCATGATGCCAACTCCTCATTTCTGCTTATTCGCTTCGCAGGGAGAGGACGAGCCTTACTCTCTGCGACTGACAATCATTGTCATTTATAATAATTGTAACCATCTGATAATTGGATTAATATGATAATAACTACAATAAAGCAGCTTTACCGCTCCATAGCGGCGGCTGCCAGGAAAGGTCGGGGCCAGCATGTACGACTATCATCATCTTCAGCATGTCAAAAAGCAATCCCGATCCAAAAAAACGCTCTGGATTACGCTGCTGCTCACGCTATTTTTCACCATTGTCGAAATTGTCGGCGGGCTGCTGTCCAACTCGCTCGCTCTGTTATCCGACTCCGCTCATATGGTCTCCGACGTCATCGCGCTCGGACTCAGCATGACCGCCATTTATATGGCCTCTCGCGAGCCGGATTCCCGCTATACATTCGGTTATTTGCGCTTTGAGATCATTGCTTCATTCCTGAACGGGCTGGCGCTGGCCGTCATCTCCATCGGCATTTTCATCGAGGGTATCCGGCGCTTTCTGCACCCGGAGCCGATCAACTTCGGCCTGATGCTCACGATTGCCTCCATCGGGCTCGTCGTTAATATTATCTTGACGGTGGTACTCAGCCGCAGTATGAAGGAAGAAGATAACCTGAACATCCGCAGCGCTCTCTGGCATTTTATCGGCGACCTGCTCAGCTCTGTTGGCGTCATTCTCTCTGCACTGCTCATTTTGCTCACCGGCCTGCTCTGGTTCGATCCGCTCATCAGCCTCGTCATCGCTGCTATTATCTTCACCGGAGGTGCCCGCATCACGCGGGAAGCCTACCTCATTCTTATGGAATCCGTGCCGAACAGCTTCGATCTGGAGCAGATCCGCCAATCCATCCGCGAGGTGGAAGGGGTCGAAGATGTGCATGAAATGCATCTGTGGGCCGTGTCGACCGACCATTATTCACTGACTGCCCATGTGTTCGCCGACGAGCGAATTCAGCCTCACTGCATTATTCTTGCCATCAATGACACTCTGCAAAAGAACTTCGGCATCTCCCACTCCACCGTGCAAATCGAGCATGCCCGCATCCATCCTCACGGCGAATACGGCAGCGCCTTTTTGCTCCGTAAGAGAAGCGGCCTGCGTCCGCCTTCCTCAGGTCCACTTGGCCGCCCATAACTTCATTTCTTTAATAATCTGATGTAAATCCTCGCCCTTCGGCGTCAGCGTGTACTCTACTGTGACCGGCACAGTCGGAAATACTTTGCGCTCCAGCACGCCTTTCTCCTCCATATGGCGGAGTGTGCTGGTCAATGCCCTGGGACTGACGGCGGGGATGCGCCGCTGCAATTCCCCGAACCTATGCGTACCGCCGAACAGCTCGCGCAGGACGAGAAACGCCCATTTGCCACCGATCACATCCAGCGTTTTTTCAATGTTACAGTCGATAATATCGGGCCTTTTGGGGATGTAATTGTTCGTTGCCAAATCGTACTCTCCTTTATGAGAAGCTAGTAACCTAAAGTATAGTAGATAAACTTCGTATAATAAAGTGATTAATATTTCACTACTTCCAATGGGATAGAAACATGCGTAGAATAAGGGCTGTTCTTATAATCCGAATCCATCTGGAGGGATAGTCCCAATGAGTATGAGCTATCGCAGACTTGGAAGCAGCGGTTTAAAGGTGAGCGACATCAGCCTGGGCAGTTGGCTGACCTACGGCGGTTATGTAGAACGCGAGAACGCCGTTCAGGCGATTCATAAGGCATATGATTTAGGGATTAACTTTTTTGATACAGCGAATGTGTACGAACAAGGTGCGGCGGAAACGCTAGTAGGCGAGACGATCAAAGCTTTCCCGCGCCACTCTTATGTACTGGCGACCAAAGCATTCTGGCCAATGGGCGATCTGCCGAACGATCGAGGTCTTTCACGCAAGCATTTGACCGAGCAGTTCCATGCTAGCCTGAAGCGGCTTGATGTGGACTACGTCGATATTATGTACTGCCATCGCCATGATCCGGAAACACCGCTCTACGAAACGCTGCGCACGCTGGACGACTTCGTCCGCGCTGGCAAAGTGCTGTACGTCGGCGTCAGCGAATGGACTGCTTCGCAGATCGCGGAGGCGCATGCTGTTGCCGATCGTTATTTGCTGGACCGCATCGTCGTTAACCAACCCCAATACAATATGTTCAACCGCTACATAGAGCCTGAAATCATTCCTTACAGCGAGCGCAGCGGCGTTGGACAAGTCGTTTTCTCCCCGCTGGCGCAAGGCTTGCTGACCGGTAAATACACTTCCGTGGACAACATTCCGGCAGACAGCCGCGCAGCCAAGCTAGATTGGATGAAAAAAGGAATCACCGAGCAAAAGCTTGCCCAAGTGCAGCAGCTTAGTTCCATCGCTTCCGAGCTGGATCTGACTGTCGGCCAACTGGCGCTTGCCTGGATTTTGCGCCAGCCGAATGTAGCCAGCGCCCTTGTCGGCGCAAGCCGTCCTGAACAGATTATCGAGAATGCCGGAGCCTCCGGCGTAAAGCTGTCGCAAGAGATTATCGATCGTATCGAGGAGATTTTAAGCGGCCAAAACTGAAAGGAGCTACACCATTGAAAACCTTCGTATTTCATAATCCAACTAAACTATATTTCGGCGCCGATCAACTGCAACAGCTGAAGGCAGAAGCCAATAAGCTCGGCAAGAAAGTACTGCTTGTGTACGGCGGCGGCAGCATTAAACGCAGCGGCCTGTATGATGAGGTGCTGGCAACGCTCGGAGAGGCTGGCTGTACCGTTACGGAACTGGCGGGAGTAGAGCCTAACCCTCGTCTATCCACCGTTCATCGCGGGGCAGAGTTGTGCCGCACGAACGATATTGACTGGGTGCTAGCTGTAGGCGGCGGAAGCACGCTGGACTGCGGCAAAGCGATTGTCGCTTCAGCACGCTATGAGGGCAACTTCTGGGACATCGTCAGCCGTAAGGCTGTCGTGAAGGAAGCTCTGCCGCTCGGCACGATCCTGACGCTTGCTGCTACGGGCAGCGAGATGAACAGCGGCTCGGTCATCACCAACGAGGAAACAGAAGAAAAGTGGGGCTGGGGCAGCCCGCTCACTTTCCCTCGTTTCTCCATCCTTGATCCGAAGTACACGGCAACGGCGCCTAAAGATCACACCGTCTACGGTATGGTTGATATGATGGCGCATGTGTTCGAGCAATACTTCCATCATGATGCTTTGACGCCGGTTCAGGACGGATTCAGCGAATCCGTAATGCGCGCCGTTGTTGAGACGGCTCCGAAGCTGGTCGAGGATCTTACGAATCTGGAGCATCGCGGAACGATCCTGTACGCAGGCACGATGGCGCTGAACGGCGTCCTTTCCATGGGAGTGCTTGGCGATTGGGCCAATCATGATATGGAGCATGCCGTGTCAGCTGTGTACGACATCCCGCATGGCGGCGGCTTGGCGATTCTGTTCCCGAACTGGATGACCTATGTGTTGGATGACAATGTTGGACGCTTTAAGCAATTTGCGGTTGAAGTGTTTGGCGTGAATCCAGAGGGCAAAAGCGACCGGGAAACAGCCGAAGAAGGCATTCGACGTCTTCGCCAGTTCTGGAATTCGATCGGCGCTCCATCAAAGCTGTCCGATTACAACATCGATGATAGCCGTCTGGAAGAAATGGCCGCAAAAGCAGTTCATACTAACCCGATCGGTAACTTCCGCAAGCTCGGCAGAGAAGATGTGCTTGCAATCTACCGTATGTCGCTCTAAGCGAACGGCCTTCCGGGCTCTTGCGAAAAAGAGGGGCTGTCCCTACGTCATGTTCATGACGGTTGGGACAGCCCTTCTTTGCATTGCGCTCAATTGGATTGCTGCCGATTACCGGCTAATCTATTCGAGATACCAGCTCCGCAGCCGCTCCTGCTCCTCGCGGCTTACGCCGAGACCTTGCTCCAGATAAGCTTCCGTAGAGCCGTACACACGGCGCATTTCATCCAGCGCCCCACGAATGTACTCCGGTTGCACACCAAGCACAGAGCGAACGAAGTCAATTACCCTCTCGTCGGACAAGGCAGCCTGCACCTGTCCCATAATTTTAGCGGTAACTTCCAAACGGTATTCCGCAGTCAGCAAATAGTCGGTCACAATTGTTTCCTCTGTCGCCCCGAGCGCCAAAAGAATGACGGCTGCAGCGAAGCCGGTCCGGTCTTTGCCGGCCGTGCAATGCCACAGCACGGGGCGGCCTTCAGCCTCCAACAGCGTTCTCATCAGGCGCGTATAAGTACCGCGAGTTTGCTCGTCCGTCACAAATCCCCGATAAATGTCCGGCAGGGGGTTCTCAACGGGGTTGCCAGTCGCAATGAGTCCTACTAATCTGTGAATATCCTTGACTCCAAAATTAGCCCCGTTTATAGGAAGCTGCAGGTAAGGCGTACTGCCTACGCGGGGCGTCGGCACTTCAAGTCCTTTGTCCTCCGTGCGGAAGTCGCAAATGAAGGCCAATCCGAAAGCTTCCAACAGCTGAAGCTCCTCGTCGCTGACCCCAGTCATCTCACCTGAGCGAAACAAACGGTCTGCCTTCACCCGGCGGCCGTCTGCGGTCGGCAAGCCTCCCAGCTGCCGCAGGTTCAAGCGCTGCTTCAGCCCGTCTTTGAGCAGCTCCGCCCCATTTGGAGACCCGGTTTGAGAATCGTTCAATGACTCTTTCAATGGTTCGTTCATATCCGCTTTCTCCCTTCGGTTGGAACAACAGCGGCCTGTCCTTATGCCTTTCTGCATCCTGGCAAGGAGTCCGACTGCCCGATTCGACAGTTTCGCATTACTAAGTATCACTTAGCATTACTTATCAACTTAATGTAAATCCCACATAAATAGCTCTTTACGCAGAATAAGGCTTCCCAGCTGCATTAGGCAGAAAAGGCATCGTCGTGTTGAGAGCGTATATTTCCTGCCATCCGCAGCGCCAGCAACAGGCCAAACAGCACGGATAGACCGGCAAAGGCCAAACATACCGCCTGCAAATCAAGCTTATCCGCAAGCAAGCCAACGAGCAGCGTGAGTACAATTTGAAGAGCGCCCTGCAGCGCTTCTGCGGCACTGGCGACGCGGCCCATAACCTCAGTTGGCACTTCCTTTTGGAAATACGTTGCATACCCTGTTCCCGCATAAGCAAAGGAGAATCCCAGCCCGATAAACGCGACCGAAGCCAGCCAGAAGCCGTCTGCAGCATAAAAGAGGAAGTAGAACAGGCTGGTGAACAGCGGTCCTATTGCCAAATACCAGAGGAAAGAGAAGCGCTTTGTTAGCAGCGCCGCTGTGAACGCCCCGGCCAGTGAGCCGATGCCTGTCGTGCTGAGGAGGATGCCGTAATCCGCTTCCGACAGCTCCAGATGCAGCTTGATAAAGGTAGCTTCCTGTGAATCAATGGCCATTCCAATAAGCAAACAGCTTTGGAACAGGACGTAGATGAGTAGAAAAGGCTTTGCGGATCTAGCAAAACCCCCTACTTCCCGCCAATCAGCAGCAAGCAGTTTCCAGGAGCTTTTGCGCCGCTTCAAAGGGGGTGTTCCCCTGCTGGCGGGGGCCGGCTTCTCGATGGCAGTCGGTTCTTTGACAGGCACACACTCCTCGCACGAAGCCTGCTCTTGAACGGATGACCTCTGTTCAACGGAGGCCCGCTCTTCAGTAGAAGCCTGCTCTTCGACGCAAGCTCCTTTTACAGTCAACGCCTTCCCCTTGCCGACCGACGGCAACAATCCAATCAAAACCGCGCAGACAAAAAAAGTGATCGCATTGAAAAAGATACTGAAATCCGTGCCCCAGTGAGGAATCATCAAGCCGGAAATAGCGGGACCGAGCAGAAAAGCCCCGGATCCGCTCATCCCGAGAATAGAATTGAAGTGCGCCCGCTCGCTCCCCGGAATCAGCTTCGTGATGTATACCGACTGGCTCGGTCCGAAAAAAGATCCCACCAAGCTGATCAGAAACACTAAGCCGTAGATGGTCCACAAGGAGCTGGCAAAAGGTATAGCCACCATAAGCGCGCCCCGCAACACGTCTGTCAGTATCATCAGCTTGCGTACGTCGGCGCGATCCACAATGCTACCCGACCAGAAGTTAGTCAGCAGCAGCGCCATTGGACGGATCATGAACAACCCGGCGATCGCCGCTGCCGAGCCTGTCAAATCAAGTATAGCAAGATTAATCGCCACAAAATAAATCCAGTTGCCCAATTGCGAAATGCCTAGCCCACTGACGAGTAAAAAGGTTAGTCTCCAAGATTGCATATGAGAGCGCCTCCGCTTCGCAGATACTTCCAGAATATCATAAGTGAGTAGGCGATAATTCCAGAACTATGGCGGAGAAGTGGCAAAAGATTGGAACAGAGAGCACAAGCTGCAGCCACTCTAGCGCACGGACTCTGGCTCACGGTGCAAACCTTTCCATCGCTGGCAAGCTCGCGGCCCAAGCTGACTCACGGTGCAGTCTGGCTCTCAGCAGAAGCTAGATCGGCGCAAGCAGGTTTACAGCTTATGCTGACCCGGCGCGCAGCCGGCTTCCAGTGCAAACTGTCAACTCAGCCTGGCCTAAGCCCGCAACTCTATCTGTGCACAGGAAGGCACGATTACTTCGGCGTCCGGCAGTTCGCTAGTAGCAGCGCCTTCGGCTAGTCCTACGGCTGCTCCTACACCGGCGGCGCGCGCCATACGCATATCCCCGTTCGTATCGCCGATGACGGCAACACGAGTCGGATCGATACCAAGTCGGCTGCAAGCCAGCTCCACCATATCAGGGAAAGGCTTACCTTGATCTACCTGGTCAGTGCCGATAATTTCAGCAAAATACCCGTCGAGGCCCAGCCAGCTTAGATGTTGCACCGCATAAGTCGTCTCATCCGCCGTCACCACCGCAGCCGGCAGTCCGATTTGCCGACAAGCGGCAAGCAGCTCCGGCACGCCGGGCAGCGCCAAAGCAGGCCGCTCCGTATGCATCTGCTCCTCGGTATACTTCAAGCATTCCTGCGCCGCCACCCTTGATTCGCTCCAGCTGAGTCCACGGCGGTAGCCGCAAGCTGTGAGCAGCGAAAGCAGCTCTGCCAGTGTACCCGCTGCAAGCGGTCCACCGCGATCATAGGCTGTCGCTGAGCCGCCGTCCGGCGCGAAGGTAATCCCCCACTCCATGCCAAGCTCGTCCTTACTGAGCGGAGCGATCCCTTTTGCCTCTAGAATGCTCGTAAACTTCTCCTGCATATGTCGAGTCCAGACACCCCAAGTGTAGCTGAATTCCAGCAGTGTCCCGTCCTTATCGAACAGTAACGCATCTACATCAAAGCTTTTTCCCCCAGCTAGCAGCAATGCCATAAGATCATCCCTATCCGCTATTTTTTAGCCTAAATTGACACATTTATGCCCATCATATTATCACAATATAATCTATCTGGCTCGTTAATTCAGCTGGAGGAAATGATTTGCGGAAGGATGAACGCGAGCGAGTTTCGCTTGTCTGCTCTCCCGTATACTTCATAATTAACGCTTAGCTAAAGGTGAATCTTGCGAATTCAGGAGTCCGAGTGAGAAAGTCCAATCATTTCTAGGGAGGTATTTGGGTTCGATCCTCAAAAAAAGCCGCCCACTCCCCTTTTCAGGAAGCAAACGGCTTCATATTCCTTGCCAACTTACCACTACGCTTTAAAAAGTCGTAAACCCAAGTTGATCCTGCATGCGGTAGAGAATGCGCTTCAACCATTCGGTCTTCTCTTCATATTCGCTGTAATCGAGGGTAAAGCGGCCGCCATCGTTGTTCCACAGCCTCTCGAAATACGCCTCCGTTTCCAGCGCGGTCTTGCTGCCCGCCGGAGCCTCCACGCGTAGATTCGTCTCCAGATTAAGATCCTCCAGATTGCGCGTCGTGAAGTTGGCGGAGCCATTGTGGACGACGGAGCCGTCCGCTCCGGCGATGAGCATCAGCTTCGTATGATACTGTTCCTTGTCGGTATTGTACCAGCGAATGTGAATTCGATTCTCTGACTTCTCCAGCAGCTCCGCGGCCACCGGGCGGTTCGGCACACCAATCTTGGAGTTCCCGAAGGCGACCTCATTAGGGTCGAGAATCAACCTTACCAGCGAACCCCTGTCCGATGCAGCCAGCAGCTCTTGAATGACTTTCCGGTCGGCCAAATAAAACATCCCCAGCCAAACCCGATCCCCTTTGCCCGCAGCCCGCAAGTCGCGCAGAGCATGTTCCTGGATGCGTCCTTCGGTCAGCAACTGCACGCCCACATTAAAAGATGCATTCACGCCTGCACCGGATTCTGCTGAACTTCCAGATTCAGTAGGCTCAGTGGCTCCTGATTCACTGGTTCCTGAATCAGCACTCTCCGACTTAGCAGTCCCTGAATCAGGATCAGACTCCGCCGGGGCCCCACTCCCCTCAAGCTTCGGCAGCTTGATCCCTGAACCCGACATATCAAGCCCCACCTGCTCCGTGCGCAGCGCCTCCTTCAGCAAAGCTGGTGAACCAGTAACGGCATAACCGCTATTTGAATTGTAAAAGCTGGCGTCATGCGCGTTAGCACTGGCCACGACAAGCGTCGTTTCCGTAATGAGCACCTTTCGATGGTTCGCCTTGGCGTTCAGCAGCTTGAGATAAGAGCGCAGCGTCATATCCGGGGCACCGGTCGCCATTTTGTTGGGAAGCCAACCTCTGCCCTCCTGGCCGAACCAACTGGCCGTCATCCGCCAGCCAGCCGTATAGAGCGGATTGGAGTCGCGCAGCGGGTCCACATCGGTAACTGCAACCTCAATCCCAGCCTGCTTCAACAGCTCCTGATCCTCATTGGGATGAGAGCCGTAGGAGGTATTCACATCATCCGTGATGACGGTGACGCTAAGGCTGGGATGCTTTTTCTTCTGCGCGATTAGAGCATCCGTGATCTTCCGGCTCAGCGCCGGAAAGCTCTGATCCTCGTTGTAATAGCCGTTATAAAGAAACATATCGAGCACGATGAACTGCTCCGCTTCCTCAATCGCTTGGAGCATGCGTCCGAATATCTCTTGCTCAGCCACTTTCCCACCGTCGTCATCCTCATAGGTCAGATCGGTCAGCAGCTCCAGTCCAGACTCCGGTACCATATGCCGGGAGCCCTCGAAGGATATGCCGTCGGGAAGTGGCTTGTTCGCTTGATAGATGATGACGCCCCCATACACAAGCAACAATAGAAAAACAGCGAATGACCAGCGGCTGCGAAAAAGGTGGAATCGGCGCCTCTGGCGCGATGATGGGTTTGTTTTGCGTTCGACTTGGCCGACGGGAGAAACCATGGAGCTATCACTGCTAGAAGCATGGTTCGGGGCCTGGGTAGCCGGATCTTGAGTTGGTTTCTGGTTCAATCGGCTCATGAGTGGCCTCTTTCTAAAGGGAAGTAGGTTCTTCTCCATGTGTACCGCTTGAGAGGAGCTTTGAAACAGGGAATAGATTGGTAGGCATTGGATGCCCGCTCTTGCCGCTTCCCCGGAGAGCAGGAGGACGAATAGAATGAAGTCCTGCTACAATAGAATCATTCACTGTGAGAAAGGCTGATCTTTCGATGACAAACAAGAATATCGGTACAAATGCTCTAACTATTCTTCAAGCCGCAGAAGCGTTTGCCAAATCCGTGCTTGAACAGGACAAAAGCGGTCACGACTGGTGGCATATCAAGCGAGTGGCAGATATGTCTGACCGCTTGGCACGCCAGGAGGGGGCCGACGCTTCCCTTTGCGTGCTGGCAGCGCTGCTCCATGATGTCGCAGATGAAAAGCTGAACGACTCCAAAGAAGCCGGTATGCACAAAGTTTCCTCCTGGCTGGATACTCAACCGCTCTCCGCGGAGGACCACGCCCATGTGATGGAAATTATCGGTACGATGTCCTACAACGCTGGAGCCAATCCCCCGATGCGTACTTTAGAGGGACAAGTTGTTCAGGACGCCGACCGCCTGGATGCGATCGGCGCCGTGGCAATCGCCCGCGCTTTCTTGTACGCCGGGTATATCGGTCATCCGATCCACGAGCCTGGACTACAGCCCCGAGACAGCATAACTCCAGAGGCTTACCGCCAAGAGAAGAGCACGGCGATTAACCATTTTTATGAGAAACTGCTGAAGCTCAGGGATCGAATCAACACTCCGTCAGCGAAGCGGATCGCCGAAGAACGCCATGCATTTATGGAAAGCTACCTGGAGCAGTTCCATCTAGAGTGGGACGGACAGCGTTAAGCGATCCTCATAAAACAGGACCTATCCGACATCATGTCGGGAGGTCCTGTTTTTTATCTTCAGTTTAGAAAAAGCTGCCGCCATAATCCGCCTTGCGGTCGCGCCACACGGAATGAATATGACCCCGTCCAGGCATAGCCTCCTCTTGGAGTGTGACCGTCTCAAGCCACAGACGCGGTCCATCGATACGTACATAGGAACCCGGCACACGCTCATCGGTCGAGCCTGACCAGCTAATATAGGTACGTTCTAGCGCCTCTGGATCAAAATAATTTGCCAGCAGCTTCTCAGCTGTCGCTGGCTCCGCCGTTCGAACCCACGCCGCTACGGCAGAGCGGACACGCTGCTTCTGCTGTTCGCCGAGATGGGAGTATGGAATTCCCTCCGCCTCTGGAAAATGCCCGTCTTTGCCCGGACCGAGTACAACGTCGCGATAATCCTCCGCCAGCTTGGCCGCAGCCATCCCCTCCGGCGGCAGGGACCGCAGCATCGTGTACATCGCTTCGAGACGAGGCTCCATTACACCCCACTCTCTACCTCCAGTCCTGAAACGGCGTGGCTCAACGCCAAGAAACAGCGGGGTTACGCCCGTCTCCTGTGTATTAAAGGCGAGATTGTAAGCCAGATGTCGGCCGCTGATCTGCAGCATCCATGGATCTTCTCCGCTGGGATCTCCCAGGAAGGCGACATAATACAAGGGTGAGCCCCAAAGTTGATTCCCACCTGCCGCTGCCGATACGACATCATCGGCGAGGATGATGCCTCGCATCGAATCATAGCCGTCCGCACTGAGCGCTTCGCGAGCCATCGCTTTAAACGCCTCCAAGCTTTCCGTGTCCAGCTCTCCAAGCGCGATTCCGTTTCGGGGGAACTCGCCAACCGGACGGTTACTCCAGCTCACCGCATGTTTAGCGTTGAAAGGCAACCGCAGCCGCTCCTGCTGCTCCGGCGTCAGCTTACTCTCAAAAGCAAGCGCCAGGCAAACAAGCCGCGGCGCCTTCTTGTCTACCATACCTGTTGCCTGCCGAGAGCAACGAGCCTCTGCCGAAGGAGCGATTTCCCGCTCCATGGCCCGGCTTACCTTAGTTCCTGGTCCCGGTGCCTGCAAGGCAGACTGCGGCTGCCCGACTAGAAGTATTTTTGTAATTGGGGCGCTTGGAGCCGCCGCTGCCGTGTTTGCCACCTGGCCCCCGGCTGTTGCCGACAAAGCCGCAATCACTGCTGTTAGCAGTCCCAACCGTATGTCTCCTGCCTTCACTTCCAGAAACCTCCTGACCCGTTTTATTCGCCTTTTTAGCCTGCACCGATGCTGGCCGACATATCCATTGTTTATCGACAACCCGACAATCCCTGTCCGAGAAAGGCTAGTGGCAATCTCGTGGGGAATGAAGTTTTGAGACGCAAAAAGGGCCATCAGAGCGCGTTCTGATGACCCTTTTCTGGAGCTTTTGGTGAAGCTTTTCGAGCAGCTTTTCTGCGAAGCATGGCCGCCTTCAGCCACATTGTGAAGGCCTGGAGCCAAGCCTGCTTCACACATACATTCGGTTCTCTTCAGCCACCGTAAGGGTGCAAGTATCAAGCCAAACCACTTCACGCATACATTCGAACGCCTTTAGCCTCCGTACGGATACGCAGGAGCATAAGGCATTGCCTGCCCGACTCCCTGTCCCCAGCCTGCTTGCGGGGAGCCATAACCCCCATACGGAGCCGAGGAATAAGAGTTGACTGGACCTGTCGGCTGAATCGGCTGAGCGTAAACTGGGTTCCACATCTCCGGTGCAGCAGCTTTTTGCTGGTACATATAGCCCTGCTGGAAGCCGTTCCACGGTGCCACCGGCTGCTTAACAGGCTGGGTACTGACACCTCCGTAGCCCGAAGCATAGGCGGGAGCGGCCTGAATTATCGGCGTGGATGCTTTAACGCAGCCAGGTGGAGGACCGAGAATAATCGATTCTTTAATCGGAGCCACTGCCTTGGCGTACGCTTCTTCGTCCACGCAATAGGCGAGATTCATAATTTCTTTGGGCGTGAAGCGTAGAAAATCCGAGCCGTATACGATATCAGGGGTCGGGCCGTCGAATACCGTCAAGAAATGGGTATTATCGCTCAGCGTGACGATCCAGTGGAACCAGCCTTTTGGAAACATCGAAACTTGTCCGGGGCCAAGTCGATACGTCATCAGTTTCTGGGTAAACGGATTAAATACCGTCGTAACAACCTCGCCGCATATGACGATGACGAGCTCCGACACATTCGTGTGCCAATGCGGCTGGACGATTTTATCTTTGCTCATATGCACATTGAAAAAACCAGTCTGCACGGCTGGCAGCTGTTCGGCGAATAATTGTGTGATGTAATTGTCCGCATCTCGCTTATAATTTACCGTCGTATTGGAATCTGCGCTCAAGTTAAGCGAAGGAGATTGCAGCAGTTGCGTGATATTTTCCATCCTCGTTCGGGCCTCCACTCTAGGTTCAAGTCTATGCCTACCTTATGCAGCAAAGGCCCAATCCGCTCCTGCCTAGCAGCTATTGCTCGCTGTTGCCTTGACCGATTTCATGGGAAAAAGCCCCCTCGAACCTATCCAGAGATTCGAAGCGGGCTTAATGAGGTATAAAAAGATATCGCTTTCGACCATCCTAATGCCAAGGAGGTGAGACCCATGGCAAAAGACGTTCTCTGCGAAGTAAACTCCTGCAAGCATTGGGCTGCAGGCAACAAATGTAACGCTTCTTCTATCTATGTGGTAAGCCGCAGCAAAAAGGCCAGCCACTCTGATGAAACCGACTGCAAAACCTTTGAACCAAAAATTTAATCTTCAAGAGGCGGCCGTGCCAGCGGCTGCCTTTCTATTTTTATATTAACCAATAATGATTATTATTATCAATGAAAGTGAAAAAATTTCTTTTAGCCCATCAAAACACAAACAAAGCCGAGCCGTCATAGGCTCAGCTTCTTTATTCACCGGCCAATTAGGTTTGGCCGGGTTCTGGTACACGTGCAGATTCCATCTCCAGCGGCGCCCCCGCCGCCAGTAGCTCCCGATTCCGGGCGAATAATACGCCAACCACTGCGATCAGGATTCCGCTCCCGAACATCAGCCACTCGATAGCAATCTGGTCTGCTAGTGGGCCGAAAGCGAGCATGCCGAGCGGCATCACGGAGCTCGAGATCATGCCCATTATGCCGAAAACTCGCCCGTGGAAGCCCTCTTCTACTTTTTGCTGCAGCAGTACAGTCGCCGGAGTGTTGAACAGCGGCATCGTTACTCCAACAACCCCCATCATCGCGGCATAAATCCAGAAGTTAGTAAGTAAGCCCATAGCGGCTGTTGCGACACCGCTGGCAAAAAAGCCGAGCGCCATCGTATGGGCTTTGTTGCGAAAACCTTGCCAGGACGCAATCAATATGCCACCGGCCATCATGCCGACGGAAAACGTCAGCTCGATAGCAGTCAGCCGCCAAACATCCGGGCCAAAACTGCGCGCTACTTGCAGCGGACTTAGAAATGCCGCCGGCGAAATAAGAAACATGAATAAAGCCATGAATATGAACAGAGGTTTCAGGAACGAGTGGTTACGGATATACCGGATTCCTTCCTTCATATTCTCCATGTATCCTACTTCCTGTGCTTCCTTTGAGCTCGCATGAGCCTTCACCTTAAGGAACGTTAGCGTCAGCACGGCGATTGCAGCCGTCACGACATCGATGAAAAAGATCGTATGCAGCTGAGCATACGACATTAGTCCAGCACTTGCGACAGGTGCAGCGAACATAATGAGCGCCTGAAGTGATCCATTGATACCGTTAATCCGCGTCAGCTGATCATCCGGTACAAGCTGCGGAATGAACGCACCGACCGTTGGTGTCTGGACCGCGGTACCAAGCGCCCGAATCGCCGAAATAAGAAACAGCATCCAGAACGCCTCGTAACCAGCCATAAACAGCAACGCCATAATGAGCGTCGTGACCGCAATGGAACTGTCGGAAGTAATAATTAACAGCTTACGATTGTAGCGATCCGCCCACACTCCGGCGAACGGCGACAACAAGAAAGTCGGTACGAAGCCGCACAGGATGGAGATGGTCATCATAATGCCCGATTGCGTGGTCAGCGTAATATGCCACATGATGGCATACTGCACCAAGGCGGAGCCGAATAGAGAGATCGTTTGACTGCTCAAAAACAATGTAATATTGCGTTTCCAAGCCAGCTGTTCAAGCTTACTGGCATTCTCGGCATTCATTTGCGCTAAATCCCCCTCGCGGTGAATCGGAAAAAACCATCCTAAGCATAGCATGGCCCAATGGGTTAGCTTTCTTACAAAATTCCATTTTACAGTTTTCTTTCGGATAAAAGCTTCTCAATCAGCCAGCGTTTGATCAGTGGCACCACTTTTGCGGGCTGCATGGCCTTTGTGTGATCCATGTTCATGGCATCCTCACACAGGATTTCCACGTTCCAGCCCCGCTCTATCAGGTTGGCCTTGTTTTTCACTAATAGCCCGATGATGTCCACCGTCACTCCACCGAAGTTGTCCCCATAAACAATCGTATCCTGTTCCCCTGCAAAAGCCAGCTTCGGTAGCTGGAGCAGCTTGTTCTGAACGCTGCGGTCGTCGAAGTCTGCTAAGTTCCGGTACAGAGTTACGAATTGTTTGGCCACACTGGGATTGATCGTCACGGTTATGGAATTCCAATCGATCTCCTCACCCGCGTTTTCAATCGTCTCTATTTTAGATGTCGAGCTGCCCGTATTTGCATTACTCAGAGCCTGTTTGTAGGTATGTTCCGTCACAATGAGCATTTCCTTATATGGCCCTTCATAAGGAGGAAAGCCGCCCATGATGAGCGCTTCTAGCCGATCCGTCCGGATCGCGAGCTGCAGACCCGCAAGTGCCAGCCAAGAATAGCCGTAGTAGCTGAAACAGTCTACATTCATCCCATCCGCTATACGCAGGAAATCCTCGGCAATCCGTTCTGGTGTCAAATCTTCAGGCTTCGGATGACGGAACAGATGGTCCTCATAGTCAAAGGCAATAATCCCGAATGAATCGGCCAACCCTTCGGTCAAGCTTTTCCCCGCTTCAGGGTCGATCCCCCACTGCTTCAGGGCTTCGGCTTCAGAGCCGTATATCGGTTTTTTGGCAACAGGCAGCATGACGACTTTTCCGTGACGGTCTCCTGAAAATCCAACTTCAATTTCGGTTCGATCGCTTAGCTTGATCCATTTTTTAATGGATTCCACTCCCATTCGTGTGATATATGATTATCATATAACATTCATGCAATCTTTCGGTTTATAACCCGAGGCACCTTGATATACCGTCTTTTCTTTCGCTCAATATTGTCGAAGCACTTTAAGCTTACACTTTAATCCTATAGGAGGGAGAAGTTCATGACGGAAGTTCGTTATACGCCAAAGCAGCTTGCGAGCAAGCTGAACTTGAGCACGACAACCTTGCGCCGCTATGAAGAGCTTGGCCTGATCCCGGATGTGCCGCGAACGGCAAGCAATCGTCGGTGTTATACGACCGTTCATCTGCTTGCTTCCGCTGCTATTCGTATTTTGATACAGGGATATGATATTCCGCTTGTACACGAGGCTATGAAACATGTGAAGGATGGAAATATCGAGGAAGCGCTGTGGCTGCTCAATCAGGGGCAATACAAGATGCAAGTGGAAAAACGGCGTGTAGAGGAGATCCTGCCGTTGGTACGTAATGCCGACTTCTCCACATTTGGAACTGTGAAGCTCAAGGACAGGATGTCAATCGGGGAGGTCGCAAGTTTGGCTGGCGTTAATACGTCGGCCATACGTTACTGGGAGCAGGAAGGGCTAATCGTTTCGGAGAGAAACCAGGAGAACGGGTACAGAATGTTTACTTCTGTCGAGCTGAGGAAAATCTTCGTCATCAGCAGCTTACGCAAAACGGTTTACTTCATCGGGAATATCAAGCAACTGTTGGACGATCTGGAGAGCAGGCATTTTTCTAAAATAGAAAGGTCATTCCAGATTGCATTACAGGAGTTAAATAGTCAGCTGCACCTGCAATTCCAAGGCATCGCGGTGTTTATGGCATATTTGGCGGCGGTGAAACCGGCGGATAATGGCAGTGAGTCCAGCGGAGAACCGCAGTGAGTCCGGCGGGTGACGACGGTGAATCCATCTATGCAGCAACAACACCGATCCGGCGGAAAATAGCCAAAAAGCCGGCTGCGAATCCTGGGCGGGATGCGCAGCCGGCACAGACTTGTCTTGAAGGGAGGATCAAACATGCATCTGCATCGTGGTGAAGTACTTTTCCGCCAGGGAGATCAGGGGCCTCTTTTTCAGCTCCATAGCGGGATGTTGAAAATCATGCGCTCCTCCCCGAATGGAAGTCAGATTCTAGTGAACCTGATCGTGCCTGGCGAGGTCATCCCGCATCATTCGCTGTTAAGTCCGCATCCCTATTTCGGAACGGCGATCGCCCTTGTACCCAGCGAGCTGACGCGGCTTCCAGCTAGTGAATGGTATCGGGAACTGGAAGGGGACGCCACTCGCTACCGTACGATTGCTCTGCTGTTGCAGGACAAGCTGCGGATGATGCAGCAGCGGGTGGACCAGCTCACAGAGCTTGATCCCCAGGAGAGATTGCGGAAGCTCCAAGCTTGGCTCGCGAAGCATTTGGGCGTTCATAATATGGGAGAGCTGCTAACCCAAGAAGAAATCGGGCAGCTGATTGGAATTCGCCGCGAAACGGTTAACCGCTTATTGAAGCGTTTAGCGGAAGAATGATGAGGGGGTGGCTTGCGGATTCGGGATAGGGCTTAGAGCGCAGCTGTGGGTGCCGTTGTGAGTTTCGCTAAAGCTACGGCTTTGGATGCGGAACATTGTGCGACTCTTGGCGGCTCAGAGTACCGCTCAGGTTGCGGTCCTATGCGATCCAGAGTGCCGCCTAGAGCTCGACTCTGGGTGCATATCTAGGTACGGACCAGAGTTCGGCTCAAGTTGCGATCTCATGCGATCCAGAGTGCCGCCCAGAGCGAGACTCTGGGTGCATATCTAGGTACGGACCAGAGTTCGGCTCAAGTTGCGGTCCCATGCGATCCAGAGTGCCGCCCAGAGCGCGACTCTGGGTGCATATCTAGCTACGGCTCAGAGTTCGGCTCAAGTTGCGGTCCCATGCGACCCAGAGTGCCGCCCAGAGCGCGACTCTAGGTGCATATCTAGCTACGGCTCAGAGTTCGGCTCAAGTTGCGATCCCAACGCTCGGCTTCGCCTCGCTTCCGGTCAGATCGCCCGCCGGACCAAAGAACTCATAATTTATATCCTCATCGGACACACCAAAAGCTTTGAGCGCTTGATATACATCACGCATGAATGGAACGGAGCCGCAGAAATAATACGAAGCTCCACCAGAAGGGATAAATTCGTGAAGCCAATCGGAATCAATCCGACCGGGCTTAAGCTGTTTTTGGAGAGCATGGGATTGTTTCGTCCCTCCATTCAGATTCGAATAACTCCAGCAGACAGTCAGCTTAGATCCCCCTTCAAGCAGGTCTTGTACTCTATCGAATTGAACATGATCATCGTGGCTGCGGGTAGCATGGATGAAAACAACCTCGCGATCAAGGCCTTCGCCTGCCAACGCCAGTGACTCCAACATACTCAGCATAGGGGTCAACCCGATCCCATTGCTAATAAGCACAATTGGACGATTGTTATCGGCTTTAAGCGTGAAGGATCCAGCAGGCGCGGATAGGAGCAGGGTATCCCCTTCTTTTACATCACGATGAAGATAGTTGGAAACTTTACCCGCCGGATTGCCTGAAACGCCGTCTTCACGCTTCACGGTAATTCGATAATAGGACTTGCCTGGGGCATCAGACAGGCTATATTGCCTGATATGGGTATGCTCTTCACCTGGAATGCTCAGCTTGATGCTAATATATTGGCCGGGTAAAAAGGCAGGGAGCTGTCCTCCGTCAGATGGGGTCAAGTAAAAGGAGGCTACTTGCTCTGATTCGCTGATTTTGCGCTCCACCTTAAATTCTCGATCTCCTGCCCAGCCTCCCTTGGCCTCCTCAGCTTGTCGGTACAAATCCTTCTCGACCTCGATAAATACCCCGGCGATTATGCCGTATGCTTCGGCCCATGCTTGCAGAATCTCCTCCGTGGCTGCCTCCCCCAGCACATCCGACATAGCGGCCAGCAGGTTTTCCCCGACGACTGCATACTGATCTGCTGTTACCCCGAGGCTGCGATGTTTGTGTGCAATGTGGCGAACAGTCGGTAAAATAGTCTCCAGTTTATCGATATGGAGAGCAGCTGCGTATACGGCATTGGCTAGAGCGGCTTGCTGGCGCTCCTGCTTCTGGTTAGCTTGATTGAACAAGTTCAGCAACTCCGGGCAGGCTTCGAACAGTCGCTGATAAAATCGGCGGGTAATCGCTGTTCCATGAACTTCAAGCACCGGTACGGTGGATTTGATGATTGCAATTGTATTTGGGCTCAACATGTCATTTCCTCGCTTTCCAGGTTCGGATAATGGATGGGATGCCCTCAGTGTATCGCTCTCCGAGCAAGCTGACATGTGATCTCAGTCACAAGATTATCGAGAACTGTGTGAACAGGGAATAATTGTTATGCGGTAGGGAGCACCGCTATTTCATTGCTATTCAAGTAAGTTTGGCTACTTGTAAACGGCCATTGGGAGGCATTTCGGTGCGCTCAAGTAACTTCGACTACTTGCTTCGCGCTGCCGCAGCTTTTTCGGCGCGTTCAAGTAAGTTCGACTACTTGCTTTGCGCTGCCGGAGCTTCTTCGGTGCGCTCAAGTAACTTCGACTACTTGCTTTGGGCTACCGGAGCTTTTTCCGCGCGCTCAAGTAAGTTCGACTACTTGCTTTGGGCTACCGGAGCTTTTTCCGCTTTTTCAAGTAACTTGGACTACTTGCTTCGCGCTGCCGCAGCTTTTTCGGTGCGCTCAAGTAAGTTTGACTACTTGCTTTGCGCTGCCGGAGCTTTTTCGGCGCGTTCAAGTAACTTGGACTACTTGCTTTGGGCTGCCGGAGCTTTTTCGGTGCGCTCAAGTAAGTTCGACTACTTGCTTTGGGCTACCGGAGCTTTTTCCGCTTTCTTAAGTAACTTGGACTACTTGCTCCGGGCCGCTGGACGCGTTGTGGAGCTACTTTATGGCTGCAAGCCTTGAGGTTACTCTATAAAGCGCGGTCTAATCGCAAACAAGCCCCATCCCGTTTAGAGGGATGGGGCTTGTTATTAAAACAAATTCTAGGGGCAAGCTGCTGCACAGCTACAAACTCGCTTACGCGGCCATGCCGCCTCGGCTTCGCTCGTGGCGAGCCAGCTGCGCACTGCCCGCGCTAACCGCGGCGACGTGCCGCGGCAAAAGCCGCCGCCCTGCGGGCGTTGCCGCTCCGCGCCTGCGCCTACCAGCTCTTGCGCGGCTGCGCAGTCGCTTGCGCGCTCTGCGCCGCGCCGCGGCCAGAGCCACCGCTGCCGCCCCGGCGCCAATTGCCGCCGCCGGAAGCGCCGCCCTGCGGGCGCTGCTGCGCTGCGTCGCCACGTCCGGCGCCAACACCATAGCCGCCCGCAGAGCGCGGACGGCCGCTGCCTTCGCCGGCTGTGCGCGCCTGGCCAGAGCCAGACGGCCTCGCACCGGACGGCCTCGCGCCGCCGTGGCCTTGGCGGCCTTGCGAGCCCGGCTTACGCGGGCCGCTCATTGCCTTGGCTTCCGCCGCAGCCGAAGCCGCTCCTGACATCGGGAACGGATGCTCCTTAACGACAGGCACTTTCTTTTTCGTAACCTTCTCGATGTCCCGGAGGTACGGAATTTCTTCCCCTTCGCAGAAAGAGATTGCCGTGCCGCTCTTGCCCGCCCGGCCCGTACGACCGATTCGGTGAACGTAAGTTTCCGGAATATTCGGCAGGTTGAACTGTACGACATGCGACAGCTCGTCGATATCGATGCCGCGAGCCGCGATGTCCGTCGCCACGAGTACACGCGTCGCGCCGCTCTTGAAGTTGTTCAGCGCAAGCTGACGAGCGTTTTGCGACTTGTTGCCGTGAATAGCCTGAGCGGTGATTCTAGCTTTGTTCAGAACGCGTACAACGCGGTCTGCGCCATGCTTCGTGCGGGTGAATACCAATACCGACTCCATCGTAGCATCTCCCAGCAGATGAATGAGCAAATTCGGCTTGTTATCCTTTTCCACGTAGTAGACGGACTGGTCGATCCGATCCACTGTGGACGAAACCGGCGTAATCTCCACTTTGACGGGATTGCGCAGCAGCGATTCCACGAGTCGGTTGATCTCCGGAGGCATCGTTGCTGAGAAGAACAATGTCTGTTTCTGGGCCGGGATGCGGGACATGATCTTTTTGACATCATTGATGAAACCCATATCGAGCATGCGGTCAGCCTCATCCAGCACAAGAATCTCCACATATTGCAGGTCAACATGCTTCTGGTTGATGAGGTCGATCAGACGCCCCGGTGTAGCGATTAAGATGTCGGTGCCGCGTGCCAACTGAATTTCCTGGCCTCGCTGCGAAACGCCGCCAACGATCGAAATGCAGCGAATATCGGTGAATTGGCTATAAGCACGGATATTGTCCTCGATTTGGATCGCGAGTTCGCGGGTCGGGGTGAGGATGAGGGAGCGGATACGGCGTTTGCCCTGAGGTTTGCCGCCTTTAGCGGGTTGGCTGCTGAGCCGTTGGATGATCGGAATGGAAAATGCAGCCGTTTTACCGGTTCCCGTCTGGGCGCAGCCAAGGACGTCGCGTCCTTCAAGTGCTGCCGGGATGGCCTGAGCCTGAATCGGCGTCGGGTCCGTGTACTGCTCTTTATCAAGCGCTTTAAGAATAGCGGGCATCAATTTTAAATCAATAAATTTCATTGGGTCTCCTATTCGGTTGAATATCTATTTTCACGGTAGCTTAATTCTGCCTTCGTCTATTGCAATCCGCGAATGTTCCTTCCTATCATAACGCAAGGCCGACGCGAAATATACTATCCTCCCGCCTATATCCCCTATTTGGCATAACAGGCGGTTTAATGGTCGTGCAACCTATAACGCAATCAAGGGCGCCCCGCATGCAGAGTTAACTTCTGCTTTTGGGACACCCTTGGCTGAAAATAGATCGATGAACAGGCAGCACCTGAGCTTTCACCGTTAAAGTTTTGTTCGAGTCGCTTACATTACGGCAGAGCCAAGAACTCATCCGTGTACAGTTTAAGCATATGATCCAAAGTAATCGGATCGCTGTAGCTATAAGATGCTGGATCGATGGTAATAACTCGGCCACTCTTCACGGCAGGGATTCCCTTCCACGTCTCGGTTTGGAATACGGGATTGTCGAGCCCTTTTGGTCGGCTCAGCACGATATAGTCTCCTGCGTATTCCGGCAGCGATTCGCTGGAAATTGTGAACATACCCGGACCGAGCGCATCCTTCTTCGCATTCTCCGTCATCTGCAGGCCCATCGCCTGATACAGCACTTCGGTGCCACGCGCCCAATTGTTGCCGAAGACGTAGAAGCTCTTCGCATCAAATTCAATGACAGAAACGGTTGCGTTCTCGCCAATTTTCGCTTTGACCTGTTTACCCGCTTCTTCGGCGCGCTTCTTGAAGTCATCCGCCCATGCTTGGGCTTCCTTCTCCTTATTAAGCAGCTTGCCGATCGCCAATTGTTGCTCAATATAGTCTAGCTTACCCCAGGTGTAAACTACGGTTGGAGCGATCTCTCTCATTTTGTCGAGATTTTTCATATGTGTACCAGCAATGATCAGATCTGGGTCAAGCTCAATGATTTTCTCCAGATTTTCATCCGTCACCTCAGCTACGCCGCTCAATTTGTCGGTGAACATCGAGCTTTTGTTCGACCATTGGTCGACACCAACAATCGGGAGGCCCAGCGAAAGGACATTCGGAGCGTTCGTCAGAGCGACAATGCGTTGAGCATTCAGGGGCACTTCAACCGGGCCGGTCTCGGATTCATAGGTAAATGTTCCAGATGCTGCGGGTGATGCTGCCGGTGAAGCCGAAGGTGCTGCGCTTGCTGTCGGCTGACTGCCGGTATTGCTAGCATTGTTAGTCGAACTATCGCCTTTGCTGCCGCAGGCGCTGAGCACGAGAGTCAGCGAAAGCACAAGCGGAGTAAGCCACTTTTTCATCTGTATAAACCCCTTTTATGTATAAAGTTTCTGATAATGATTATCAGTGTCAACAATTCCCACTATATCGGCCCTACCTTTAGCTGTCAATAAGAAATACAAACTGGAGAGATCGGTGTTTAATCACAACCTGCGAAGTGGTAATCACGGGTAATAGCCGTATAACCCAAAAAAGGATAATACTGAACCGGGAGTGGTGGGGACATGAAGGATACGACGGGTAAGGCACCGGATAGGTCAGTAGCAGCACGCAGCCAAAAAAAGAAAGCGATGGTCATTCTCAACCCTGCCTCCGGCAAGGAGAAAGCTGCGGATTACACTCGCGACATCAAGAGTGTGCTGCGCTCCAATGGATATGAAGTCGACCTGCGTGAGACAGCGGGCGAGTTGGATGCTACCCGCTTCTGCGAGTCCGCCTGCGAGGAGTGTTACGAGCTGGTCGTCTCCATGGGGGGAGATGGCACGCTGCACGAGACGATCAACGGATTAATGCATCAACCCTTCCAGCCAAAACTCGGCGTAGTACCGCTCGGGACGGTCAATGATTTTGCCCGTGCGCTGGGCATTCCACTGGAGCCGGAAGAAGCCATACGCACGCTGGCTTCCCTACGTGTCGTTAAGGTCGATATGGGACTGTTGAACGACCGCCTGTTCTCCAATGTCGTAGCTGCCGGGTCCATTGCAGAAGCGGTGGCAGCGGTCACATCAGAGGAAAAGTCACGTCTTGGGGCGTTCGCTTATCTTAAAGAAGGACTCAAGGAGCTCATCGGCAGGCGTTCCTATCCTATGCATATCAGTTATGACGGCCAGATATGGGAGGGTGACTCCCCTTTGTTCGTGGCAGCTCTGACCAATTCGGTCGGCGGCTTCGAAAATCTCGCACCGGACGCCTCGGTGGATGACGGGTTAATTCATGGCTTTATTTTCAAGGACTTGGGCGTATTTAGTACGCTGACCGCCGGCTTGTCGCTTTGGTTCGGCAGCCTGAAAAACCATAAGGATGTCGTCTATTTTACAGCCAAAGAGATCAGCGTCAGCTCATCCGAGACGGTTCGCACGAATGTCGACGGCGAGGAAGGTCCGGATCTGCCGATCCACCTCCGCATCCTGCCGGGGCATGTGCAGGTGATTGTACCGGAGTAACTATCGCCTAACTTTTAGCACCTACTTCCTATAATTCGCAGCTTGAAGCAGTCCGGGAAGATATGCCACAATGAAGACGCAATCATTGCAGGGAACAAGGACAACGTCATACTTGCTTGTCCTACTTAAATGAATGACCTAGTTCTCATAGTTCCTGCGCATATGGAACCGTCCATGGGGACGGCTCGTTTCTTGGAGTCAGATTTAGACCTTGATCATTTATCCGTGCCCGCGCGGTACGGCAACATTCTTATCCCTGGAGGAATCACAAATGAGAACATTCAAACTGGGCAGCAGCACCCTCGAAGTACCAGCCGTTGCGGTTGGCTGTATGCGTATCGACGGATTGGACAAGCCGGAGGCAGAGCGCTTTGTGCGGTCGGCGATGGAGCTTGGAGCAAATTTCTTCGATCATGCGGACATTTATGGCGCAGGCGAGTGCGAGGAAATCTTCGCTGATGCGATCGGGATGAACCCAACCGTTCGGGAAGGGATCATCCTCCAGTCCAAATGCGGCATTCGTCCGGGCCGTTTCGACTTTTCTAAGGAGCATATTTTGGACTCGGTGGATAAAATATTGCAACGTCTGCGTACCGAATATCTCGACGTACTGCTGCTGCATCGTCCGGATACGCTCGTTGAGCCGGAGGAGGTTGCGGAGGCCTTCGATCAGTTGGAGCAGTCCGGCAAAGTACGCCACTTCGGTGTTTCCAACCAGAACCCGATGCAGATTCAATTGCTCAAAAAAGCAGTTAAACAGCCGCTTGTGGCGAATCAGCTGCAGCTTAGCATTACGAACAGCAATATGATTTCTCAAGGCTTCAACGTCAATATGCACAATGAGTCCGCCGTGAATCGCGACGGCAGCGTGCTGGACTTCTGCCGCCTGCATGACATCACGATTCAACCGTGGTCGCCGTTCCAATACGGCTTCTTTGAAGGCGTGTTTCTCGGCAGCGAAAAGTTTCCGGAGCTGAATGCCGCCATCGACGAGCTCGCAGCCCGCTACGACGTCAGCAGCACAACGATTGCGATGGCCTGGCTGCTCCGCCATCCGGCAAACATGCAGCCGGTAACCGGCACGACGAACGTGCAGCGGCTACAAGACTGCATCAAAGCGGCTGACATCCGCCTCACCCGCGAGGAATGGTACAACGTCTTCACAGCAGCAGGTAATGTGCTGCCTTAAGTTGGAGCCCGCTTAGGGATGTAGGTTCCGCCACGGGTAGTATCTTCACGGCAGCTGGTAATACGCCGCCTTTACTCTCAGCCCGCATGGGTGATGTAACTCCGCCATGAGCAGTATCTTCACGGCAGCTGGTAATACGCCGCCTTAAGTTACAGCCCGCATGGGGATGTAGCTTAAGGCACGACTCCGGTAGTCTGATCGGCGGAGATACCTCCCCCTCTGTCACTGCCTTGGTAGCCAATGCTGCTATCAGGCTCATTTTCTTCCGCCCTTCCGCCTCCCCATTGGAGACCGGAAGGGTCTTTTGGTGTTTTGGGATTCTCGGATTCTGAAGCAGGTCCCTCAAGTGAGGCCCGCATCAGAAGAAAGATACGTTAGTTCATATCCTAACGGAACTCAGAGAACCTATTCCTCCTCAAAAACAGGTTGCGAATCATCTAACGGTTCTGAGAAGCGTTATTTGGGTCAAAACTCTTAAGCCCCCTAATTGAATTGGAGAGTACCCTGGGAAATCAGGTACACTACTAGTAAGAGGTGAGAGGGCCATGAGGCAGAGGAATCAGGTGTTTGAAGGAGTTCGGAACAAGGTGGCGCAGGAAGCCCTGGCAGGAATAAAGAGCGGCGTCCTTGCCCGCAAATATGACGTATCTCCCAAGACCATTCGAAACTGGGTGAAGGAGTATCAGGAGAAAGTCGGTCATGATGCGATCCCAACCATCGATGAACGGATCGACGATGCCAGGCGACTTGCTGAGCTAGAGGCCAAGTATGAGCAAGCCCTCAAGGCACTAGGTGAAAAGGAACTGGAGAACAACGTTCTGCGGGAGCTCGTAAAAAAGTCCAGCCCTGCCTCGATGACAAACTTCACGTTGCCCAAACGTTCGTCGAGCAGGGACACCAGATAGCCGTTCTTTTACGTATCGTTGACCTGTCTAGCTCCACGTTTTACAGCCGGCGAAACCAGGCGAATCGTTCTGTCCGTTCCACTCCCCAGCGCTCAGGACGGCCTCTCTCGACCCAGTCGCTCACCATGGCCGGCCGTGTCATTAGCGACGAGCAAATCAAGGAATGGTTGCTGGAGCTGGTATCAGGGGAAGAGCACGGGTATGGCTACAGCCTCCTAACCGAATGTCTTCGCAAGTCCTATGATTTGGTTATTAACAAAAAGAAGGTGTACCGACTCTGTCGCGAGCTGCAGATTCTGCATCCCCAGCGCCGAAAGAAGGTTCATTACCCGAGACGTCTGGCGCGTTACCACGACATTACGGCCTCGAACCAGCTGTGGCAGCTGGATATTAAATATGGATACGTAGACGGCTACAGCCAGTTCTTTTTTATCGCGGACATGATCGATGTATTTGACCGCAGCATTGTGGGCTACTACACCGGCTCTAGTTGCGAAGCCAAACACGTCTGCGATATGGTGCGTACAGCACTAAATCTACGTCTCATGCCTGGACAACAAACACCTGTTATTCGAACGGACAATGGCCCTCAGTTTGTGAGCAAGGCGTTTGGAGAACTGGCGGAGGAGCTTATATTTGTGCATGAACGAATCCCTCCGAAAACGCCCAACATGAATGCCTATATTGAATCGTTCCATGCCACGCTGGAGCGCTGGTTATTGAGTAAGGAGCGCTTTACTACGTTTGAAGAGGCGTTTCAGGCCGTGGATTCGTTCATGGATTTCTACAACCACCGCAAGATGCACCTCAGCTTAGGGAAGCGATCCCCCGCTGAGTTTATGCAGTGGATTGCCGAAACAAATCCGGATGTATCCGAGTACAAACGGGCCGTATAAGCGTATTTGCGAGAAAAATGAAGCTAGACTTCGATTCAAACCTATTTCGCCCTGAACTCTCCAGAATTAGGGGGCCAGCCCGAAAAATGTGATTTCACCGTGAAAATCCCTCAATAGCGTTTCTCAGTTCCGTTACGCTTCAGGAACCCTTCATTTTGCTGAAATAACATCTCTCAGTTCCGTTACGCATGGAGGTGCTTCAAATTCATGCATAAGCGAAACTTAGAGCGTCTGGAGACTGTGGCTAATTTTCAAACCATGGAAATTTCGTTAGATTCTCTTTCATAAATCCTCAAACCAATCCCCGCCTTCTGTAGGGGTCTGAACTGCTGATTGCCTCTCTGCAATTATTAATCGATACCCCTGCCATGCGAAAAACAAAAAGACCGTCCATCAGGGACGGTCCGGACGGTCCGCGGTCATTGTTCCAACAACCACAACCTATTTCACATCAACGCGCATGCCATGTCTTGAGAACACTTCCAGCATCCCTGGAGTTGCTTCCGCTTCATCCGATCCATGAATTTCCAGCGTGTAATTCTCGTCGCGAACAAGAGTAATAGTTAGTCCCAAAATACTTTTCACATCGATGCTGCGGCTTCCTGCATGCAGTACGATGCTGGATTGATAGCGGGAAGCGGCCTGGTTGATTTCTATAATGGCTTTTGTGTCAATTCCACCCATTGTGCCTTCCTCCTCTGGAATAAACTAATGCGCCCTTGTAAAAAGCTCTTGCTGAGCGGTGTTAGAAAGCAAAGCTGTCCAGCTTCAAGCAACGCCACTGCAACTGTAATTGCACTAAGCAGTATTAAATACCTGCCCAGCTACACACACCGTAACTGCAACTGTAATTGCACTAAGCAGTATTAAATACCTGCCCAGCTACACACACCGTAACTGCAACTGTAATTGCACTAAGCAGTATTAAATACCTGCCCAGCTACACACACCGTAACTGCAACTGTAATCGCTCGAAACCGCTTTAAAAAGCTGTCTAGACACATACACAGCCACCGCAACTGCAACTACAGTCGTGTGAAACTGCGTGAAAAACAGCTGTCTAGTCACATATACGGCAACTGCCACTGAATCGCGCTGAGCAACACTAAAAACAAGTCCAGCTACACCACACACCCCAACCGCATCTGCATCTGCATCTGTAACCGCACGAAACTGCGTTAATAAAGCTGTCTAGACACATACACAGCGACTGTAACTGTAATAGCGCTGAGCAGCGTCGTCAGCAGCACCGCTTCGGCGGCATAATCGGGATCATTGCCGTATTCCAGTGCGAACTGCGCCATGTTGCGCGAGCATGGATAGGAGCCTGCGATGAGCAGCGCCTGAGCGGTCACACCCTGCAAGTCGAGTGCCAGAATAACCAGCAACGCAAGCGCCGGAGACACGAGCAGCCGGCCGATCACCGTCAATGTAAGCGGCAGTGAAGGTCGGCGCAGCTTTAGCGAAGCGACCTGAGCGCCGAGCGTGAACAGCGCAACCGCCAGGAACGCACTGGCGACATTGTCGATCGGTCGCCACAAAAATGGCGGCAGCTCCAGTTCGCTGACGCGAAAAGCGATCCCGAGCACCAGCGCGGCGATAATGGGGTTCGTCACGAGCTGCCGCAGAGCCCCCCATCCTCTCGTTTCGACGGACATGGCGGTAGCCAGACCGTACGTGTAAGTGACGAGATTTTGGAATAGCGTCACAATCACTTGGATCGACATGCCAACCGGTTGAGTGGCAAAAACGAGCTGGCTAACCGGTAAGCCAAAGTTACCGGAGTTGTTCAGCACAACGCTGTTTTTGAACGTAGACGATGTACGACGCTCCAAGCGGAAGGCCCGGGAAGCTGCCGCGGCGATGAGCATTAGGCCCGCATTTTGCAGCAGCAAAAACAGAATGACCTCTCCGACAAGCTGCCCCTCAAAGCGGCTCTCATAAATATTGACGAAAGCCAGTGCCGGAAGGAAAACCGAGCTCGTCAGCCGCGACAGCGTGCGGATGTCGAAGCGGTATTTGAGATGCAGAGCTGCACCGGTACCAAGCAACGCGAATACTGGGAAAATGACCTGCAGCAGGATAAGCAGCAAAATGGACATAACTTCCCTTTAGCGGAAATCGCGAGGGATGCGCCGGGCCACACCCGTCTCGATGGCAGCACGGATGACAGCCGCCCGCACCCGAATGACAACCTCCTCGTTGAACACACTCGGAATAATATACTGCTCGCTGAGCTCATCCTCGCTCACAGCGGCAGCGATTGCTTCCGCTGCCGCGAGCTTCATCCGCTCGTTGATGGAACGAGCCCGGCATTCCAGCGCACCGCGGAAAATACCCGGGAAACACAGCACATTATTGATCTGGTTCGGATAGTCGCTGCGTCCGGTCGCCATCACCCGTACTAGCGGCTCCGCAAGTTCCGGGTCGATCTCCGGGTCGGGATTAGCCATGGCAAAAACGATGGGATCGCGAGCCATGCGCCGCAAATGATCCGTAGTGAGAACCCCGGGACCGGACACGCCGACGAATACATCCGCATCAACGATGACCTCATCCAGCATACCGCGCTCTTGCCCGGGGTTGCTGTTATCCGCCAGCCAGCTCCACATCGGATTGCTGTAGGTTTCACCCGCTACGATGGCACCTTGCCGATCCACAGCGATAACATTACACACGCCTGCGGACAGCATCATCTTCGAGCAAGCGACGCCAGCAGCGCCGATGCCAACAACGACAACTTTGATGTCCTCCAGCTTTTTATCCACAATTTTCAGCGCATTAAGCAGACCTGCCAGCATAACAACCGCCGTCCCATGCTGATCGTCATGGAACACTGGAATATCGAGTTCTTCCTTCAGCCGCTCCTCAATTTCAAAGCAGCGCGGAGAGCTAATATCTTCCAAATTGATACCGCCGAAGGCGGGCGCGATATTTTTAATTGTACGAATGATGTCTTCCGTATCCCGCGTATCGAGACAGATCGGGAAGCCGTCTACACCAGCCAACTGCTTGAATAACATCGCTTTACCTTCCATGACCGGCATAGCGCCATAAGGCCCGATATCACCTAACCCCAGCACCGCTGTACCATCGCTTACAATGGCTACTGTATTACGCTTGATCGTAAGCGAGAATGCTTTGCTCTCGTCCTGATGAATCGCTCTGCATACTTTCGCGACTCCAGGAGTATACACATGGGACAGCTCTTCGCGGTTTTTGACTGGCATTTTGGGCGTGACCTCGATTTTGCCGCCAAGATGCACAAGAAAGGTTCGGTCCGAGACGTTAACGACCTTGAGTCCATCCAAGGAAGAGAGATGCTCGATCAGCGTCGTGTTGTTATCGTCGGGCACATGGACCGTAATATCCCGGATTGCCGTCTCCTGCGAGGTGCGGATGACATCGGTCGCGATAATGTCGCCGCCGCGGCTGCCGATCGCCATAGCAATCTCCCCGAATGTGATGGCGGACTTGCGGATTTCCAGGCGGATGATAATTGTCGAACTGGATGCCATAGATGCTGACTCCTTCCATATGCGTTTATTCTTCACGTTAGGGTCAAAAAAGGAGGAGAGCGTAGGCCGCTCCCCTCCTTCGCTTCAAATCTTCTTCTGTCATGGGCACTCATTGCCGTTTTAAACCTTCTTCGATAGTCAACGCTACTTACTGCTTCAAACCTTCTTCGCTACTAGCAATTCTTGCAGCTTTAACCCTCTTCGCTACCAGCAATCCTTGCTGCCCTAACCTTCTTCGCTGATCAGCACTTTTTTGCCGCGAAGCTTGAGCAGCAGCGGCACGATGAGCCACAGCACGGCGATGAGTAGAAAGGCCAGCGAGATTGGCTTCGTCAGGAAAATGCTGAAATCACCGTTAGATCCGGTCAGCGCCCGACGCATATTGTTCTCGATCATCGGCCCGAGCACGAGGCCAAGTACGAGCGGTGCCAGCGGATAATCATTCTGCGCCAGGAAGTACCCCGCGATGCCGCATCCGATCAGGAGCAGCAAATCGAATGTCGTATACTGCACGGCGTACACGCCGAAGACCGAAATGGCCACAATGATCGGCAGCAGATATTTGGGCGGCGTCTCAATAATTTTGGCGAATACTTTGACGAGTGGCATGTTCAGAATGAGCAGCATCAGGTTGCCGATGAACATACTTGCGATAAGACCCCAAGCGATTTCCGGGTTATCCTCGAACAAAAGTGGACCTGGCTGAACATTGTACATGATGAGCGCGCCCATCAAGATCGCCGTTGTACCGGAGCCGGGAATGCCGAGCGTCAGCAGCGGGATCATTGCACCGCCTGAGGAGGCGTTGTTGGCCGATTCAGGAGCCGCTACTCCCTCGATGGCGCCTTTGCCGAACTTCTCCGGGTGGCGACTCAGCTTTTTCTCCATGATATAGCTGAAAAAGGAAGCAAGTGTTGCGCCAGCGCCCGGCAACACGCCGATGAAAAAGCCGAGCAGCGAGCCGCGGGCGATTGGGCCTGCACTATCCTTCAAATCCTGGCGGGTCGGCCGAACGCGGCCAACCTTGACCACCTCTCCGTTCATATAATCCCGGTGGAGAATCGTCTTGAACACCTCACCAAGTGCGAACAAGCCGACGGCAACGGTCAGGAATTCAAGCCCCGTGTACAATACGGGAATGTCGTAGGTAAAGCGAGCCACGCCGGACACATTATCCATCCCGATAGTCGCAATCAGCAGCCCTACCACGGTCATGATAAGCGCCTTAGTCATCGACTTGCTGGCGAGACCGCTGACAGCGGCCAACCCAAGCAGCATGAGCGAAAAATATTCAGCAGGACCGAAACGAATCGCAATCTCAGATAGCGGCTGCGCAAGCAGCACAAGTCCGATCAGCGAGACGATGCCAGCTACAAACGATCCAATTGCAGCAATCGACAACGCTGAGCCTGCCCTGCCTTGACGCGCCATTTGATAGCCATCCAGCGTTGTTACAACCGAGGATGATTCACCTGGCGTATTAAGCAGAATCGAGGTTGTCGATCCTCCGTACATGGCACCGTAATAAACACCAGCCAGCAAAATAATTGCGCTCGTGGCCGCCGAATCCGGATCCTGCCCGCTCGTAAGCGTAGCCGTAACCGGGATAAGCAGCGCCACGCCGCTCATCGGTCCGATGCCAGGCAACACTCCAACTGCGGTGCCGATAAGCACGCCGACAAAAGCGAAAAGTAGATTTTTCCATTGCAGGGCCGAAACGAAGCCGTCGGCAAGGAATTGCAATACGTCCATGGAGACAGCCTCCTTTTAGCCGATATTCATCCAGACAGGGAAGCCGGGGAGGCTGCCTTCCAGAACTATGACGAACAAATAGTAAACGCCTATGGAAAACAAGGATGCAACGATCACTGACGTCAGCCATTTGCCCCGTTCAATAACCTGGAAGCCAATCAGGAGAAAGACAAACGTTCCGAACACATAGCCGATGTCTTCCAGAAAGTAAGCGTACAGGACAGCTGCAGATACAAGGATGAGAAAACGCTTGTAGTCGAGTTTCTCCTTCGTAGAAGGGCCGTTGTCCGATTTAGCGCGCATCACCTCATAAAAGAGACGCAAGGCGAGCACAATCAGAAGAAGGCCAAGCCCCAGCGGGAAGATGTCAGGACCGACATTGCTCCCATAGGAGCTCTCCCCGATTTTGCGGCTTTCCCACACGAAGGCGGCGCCAATTAGCAGGAACGCTACGCTAGCGTATCGGTCGAATGTCTTGTTCATCATGCCTCACCTCGTGTCGGTAGAACCGGATTTATTCTTATTTCACCATGCCGAGCGCAGTCAGCATTTCTTTGATCAGCACTTCTTGCTCACCGAGGAATTTGGAGAAGTCCTCAGATCCTTTGAATTCGGGCTCCCAAGAATTTGCAGCCAGCTCTTTTTTCCAAGCTTCCGATTCATTCAGAGCTTTCAGCTTTTCAGCCCAGTAGGCTTTCTCGTTATCCTTCATTTCCTTCGGACCAAACACACCGCGCCAGATTGTGAACTCCGCATCAATACCGGATTCCTTGATCGTAGGTATATCCTTGAAGTCACCGCCAAGCCGCTCCGAAGCGGTAATACCGAGTACTTTGACTTTGCCAGCCTTCAAATACTCGGAAGCACTGGAGATGTCGGTGCCGATTACATCTGCATTGCCACCGAGCAGCGCAGCGATCGCTTCACCCCCGCCGTCATAGGAAACATATTTGACCGACTTTGGATCGATCCCCGCTTTGAAAGCTGGCAGAACGGAAATTAGATGGTCCATCGATCCCGGAGCCGAGCCGCCGGCAAAGGTAAGCTTTGTTGGGTCCGCTTTTAAATCAGCCATCAACGACTGAATATCGGAGTATTTAGAATCTGCCGAGACTACGATCGCTCCAAAGTCCTTTGTCAGTTGGGCCAGTGGTGTCGTATCCTTGTAGCCGTAAGGAGTGTTGCCCTCTTTTTTCAAGTTATTAATCAGAATTGGAGGTGAGCTGACGAACAGCCGATAAGGATTTTTCTTATCCTGCGTCGCATACTCCGCCATGAATACCGCACCGCCGCCGCCTGGCTTGTTCTCTACGGTCATCGTTTTCTCGACCAGCTTGGACTCGCCAAGCACCTTGGTCAAAGAGCGTGCGGTTTTGTCCCAACCGCCGCCTGCGCCGGACGGTGCAATGACCACAATCGGCTTTGACGGGTAATTATCCGAGCTCCCGCTTCCGCCCCCTGAGCTGCATGCGGTCAACACTACTGCGGACAGAGCGGCAAGCGCGAAAGTGCTCCATTTACGATGTTTGATGTTCATTCTCTTTCCCCCTTTTGATAGCTGCACGTTCACATATTCATCAAAATTGATAGCGTTTTCATGATGGAAATGTATCATGTTCAGCTGTCACTCGCCTAGATTGTGAGCATTCGTTGCATTAAGCGCATTAGGCTCATTATGATCATTAAGTTCACGGTGATAGCTGCAAACACAAAAAAGGCCATGGCATCCGGGCGCTCGGATCGTCATGTCCTTTGGGAAGTGAACTAAAGAAGCTGAACTTAGAAATAGTCATGCCAAAATCGAGCGCGCATAAGTGAGAACTGTTTTGAAAAAGAAGGATTCCGTATCCACCTTACCTACAACGACAGCATTACGAGCGGCTAAATCAAGCGACTTGAGCTGATCTGTCAAAACCACTCCTGAAAGCTGTTCGTATCCGGCGGCTAGACTTGAATCAACTTTGATCCCTGCAGGCACTTCCACCTCGAAGGCATAACCTTTAGCCTGATTTGTAACAGGTACCACGACAGCAAAATTGGAATAAGACGGATCAATCAGTCCGTCAGATAAAATAAGTCCTGGACGGTATCCGGCCTGTTCATTGCCAGCGTTCGGCCTGAATTGCATCCAGACTATGCTTCCACGTTCAACGTTTCCTGTGATCGACATTAAATGATTTCATCCCCCATGGGCTCTTCAACATCTCCATGACTTCGAACATCCGATTTAGATGATCCCCGCAAGGAAAGGAAGAGTTCGCGTAATGATTGTTGGTCGTTACTAGCCGGAAATGCAGGCCGCAAAACCAACTCCCCATTATCGGCAACATGAAAGCCAATTTCTGAACCTTCGTTCAACTTCGCTGCTTTACTCACTTCTACAGGAATCCGAAGCGCCAGGCTATTCCCCCAAGTACGAATCGTACCTTTAGCAATGGGTTCAGCTGGAATAGTCAAATGGATCAACTCCTCACTGCTTTTATGAGTCAAGTATATCATTCCCTTCTCAAATTGTATATACATAAGTATATACATATGATGAAGGTTTATACCCATGACCTATACGAAGGTTCACGTTTTAAGCTGAGATACCGCAGCGGGTCTTTTATCTGCAGCATCCTTGGCTGCTGCATTTGCGTCCACATCATTAGTCGAAGTGCTATTTTTATAATTGCCTGCGGCTACAATAGCCGACAACAAAACAAGCCCAGCCATCTTTGCGGAGTAATTATTTTTCATAATAATCTACCTCTTTCATGGATTCCATTTATTTAACATTTTATATTCCATCCGGTTTTGGTTTTCTTAGCGCTCTGCGCATCTGTGAAAGTGCTTGTCCTCGCCTTCCAATGTCTTAAGTATAGAGCCCCAATCTTTAGAGAAGCTTAAAACAACCTTCAATTAAGCTAAAGAATAGACCCAATAAGTGTTGAACCTCCACACGGATGAATCCGTGGGATTCTTAGCTCGTTTACGGACGCAGGCCGTTTCCGTTTTGTCCAGCGGCTAAGTTAGGGGCTCGTTCATGAGCCCATCCTAGTCCAGAGCATATAGCTGACTAGGCTGTTCGACTATGACCATCGAACACAGGTTGTCGCATGATATTAATCGCTCCAACTCTGTCTCTGTGCGCTTCATATCCGCACTGACAACACCGGTATATTCTATCCTTTGCTTTGTTCCGCTGTTCGCAGGAAGGGCATGTTTGGGACGTATACGCAGGATCAACTTCCTGCACAGAAATTCCTGCCAACGCCGCCTTATAGCGAATGAACGATTGCAATTGATAAAAAGGCCAGTTATGCAGATTCGTTGCGTTTTTACGACTTGTTCTTGTCGTTTTGCGAATACCAGCAAGGTTCTCAAGCTTTATAACTCCCACACGTTCCGCTATCGCCAGATTAACGATTTGACGGCTGATTTTGTGGTTTTGGTCCCTCATGTACCGGCTTTCCTTATCACGAGCTTTACGGATGGCAGGTAACTTCTTGAGTTTTCCTAGCTTGCGACGGTTGGAATTGTACTTACGGCGAATGTACTTATTCTTTCTGCCGTTGCCGACAAACTTCGTTTTACCTGTGGACGTCACGGCAACGGCTGGAACCTTGAGCCCTAAATCAATACCCATCGTTTCGGTTCCGTCTTGGCAGGTTGCAGGGCGCTCGATTGCTACTTGCACATACCATTTGCTAGCCTTCTGTACAACACGAAGCAGCCCCAGCTTGCCCGATGCAAGCAAAGCCTTGTCCCGGTCTGTTAACGTTGCAGGAATGGTGATGCGCTGCACCTTGTCATCCCTCACAACGGGAAAAGCAACTCCATCGTCGCGAATCGAATAGTTTTGATTGTTGACATAATAAACACGTTTTTTCAGTACAGGACGTTTCTTGTCCTTTTTGGATTTCTGGTAGATACTCTTCGCATCACGAATAAGCTGATTCTTAATCGCGGATGGCAGATTCGCTTGCACCGTCTTGGAAGTCAGCCTAGGGAATGAACCATGTAATTCGGCTTGTTCCGTTAAGCGATTGACGGTGTTGATGTACTCGTTGCCCATTTGTATCAGCAGAGCAGGATTGCTCGGATAAATGCGAATCTGAATCGTTATAGGTTGCACGTTGTTCACCCCCTTGATTTTCTGACCTTCGACAGTACGCTTCATGGTTTCATTCGGGTACGTTCGCTGCGAGAATCGTGTCCATAGCAAAGGTGGTAGTGAATCAGCTCGTTTTGGTTGTTCTATATCCGTTTACTTTATTTCCTGCAGCAAATAGAATCAAAAAAGGCAAGACGATTAAGGTAGGGTGAAACCTCCCTCTCGTCTTGGAGTCTATTCATCCCACGGCTCGGATTCTGTAACACACGCCGGGGCTAGACAACCTGTAAAGACAAAAAGGGGCTTCCCAAAAGCTCCTAACACCTACACGAAATGAGGTTGCACTAACAAGGGGCCCTCCCCATAGTCACTCATCAAATGACTTAGGAACAGCCCCATTATGAAAGTTCCTTTCGCTTCGCTTTAACACTAGGAAAACTGGAAGTGCCTCTACTTGTCGACGCACATCCTTACGAAACTGAGAGGTCTTATTCTCCCTCAGAACAGGCTAAAAATTATGTAACGAAACTGAGAAGTGTTATTTGAGTCAAAATGATGATTTTTCCGAGAAATCCCCTCAATTAGCGTCTCTCAGTTTCGTCACGACTCGAAAATCCTCTATATTGTTGAAATAAGGCTTCTCAGTTTCGTTACGCTACCGTCATATAAGCGAAAACTCAAAGCGCCTCAGAATTGGAAACGATGCACAGCCACCCGTCTTCCGTCTAAACTCTACTGGCGCCCTAAATAACTAAGGGGCAGTCCCTAAATCATCTAAAGATGACTTAAGGACTACCCCTCGAAGCAATGCAATCAGCTTCTAGCTTCATCCGGTTGTACTCTGCGTTGTCCTGAAGCATAATCAGCGGCCAGCTCAATCGCAGGCAAAGGAGTCTCTCCCGCCTCCACCATACGGTTCAGCAGCCGAGCTTTCATCACGTCGGCAACCTGGCGATGCGAAGCTGCTCCCGCCAGATTCGTCAGCTCATAAGGATCAGCATAAAGATCGTATAAGTACGTTTCTACATAATGATCGGAGCCGGAATAGGCGAACGGGTCTTTACCCGGAGCGCTCACCCCATACTTCCACCTTTTTGTCCGCACGGCACGGGCAACTTCCGACTCGCTAATCTGCACAAAAACATCCTCTGGCCAATCCTCCGCCTTTCCCTGCACCAAAGGCAGAATCGAACGGCCCTGCATATCTTCCGGAACAGGGATGCCAGCGGCATCAAGCAATGTAGGCGGCAAATCAATCAAGCTAACTAGCTCCTGGACTTGGCGTCCGCCAAAAAAGCCCGGTCCGGTAAACGCTGTTGGCACACGGATAGAGGCATCATGAACGGAACGTTTGTATTCGCCATTGCGTGTTTTGAAATGGTTGCCGTGATCAGAAGTGAACAGTACGATTGTATTCTCGTCGAGCTGGAGCGACTTGAGTGCATCGAGAACCCGGCCAAGTGCCTCATCAAGCCTTTTCACCATGCCGTAATACCCGCCAATATGTTGATGTGTTGTTCCTCCTAGAGCAGCTAGGTCTGGCGGCAGCCAGGTGCTGGCATACCGCTCGGCATATCCGTCCGGAGCCGGATAATCATCCCGATGATTCTGGTGATGAGGCTCCAGGTAGGAGACAAAGAGGAAAAATGGTTCTTCCTTATGGCGGTCAACGTAGCGAATCGCGGCATCAGTCAACGCATCCACCCGATAGCCGGGAAGCTTGACCGCTTTGCCGTCATCGTCGTAAAGCGTTGTGTCATAAGCATCCGAGCAAAATTCCAGCACGTCGGCAGCCAGCCATTCCTGATACCCGCCTCGTTTCTCGACCGGAACCGGCTCTTGATGAGCTAAGTGCCATTTCCCGATGTACCCGGTATGATAGCCGGCTTCGTTGAAGTAATGAGCCAGTGTTTGGGAGCCTTCCGGCAAAGGAATGCCATTCTTGTAACATCCGGTCGTAGTAGCATACTTGCCTGTCTGCAAGCAGGATCGCGCCGGCCCACACACCGGCTGACAAGTGAAAGAATGGGTCAAATGGGCTCCCTTGAGAGCCATTCGGTCAAAGTTCGGCATCAAGCCAAGCGGATTGCCATGCAATCCTGACGTATCCCAGCGTTGTTGATCGGTGAAAAATACGATGACATTCGGCTGCTTACTCAAGTACCTTTTCCCTCCATCAATCCAGGATGATTATTCTTTTACTCCACCTGCGGTCAAGCCCTCAACCATGTAGCGCTGAAGGAACATAAATACGATGAGCAAAGGAATCGTTGCCGCCGCTGCCGCTGCTGTGGCGCCCGACCAGTTGGCAGAATATTCGCCAAGGTAGGTCAGGGACAGACCGGGACTAAGCGTTCTTTTGTTAATATCGCTAACAAGCGTTAGTCCGAACAAGAAGTCATCCCAGGCAATCAGGAAGGTATAAATGGCGATGGCCATAATGCCCGGCTTGGAAAGAGGTACGATGACGGCAAATAAAGTTTTGAAGCGGGATGCTCCATCGATCTCAGCCGCTTCCTCCAGCTCTCGCGAAATGCCGTTGAAAAAGGTGCGCATCAGCATAATGCTGAACGGCAGTGAAGCTGAAGTAGAAGCTAAAATAAGCACATAATGAGTGTTCAGCAGATTGAAAGCCTGGTATTGGGAGTAGAGACCAATGACCAACGTAACCGTGGGGAACATTTGAGCAGATAAAAAGAGAAGTGTTAAAAGATTGCTGCCTTTGAACTTGAACCGCGAGAGTGCATAACCCGCAAAGATGGATACAAAGATACACAAGACGGTTGCGCCGGAAGCGACCAGAATCGTATTTTTATAAAAGGTAAGAAAGACGGATGATCCTAAAATTTCTTTGTAGCTGCTGAAATCAGGATTTACCGGAAACCACTTAGGTGGAAGCTGCAGCAGGTCGGCGTTTGTATGCAAGGACGTTACGATGATCCAATACACCGGGAACATGAGGAACAGAAGAATGGCTCCTAGAAAGATGTAGCTCCCCAGCTCGGAAGTGCGCGGTGTTGAACTCTGAGGCCTGGTGGATTTGAGGAGCCGTTTAGCGATTTGATTCAAGTGAGAAACCCCCTATCTGTCGTCCCGGTTCATTATGCGGGTAAAGACCATCGAGAAGGCAAACAACAGCAGCAGCCAAATAACACCGATTGCCGAAGCTTTTCCCATCTCATACTGCGAAAAGGCCGTAATATACGTATGAATAGCGAGTGATGTTGTGGCTCCTGCCGGCCCGCCGTTCGTAAGCGTAAAGAATAAGGTGAACATCTGGAAGTTATTCACGATCATAATGAGCGCAACGCTGCCGATTACGGGCTTCAGCATCGGAAGGGTAATCTTTCTAAATACCTGCCAACCGTTGGCGCCGTCGATCCGAGCTGCTTCATACAGACTGCTTGAAATACCCTGCAAACCTGCCAAAAGCATGACCGCAACCAAAGGCGTTTGCCGAAACACCGCCACCACAATGATGGACGAAAGGGCGTAATCCGTGCTGCGAAGCCAGTTGATATTGTCATCAATGATGCCTAAGTTAGTTAGCACATAGTTGAGCACGCCATAATCGCCTTGATAAATCCACATGAAAATAAGTGCGGATACAATCGTTGGAATCGCCCACGGAATCATAATGATGCTGCGGAAAAATCCGCGGAATCGAATATTCCGATTCAATACTATAGCAAGGGACATCCCGATAACTAAATCGAGTATGACCGTAATGACCACATATCTTAAAGTTACGGTTAAGGAATGATAAAAATCGGATGAGCGCAACAATTCCTTGTAGTTGGCAAAGTTGTTCCAATTTTGTTCCGGAGAAAGCAAGGAGTAGTCGGTGAAGCTCATTAAAACAGACTTGATCAGCGGGCTAATAATGGTAAGTGCCAGCAGTGCAAACGCCGGTAACATCAAGACGGATGCAAAAATGATGTTTTTATGATGCCGGGTTAGTCTCACATTCAATTTCTCTCACCCCATCCAGTATCTTGTGACTCTAAGAAGAAAGGCGGAAGCATAGCGCCGCTCCCGCCACATGCTGATCTCTATTTTTTGTACAGCTCTTTAATTTTGGGCATAACAGTGGCAATGGCTTCATCTGGGCTTTTTCCACCCTCGGTTACCATCACGATCATATCGGTGGAGTTTTTCATCGCATTGTCGAACTTTGGATTTTTGGAAGGGAGCGGTGAAGCTGTTTTCATTTGAGTATTGAATATTCTGGAGTAATCGTCCTCGTTCATTTCTGGCAGCTCAGAGATCGACTTACGCGCCGACATAACCCCATTCAGCTTGTGATAAATGCCCATAGCCTCTTTGGATACGAGGTATTCCACGAATTTAGCAGCTGCTTCTTGCTTCTCACTACCAGCTGTTACGATCAGCTGATGCTCCGTGAAGAACGTTTCACTTTTGCCCGTTTTACTTACAGGTACAGTTGTAACGCCCCACTCTTTATCAAATTCAGCACCTTTGCCGCTCATATTGCGGAAGTTCGTACGGCCGAAGTCGCCGTCAACCAACATGCCGAGCGCTCCTGTCGCGAACATAGGTCTAAGATCAGCCATTGCAGCGCCCTGAGGGGATACTTTGTTGTCGATTAGATCTTTCATGTATAACAGGGATTCTTTCAGCGCCGTTCCTTGATCGTAAACAATGTTGCCTTGATCATCGACGAATTTGCCGCCGAACGAATAACTGATGCGAAGCAGCATGTTCCCGGTATAGGAATCAGAAGCTCCCGTTTCGCCGATGCCATAAATAGGAGTGCCGTTCTCATCTTTGCCGAGGGCGGCAATTTTCTTGGCGTTTTGGATCATTTCATCCCAAGTTGTCGGCGGTTTCTCCGGGTCCAGGCCTGCTTTGGTGTAAAGGTTTTTGTTCCAGAACAATGCGCTCGGATGCGGTGCCCAAGGCATCGCCATTACCTTGCCATCGAATGTGACGCCGGCTTTGCTGCCATCAACGATGTCGTTGATGATCTCTGCATCGAGCAGCTCTTGCGCTGGCGCCGCCACATTAGCTCCAACGAATGCTGGAGTGAAGTTCTGATTGGACATGGTCACATCTGGCGGATTGCCGCCGGCCGAGCTGACCAGAACCTGGTCTTTAAACTGAGCAAACGGGATTCCGATTGATTTTACCTTGATGGATGGATTCGCTTTTTCAAACTCTGCGATCAATTGGTTGTAAGCTTCTTTCGTCCCGTCCTCAACGGAGATCCAGTTAGCAAACGAAATTTCAACAGGCTTTTCCGTTGTGCTTTGAGGAGCTGCAGATTCCTTAGTTGTGTTGGTCGAGTTCGTATTGCTGGCCTTGTTTGAAGCCGGGCTGGAATTGGATCCGCAAGCCGCAAGCGCCGTCATTAAGCTTAACGCCGTAACGCCGATCGCCATTTTATTCCACTTTTTCATATTGACTCCCCCGCCTTTATGTTCATGATTGCGGCTGTATCTCTGTGCCGTGTTTTCATTATAAGAAAAGAAATGAATCATTTTTGTTCTTATTTTCGGCATCTTTGGTCATGTTTTCACAACAAAAAGCCCAGCTCTCGAAAGAAAGGCGGGCTGTATTTCTCATATTTTTTTACGTTTAAACTCCAAAGGCGTCATGCCGGTTACTTTTTTAAACACCTTGGATAGATAACTTCCGTCTGGATAACCGACGATTTCAGGCAATTGGCCGATAGGGATATTCCCTTCTAAAATAAGAGCTTTGATTTTATCGATTCGCACTAGCGTGACGTAGTCATTGTAGCTGCTGCCCGTTTCTTTTTTGAACAGCTCGCTGAGATAGTTTTTGTTCAAATGCACATAATCCGCCGCTTGCTGCAAGGAGGCGCCGTCCGCATAGTGTATTTTCACATAATCGCATACTTTGCGGATCGCCTCGCTGTAAGGATGTCGCAGCATGTCTGCGGTTGCAATGACATCGGATGCACGAGCAAGCAACCAACTCGTCACATGTCCAAACGTAGGCAGGTTGACCATTTCTTCATGCGGGCTATCCCTATCGAGGGTATGGCCTTTATCACCTGATGCAACGCTCAATCGGCGCAGCATCCGCTGCAGTAAAAATACAGCTTCCACGCCAAAAGCCTTGGCTTCTTTTTCGCTCCATACCATCTTCCTCCCCACATCCTCCAGCACTTCTTGAAGATAGGGAGAAATCATCTCAAATTGATTGGTGTCCAGCAGTTCCGATAGGGTCTGCAAATACTTCTGCAAAGAGGTAGGGGCAGCATTCGGCGTCATCGGTTCATCGGAATGCCAGGAAATATTTTTCCTGCCGTAAAATCGCTTGTGACTCAGCACCGCTCGCGCCTCTTCCAATTGCTGACCTATAGAAGAGAATTGCAGGGCAGGCAAGCTGATCCCGACAGAAACCGATAAACCAAGATGATCCTGCAAGTAGTTAGAGATGCGTTGCGCATACTGGAGCGTCGTTTCCCGCAACGATTTCTCGGACCAGTGCCCGTAGTTGAACAGCGCGACGTAATACTCTTTTTCAAAAACGAAACAGCAGCCGCTCTCCGCCTCCGTAAGCAAAGTCTCGTCGATAATGTTCATCACGGCGGAGTCCAGAAGCACAGAGTCCTGAATTTTCACTTGTTCCTTCCGATTAGCCGGATCATCGCTCCGAATGACCATCACCATCAAATGTTTGCTCCGCAGCGGAATACGCAGCGTCCCCATTTTCTCTTCAAACTCGTGAGCGCTGATCTTCTTGCCATACACCAAATCGCTGAAAAATAACGATCGCAGCGCCAGTTGATTAACATTAATCGTGCTTTTCAGGCTGTACACTTCTCGGTCGCGCAGTCGTTCCTTCTCGATTTCTTGCTTGACCCTTCCCAAAACCTTGCTAAGATCGGAAGCAGTTATTTCCGCTTTTAGAATATAATCACTGGCGCCCGCTTTAATAGCTTCAGAGGCATATTGAAACTCACTGTATGAGCTGAGGATTAGGCTTTCAATCGCAGGCCGCTCTTGTTTCAGGATGCGGATGAAGGAGATGCCGTCCATAACGGGCATTTTAATATCGGTAATGACAACGTCGACATCCACCGTCCTGCAAACGTCCAGCGCCTCTTTCCCATTGCTGCATGACGCAACCAGATTTATTGAAAGCTCCGTTTTACTCAGTAGGATCTCCAGCCAACGCCGGATTTGAGCTTCATCGTCGACAATTACGATATTCAAGTCTCTTTCAACTCCTCTACTCGAATGAAACAAGGCCAGCTAAGCAGAATACAGGTTCCTTCATTACCGGAATAAATCACTTCCAACCCGTATTTATTGCCAAAATGAGTTTGCATCCGGGTGTGTACATTATGAATTCCTACCCCGCTTGCAGTAGCTAACAGTCGTTCCGTTAGTGAAGATCCATCCTCCGCCGCATCGGCTTCTATCGCAGAAATTCCGACGCCATCATCCGTAATCCGCAGCTTGATTGTATCCTTGTCCTGCCAGCCCTCAATCGTTATTTGCCCTGGGCCAGTCTTCGGTTCGATGCCATGGAAGATTGCATTTTCCACCAGCGGCTGCAGCAGCAGCTTCAGCGTTCGATAGGAACCTATCTGCTCTTCTACGTGGATATACACCTGCAGTTTGTCGTATTGCCGCGCCATCTGTATGTTCACATAGTTTTGCAGGTTGTCGAGTTCCTCGGCAATCGTGATGTATTCACTTTCGTCGGAGAGAGTTTTTCTGAGCAGCTTCACTAGCGATACGATGACTTGATCTACTTTGTCCACCGGTTCTGTGACGAGCATCGAGCGGATTGAAGCAAGCGTGTTATATAAAAAATGCGTACTAATTTGCGATTGCAAATTTTGCATTTCGGTCTTTCTTTTTAACTCCTGCTCCATAATGACTCGGTCCCTTAAATCTTCGATATTCCCGACCATCCGGTTGAATTTATAAGCTAGCTCACCTATTTCATCATTGCCCCCAATGTCCGTTCGCTCACTCAGATCACCCATCTCGACCCGCTTCATGCTCGTATACAGCCTGCGAATGGGCACCGATAATCGCTTGGCAATCCAGTAGGACATAAGCACGGAAAGCAGCATTAACACGGCAAGGACGATTAAAGTCAGCCATTGCGACTTGTTTACATCTTGAAGCAGCATATCTAGAGGTGTATAGGAGACGAGGGTCCAGCCTGTGCTCTCTACTTTGTAATAGGTTACTAACATCGGTTTGCCGTCTTTGTTTACGTTGAAGTTACCCTCATTCCCAACAAAAGAGCTGTAATACGCCAAGTCCAGCATGGAATCGCCGATCCTTTGTTTATCCGTCGCGGAAATTACGGAGCCCGCTTTATCGAAAATAGTCATTTGCTCATCTGCGGTAACAGCATCCGCGTACTGCTTGTACAGAAAGCTTTCGCCAACATTAATCATCAAAAGGCCGATAGGTTTGTTGTTTTCGAAGTCTTTCAGCAGTCTGACCGCCGATACATATTGATCTTCATCAATCGTCGGTTCGAGACGTTGTGTAGCGTTGGACACCCAAGTAATTCGACCGTCCTGAGCAACGGCTTCCCGGTACCAAGGATACTCTTGCAATGTGTTTATGCCGATACGCGGGCCATTATAGAAGGTGTGAAGCTCCACGTTGTTGAATCCAAAAATGGAGGTGTAATACTCCAGCCACGTATATGCATAGCGATAAGTTACAATCAGCTTGGTCAGGAATTGCTTCTGCAGCCGTTCCTGGTAAGCTTTGTCGCCAGCTGGGCTTAGCAGCAAGGATCGCAGCTCTTCATTGGAAAAATAGATTGTTGAAATCGCATTCAAATCGGAAGCCATGATTCCGATTTTTTGGGAAATAAGTCGGAGGGAGTTCAGCTTGGCCGCCCCTGCTTGTTCTTCGATCGTGTTTCTTGAAATCGTTAAGGAAATATAGCTGAATAAACCGAGGGGCAGGACGACCAGCGCCAGGAAGGAGAAGAGCATTTTCTGCTGTACGCTGCTTCGCTTGATGAATAACCACTTTAGCATGGAATTCCCCTCACCTTCCGAAAGTAACTCTAGCATTGGTTTCGGTTTTAATATGGACAATTATAATACAGTCAGATGGTGCGGGCTTGGTTATTTTAGTGGAATTAAAGCGTTACGTCACCGTGCCAAAGGTGATTTTCATGCCAGCGGCATACGTTGCGGCAGTAGATGAGGTGAAGTGCATCGACACGTATTGCTCCGCCTCGTATTGTCGTTCCGCTTCTTCAGGTTGCATGCCTCGTTCAACTAACTGTTGTACAAAAGGCTCGCGCTCTCCAGGGTGATGGAATTTTATCGCTTCGTAAAGCTCTGACGCTTCGCCTTGATCCATCGCCGGATCATATATATTCACCTTATTCGAAAAGCTCTTGCAGTAATCCCAGCAGAATGGCTCGCGACTGCTCAATTCCCTCAAAATAGAAGCTGGCATTATTGCTGATCCAATGCGTCTCAAATGCTATTAACATCCCTTCAGGCCTGACACATTGAATCATTTTTTCAAGCATTTTCAGTGGATCGCTTTGATGAAGCAGAACAGCGTGGCAGACAGCGAGGTCATATTGTTCTTCAAGGGCAAGGGAAAGATTTCTTTAAATACTCGATTTGGCTATCCCAATAATACGTCTCCATCCTGCATCTCCTCTTCCTTCTATTACAAGCTGCGCTCGCTAAAAAATAGTACTAGAAATTCCCAAATAAAGATAGACTTATGAACAGCATGAGCTTCCCGAACCATTCTAACAATCTCTCATATGATGTTGTTATAGCTCTAATGGGAGGCTTTTTTATGAAATTAGGAACCGTATTAGTTTTGTTTATTTTACTAGTCATTGTTACGAGTGTTTTTTGCAGTCCTGTCCAAGAGCGTATTCCAGAGAACACAGACCTCGGGATTTTGGCTTCGTCTGCATTCTACGTTTATAATGAGACCGCCAACTTTACTATGGCAGGATACGATTTTTCTGGAAGTTTCGAGGAACCGCTTCCTGACCCCAGAAACCATGTCATCGTACCAGGCCGTCGATCAATCTTTCAGATCATTGCGCCGAGATGCAGCTATCCCCCTCTTGTTGTCTGCACTGGGTCCGGTGTAGCACCTTTTTCAATAATTAATCCTCAAGGTAATCAAGTAGGATACGTTCACGTAAAGTTTTCCGTGTTAAAAATATCGGGGGGCCCTATTACTGGCATTGGTGTGGATGTATTTAATGCCCCGGTTGTCGCCGTAACGCAGAATGGAAACACCGCGAGAATTAGGGATATTTGACCGTCAAATAAGGCAGAGTCCCTGGTTTATCACGCATCTACCGCCCGTTGTCCTGACATTTTCGAATTTCATACTCTCACAGAGCCCTGTAAAACGGTGGCTCTGCTTTGGCTACATAAAACGCGGCAGCAGCCTTCCATTTGCAAGTTGCTTGAATTTCCAGCGCAATGAATCTATGAAGCATTTTCTGATCTATTCCTTCATCCATTAATATCGATAAATTCAACCTCAGCACAAAAAAAGCACCCGCCGCAAAATCTGCGAACGGGTGCTTTCCAACTTCTTTTACTTCCTCACATTCACCTTCAGCACATTGCTGGACGTTACTCCAGCTGAATTCACCAGCTCGACGCGGTATTCATACGCGCCTTTTGCGCGGCCTGTAATGGATTTAACAGCCTGTTGAGCATTTGGTGAATTCGCCGTCAATGCTTTCGTTTCAATCAGAACTCCATTCTCATAGAGACGGTACTCCGTGCCGTTCGTCCCCCACCACATGTTCATCGTCAGCTTAAAGCTGCCGTCGCCATCCCAGTTGTCATGGAGAAGAATCGGTTTGCCTGGAGCCGCATCCGTTACCTTTACGATCAGCGAATTACTCTTTGTCGTTCCAAAAGAGTTGATCAACTCAGCCGTATACTTGTAGGTACCGTTAGCTTTTCCTTTCACTTCTACCTTAGCGGTTTGAGCCGCGGGAGAAGCATCCACCAGCGCTTGTGTGCTGATCAGAACGCCATTTTCGTACACTTTGAGTGTATCTCCGTTATTGCCCCACCACATATTCATCGTGACGGTGTAGTTACCGTCTTTCAACCCATTCGCCTGAGCGATGTTGCTGGAAAGAATCGGTTTGCCCGGAACGCCCTTGTAAAGAGGTGGACTATCCTTCTTGACCGTCAGCGCTACTTCCTGCGACTTAACGGTTTCACCGTAAGCGTTGTGAGCTTTGACGACGAAATAATACGTTCCGAATTCCAATGCAGTCGTTTCATATTCTGTGGCGCTGCCCGCGTTCAATACACTCGGGTAAACACCGCTTTCCGTGCCGTAAAGCACGCTGTAGCCGGTGGCGTCCGAGGAAGCGGACCAGTTCAGCGCCGCTTTTCCATCTTTAACCGAGCCGTTCAAGGTCGGTACGGCGAATGGTGCATTTTTCAGCAGCAAGTAACCAAATTGATCCGGCGCCTTAATGGAGCCGATGCCGCTGTTGTACTCAATCCAACCGTTGCGCACGTCGCCGTTGCCTGAATCCGGACGGCTACCGTCGCTGTAGTTGGCCAGGAAGGAAATGCCGAGCTCAGAGCCCTCTTGTGCCGTCACTCCTGCAGGCAGCAGCTCATTCCAAGGAATGGACATTTCATAGACGGTTTTCTTCGTTGCTTCGTTACGGCTCACATGGAACGAACCGGCCGTGAATACACCTGCTTGACGTCCAGCAACAGCATTGAAGCGGTAAGCCAACATTTGACCCGTGTTGGAGAGACCAAACGCAATCTCGGAATAGCCTTTGGCTCCCGGCTTGTTGCCTCTTTGCGGATCGATCGCCAGCTGAACGCTGGAGCCCTTCTACAGATCGGCTGCATTTGTAATCGCCAGGTTATGCTGCTCCTCCGTGATCTCGACAGCCAAGTACAGGTTGTTGCTGTCCCAACTCGTGTAGCCTTTGCCGGACAGCTTTTCAGGCATCCAGCTTTCCTTGAAGCCTTTTTCCATTTCTTTGACCTGAGCAGCCTTATTCATCTCAAAGCCGACCGAAGTCCATTCCCCCAGGTTGCCGTCGATAACAGGGGCTTCGGAGACGGAAACGCTGCGCAAAGCATCATGCTGCTTGTTGATGTTGATTGCAGTGGACTCTGTAACCGCACCGGATTGCTCATGGACGCGGTATTGCAGCGTATGCTCGCCTTTGCCTAGTCCTTTGACCGTATAGGTGTAAGGATGTTGAGTCAGCTCCGCAAGGCGCTGTCCATCCCCATAAAGCTCCACTTTGGCGATGTCTCCGAAGTTCGCCAGATATGGCGTCACGGTGAATTCAGCGGTGCGAACCGTATCATCCTCGCGCAAAATCGTGAAGTCTACCACTTTCGCTGGAGCCGGAACACCCGGTATTTGTCCCGTTACCGCTGACAGAGCCGCCGATGCCGGGCCATTGTTGCCATTAAAATCTTCCGCTTCAACTTTGTAGAAGTAAGTTTGGTTCGACTCCGGACGCTCCCGGTCGACAAAGGATGTTTCCTTCGACTCTCCGACCATGTTTTTGTAGGAAGGCGTAAAGTCCGGGTTTGTGCTGCGGTAAATGTTATAGTGATTAATGCCACTGCCGGAATCGGATGCAGCATTCCAAGTCAGCTGCACATATCCGTTGACGGTTGCTGTGACGTTTTGAAGGGCAGCCGGCGCGGAATTGTCCACCTCAGCCACTTGTGATTCCATATCAAAACCGGTAGCCACTTGCCAGGAAGCGAGAGTATCGTATGCCGTGCCGAACTGGCTGGCGCGGAACGCGCTTCCCTCACTGTAAATGCGGTTGTTGTTAATCGCGTCGATCAGCGTATCTTGACCAATGTTGAACACGGACGTGCCCGTAACGCCCGATTTCAAAACGATGTTATTACTGTGGATACGATTGCCCGAATAGAAACCATACGGGTTGGACGAGCTGTTGATGGCGTTAGTACCTGCTACATCGACAATAATCGTGTTGCCCGCTACTTCGATGTCGTGAAGCCCCGTCGACAGATCGGGACGGCCCGTGAAGCTGCCGAGCGCGATTTGGCCTTTGCCATTGCCTTGCTCGCCTTTGTTGCCTTCCACTTTGTTGTTATTGATCTTCGCGCCACGGTTACTCATCGTCGTGAAGCCATTTCCCTTGTTATCATGCGTATAGTTATACTCAACGGTAATGTTATCGCAATACCAGTCGACGTTGATGCCCGCTCCGTCGTAGCCGGATTCGGAATCTTTCATCTCGGATACTTCATTGAAACGGACGACTGAGTCGCGGGAGGCGATATACCACAGGCCGCCAGGTCCATAGCCATTGGAGTTGGCTTGTCCGCCGGCGCGCACGATGTTTCGCTCGATGGCGGAATCATGCGCGTTTTGCACGACGATGCCTTGGTTGCCCATGTTGACGACTTCATTGCCGACTACGTACAAATTTCCATAGGACAATTGGGAGCGCAGCTCTTCTTGCTTGACGTTATCCCAGCCGGAAGTCGTGATGCCGTACCAGCCCAGATCATGCACGCTATTGTTGGAAATAATGATGTTGTTCGCGATTTCCTTAAAATCCGTACCTGGCACCTGAGCCGTAACGACGATTCCATTCGTGTTCGTATTTGGCGATGCGCTGAACACTTCGTTTCCGTCAATTTGCAGCCCCTCGTGAACGCGGGAATTATCGTATCTAATCAGGATTCCGTTGGTCACATTGCCCCAGGCAAGTGCTGAGGAAGGGATAGCTTCAACTGCCAGGCCTTGAATGAGCCAATGGCTCAGGTTGATGCCAAGCACCACCCCGCTGCTCGGAGAATTGGCAGAAATTTTCGGCTTGTCCCCCGTACCAAAGGATGTGATCGTAATCGGCGCTTCCTTTGTGCCGGAGCCTTTCAGCGTCAGTTTTTCATTCCATGTGTCGCCGGATTTAAGCAAAATACGGTCGCCTGGCAGGAAAGTCATACCGCTGATCTTGCCCATCGTTTTCCAAGCAGTTGCTTCGGTCAAGCCGTCATTGGTGTCGTCGCCTGTGCTGGAGCTGACGTAATACGTGGTATTACCGTCCGAAAGGGCCGGTGGAGTTTCCTTCGACACGACCACATTGTCGTAGCTAGCTGCAACATTAACAGTCCACAACGAAATATGCCCCGATGCAAACGTCGTATCCTGCGCCGTTACAAGCTTGGATCCGTTTACATAAAGCTCCAGGAATTTGCCTGCAGATAAGCCCTTAAGCAAATAGGACGTACCGCTGCTCATCGTAAAAGCAGCTTCTCCAAGCGTCGTTTCAACTCCGCCCTCAACCTTCACGATTTGCAGCTTGCCGCTTTCCGAATATAACATGCGATATCCGTCACCATTCGCTTGACGGCGCAGTGTCACTCCCGCCGATCCGTCCGCCGCAATTTCATTTGGCTTGATCTGCGTTTGCACGGAGTAGTTCTTCCAGTCATCCTGACCGGTACGCGATTCGCCGCCGCCAGCATCCGTCTGGCTGTACACCGCGTTCGAGTCGCTGCCCGATACTTTTACGTTGTCGAAGGCAACGACTGTCGCCCATGTAGCGAGACCGATTTTGCCGGAAGTATACGGCGCATTGTTATCTGAAACGTTGAGCACCAGCTCGCCGTCACGATAAACCTTGAAGTTGCTGCCCTGCGCATCCACTTTGATGTTTACGAATCTGGACGTATCCAAGGAAGGGCCGTTGTATGAACCGATCCAAGGCTGGTTGGACCCGACTTGTTTGACCAGACGGATGTAGCTGTCCGACAAGTACAGGAAATAAAAATGTTGCCCGTCCTGATAGCGGAACTTCAGCATCGCTCCTGCACCGCTCGTCAGCTTGATATCGGACTCCAGGGAATAATCCGTCCAGGACAGCTCGCCTGCGAGCAGCTCCGAAGCCCCTTCCTCTTTGGTTTGTTTGTAGGCTTTATACGTATTATCCGTAACGCTGGACCAATTGCCGGCGTTGTTCGTCCAGCGATCCGCGTTACCGCTTTCAAAATCCTCTGAAAATAAAAGTCCTGCGCCGCCGCTGTTCTTGCCCCATGCTCCGTTAACAGGAGTCCAGGAATTCGATCCAGCATCATCAAAATTGTCCTGGAACAGAACTGGATCAGCCGGGTCGGCCGATGCCACCGTAACGGCGCCAGCAACGCTCATCGTCATAAGCAAAAGAGCCATCATGATCAAAACGAGCCGATGATAGATTGCTTTTCGCATCCTTATTTTCCTCCATTCAAATTGGTTTAGGCAGATTACAACCCCAATATATCACCCAAATTCGACAATGCGACATGTGGTAAGCGCTTATCCTGTCATGTGGTTTTTGATTAACCTGGAGCCGACAAAAAACGAGTGGGTAGCGAAGTCCAAAATGGACTTGCTACCCACTCGAGTAAAGCAAGCATAAGCCGTGAAGTGCGTTGAATACAGCTGTTGTTATACCTCCTTTTTAAGTGCATGAATTTGCATCTTCACATTTAATCCTGAAATGCCTCTATTTTTAGGGTCACTTTTAAATGGATTGCAATCGCAATTGAGCAGGCCCTCCTGAATCAGTACCCTGCAGCGCAGTATATCTGCATCTTTGCGGCACACTGATGTCTGAGAATCGGAAGCGCTGTCCATAATCATAGTTCATCGTAAAAGACAATTGGCCTACCACAACTCCGGCTGAGTCGAGTGCACTGTATCTGGCAGTGGTATGTCCATACCTACTATCATTTAAATACAAACGGACTATCGAACCAAATGGATAGATGGTTTGGTTTGTTGAACTTCGCAGAAAACCCCTATTACTGAAACCGTTGAGTGTAAACGTATAAGGGGCTGTACTATCAATTATAAAGGCGACAACAGCAGAATTAACGGGGTCGAGCGGATCAGGATTAATAGGGACAATGGAGTCTTGATAGCATGTGGATACGATCACAACGAGCAAAATAAACAACACAAGAATAATACCGAGACTGGAAGCATTGAAACGTTTCAAATTCTCAACTTCATAACTCAAATAAATTCCTCCTAAAATGTATTTGTGTTTATTTTATGAAGGAGGAGGAAACTTGGAACCTTATATATGTCCCTAGTATCTAGTGAATATTTTCCATTGAACTAATAGCTAAATATTATGGCTACAGACGTTATAGTAGGATGCTCGGCATCGGGCAGATAGGAATAGATGCCCGCTTCTGAATCCATGGATTAGAAAGCGGGCATCTGCTAGTTCATCCTGAAATAATCGGCTTTGAAAAGGTTAAGGAATCAGTCCAGTCACCGCCGAATGGGCAGCCGATGGGGAACCATTGTTACCGTTGTAATCTTCCGCTTCAACTTTGTAATAGTAGGTCGTGTTGGACTTCGGACGCGCATTGTCCATAAAGGATATACCCGTCGACTCGCCTACCATATTGGAATATGCAGGCGTAAAACCAGCCGTCGTGCCACGGTAAATGTTGTAGTGCGCAATGCCGCTTCCCGAATCCGTTGCCGCTGTCCAGCTCAGCTGCACATAACCATTGCTAAGCGTCGAGGTCACGTTTGATACGGTAGAAGGCAGAGCGGTGTCGAGCCCATATAACTGGGTTCCCGAGTCATATCCGGTAGCTGTCTGCCACGCCGACAGAGTGTTATATGTCGTACCGTTTTTGCTGGCGACGAATGTCAGGCCGTTGCTGCTGTAGATGCGGTTTTCCCAGCTAGAGTCAATATTGGCGTTCAACGCGAAGCTGAAAACTGATGTATTCGCTACGCCGGACTTCAACACAATATTGTTTCGGTAAATACTGTTGCCCGTCCAGAGGCCGGCAATTGGCGTTACGCCATCATCCGAAAAAGCAGTGTTGATAGCGTTTGTGCCCGCCACATCCACGATAATCGTGTTGTTGGCCACCACCATGTTACGAGCTCCGGTCGAAAGCTCGCGTGCACCCGTAAAGTTGCCTAGCGCGATTTGACCTTTGCCGTTGGCTTGCTCACCTTTGTTGCCCTTGGCCTTGTTGTTGAGAAACTTTCCGCCATTGTTGCTCATCGTCGTGAAGCCATTGCCTTTGTTGTCATGCGAGTAGTTGTACTGAGCGGTAATGTTGGTGCAGTACCAATCGATATTAATTCCCGCTCCATCGTAGCCGGACCCGGAGTCCTTCATCTCCGACACTTCATTAAAACGGATGACGGAATCGCGAGAGGAGACGTACCACAGCCCGCCCGGCCCATAACCGTTTGAATTGGCTTGCCCTGCGGCGCGAACGACGTTGCGTTCGATGGCGGAATTGCGAGCATTGCCAACCACGATACCCTGGTTGCCCATATTCGTCACTTCATTGCCGACAACATACAGATTGCCGAATGTTTCCTGGGAATTGAAGCTTTTGGAGTTAGCCGTATCCCATCCTCCCGTAATAATGGCGTACCATCCCAAATCATGAATCTTGTTGTTGGAAATTACGATGTCGTTCGCTACAGCTCCGAAGGTCGATCCCGGAACATAAGCGACAATGTTGATTCCATACGTATTCGAATCTGGGGTGGTGCTGTACACCTCATTACCGTCGATCTGAAGTCCCGAATGGACCGCAGTTGTATCATAATCTACCAGGATTCCAATCGTTTTGTTCGTATAAGTAAGGTTTGCGGATGGTACAGCCTTCACAGCCAGCCCTTGAATCAGCCAGTTGCTCAGATTTTTGCCGTAAACAACTCCGCCGTTCGGAACGTTGGCCGAAATAAGTGGTTTATTGCCTGTACCATACGAGGTGATCATAATCGGACTGGCTTTTGTACCGGAACCCTTCAACGTCAGCTTTTCATTCCAGGTATCGCCGGATTTCAGCAAAATACGGTCCCCTGGCTGAAATGTGATGCCGCTCACCTTGGCCATCGTTTTCCATGCCGTCGTTTGGCTCAAGCCGTTATTGGCGTCGTTGCCCGAGCTGTTGCTGACATAATACGTGGTGTTTGCGGCGAAGGCAGCTTGCGTCCCCAATGTCAAAGCTCCGGGAACCGCACTTGCCAGGAGCAGCAAGAGTGCCGTCAGTATTAGCACAACTCGAATCTGGAGCGCGCTCCTCATTCTTCATATTCCTCCATTCATAATGGGATTAGGGCGATATGCCCCCAATCAATGTATCACGATTAAATCGGTCCTGATATGTGGTAAGCGCTTACTTTTTCATGTGATTTTTGATTATTCCGACTTTTTAGTCAACAAAAAAAGCCTGCGGCTCCCGGTCAGGAGCGGCGCAGGCCATAACTTATTGTTGCTTGTTCAAAACCGGATGATCTTGCAGCGAGACGCTTGGGGATTCGCATCCATGCAGTTCAAATACGACCAGCTCATTTTTCCCTTTGCGCAGCAGCGGGCCTGGGATATACAACGTCTCTTGTGGAGCGAGCTCCCAATAACGGCCCAGGTTGAAGCCATTAATGTAGGCAATGCCCTTCGTCCAGCCCTTCATGCTCAGGAACGTATCGGCAGGCTCATCCACTTCGAACTCGCCCAGATAGAAGGAAGGCTGGTTCTTTTCCGATTCGCCATCGACCGAGTCGAAAGTAAGCTTGGACAAGTCATCCAGTGGAAGTGGACGAACCGTCCAGTCGAACAGGAATTGAAGTCCGTGGCGCACGCCTTCCGTGATGCCTTTGGCATCCCTCATTTGCGGCCCGTAGTTGATCCGGCCCATGTTTTCCACGAGAATCGTCAGCTCAACGCCTCCCGCCGGAACATCGAACACGATGTCATGCTCCTTATCCGCACGCTCGATGATGCCTTTGAACTTCCCATCTATAAAGATATGTGCACGGTCATGAACCTCCTGCAAGTTCAGGCGGCTTGCAGGACGCGGCCCGGACAGATGGGTCGTGTACATGATGAAGCCGTAGTTTTGTCCGAATTGCTCCATCGGTTCTGGGCAAACGCTTTGAATCGGCGAGGAAAGCCCATCGAGGGAAGCCAGCAGCTTCGCCTGTCCCGTCATGTTTACGGTGCCGTAGCTTTTTTTGGCGATTGGAGCCGGCAGCTCAAGTGGGCCAAGCTCGATGTACTTGCCAATGACTTCGCGAACAGCGTGGTACTTCTCCGTGAGATCGCCGCTCTCGCTAAGCGGCGAATCGTAGTCATAACTCGTAATGGTCGGCTGCAGCTTGTCCGGGTAGTTCGCTCCGCTGAAGAAGCCGAAGTTCGTGCCGCCGTGGAACATATAGAAGTTGACCGATGCATTGGCAGCAAGCATATCATCCAGAACTTTGGCTACGTCTGCCGCGTCACGGGTATGATGCTGTTCGCCCCAGTGGTCAAACCAACCATTCCAGTATTCCATACACATAAGCGGCTGATCTGGCTGGTATTCGAGCAGCTTGGCGAAGCCTTCCGCCGAACGGGAACCAAAGTTAACTGTCTCCCATACGCCCTCAACCATGCCGCCTTGCAGCATGAAGTCTTCTGGTCCATCCGAAGTGAACAACAGCACATCGACGCCGCGCTCGATGAGCGCTTGTTTCAGGTGGTTCAGGTAAGCTTTGTCATTGCCGTAGCTGCCATATTCGTTCTCGATTTGCATCGCGATAATCGGACCGCCTTTAGTCGACAAAAATGGCGTAAGGCGTGGAATCAGATTATCGTAATAAGCATCGATTTTGTCCAGGAACGGCTTGTGGTGGCAGCGGAGACGCATGCCCGGATCAGCAAGCAACCAAGCAGGAAGTCCGCCGAATTCCCACTCCGCACAGATGTACGGGCTTGGACGCACGATGACATAAAGCCCCAGCTCTCCGGCAAGATCGATGAACTTCTCCAGATCGGCCATGCCTTCGAAATTGAACTGGCCCTCTTTCTCTTCATGCAGATTCCATGGTACATACGTTTCAACCGTATTGAAGCCGCAAGCCTTCAGCTTAAGCAACCGGTCCTCCCAATATTGGGGCACAACTCTAAAATAATGAATCGCTCCCGATAAAATCCGAAAAGGTTGTTCACCCAACATCAGCTGTTTTCCTTGAATGGTCAGTTGACTCAAGACTGTTTCCTCCAATGCCGATCTATGATGCCCTTATAGTAGCCCCTGCGTTAGGTACAGTGAATGCACAAACTCCTCATTTACTTAACCTTTTGTGCCGGAACAATCGTTTCACCTGGTATCGCTTATGCTATAATTTGACCTAGATCATGCTGTACAGGACTGTGCAGGAGGTAATAATAGTGGATTCTATATATGTGTTTCAAAATATTACCAATACCTTGAAAATAGATGGCTGCCACTTCGGAATCAAACCGGAGGCATGGTCTTATAAAAAACATCATCATCCTCTGTATGAGCTGATTTACTGTATGGAAGGAAGTGCTGTTCAGGAAATCAACGGAGAAAAGGTCGAATTGAAAAAAGGAGACTGGATTCTGTTGAGATCCGGTGTCAGTCATACGGTCGCCAACTCTTCCCCTTCACATTATGCTTATTTTGTTATTCACTTTGACCTGGACGATCTGGACGCCCGGAGTCGGCTCGGAGCTGCGCCATTTCGTCTCATTCCAGCGACCCAGGCCAAACAAAGCAAGCTGCCCCAGCTGATCCCGGAGCTGGAGCGACTAATGCAGCAGAAGCTGCTTTCCGAAGAAACATCGTTTGCACCCGATTATGTCCAGTTTTCTTTGCCGCTGCATCAACGGCTCGCTCTGCAGGCTTACGTCTTGCTCATCCTTCAGGAAATTCTGATCATCCTGGAGGTCCCTCCGGTTATGGATATGCGCAATCAGGTTTCGGCCTATGAAGCAGATATCGCACATTCCATCGAAGAGAGGCTTACGGCAGATTTTACAACGAACCCGTCGATTACCGCGATTGCATCCGAGATGAATATGAGCCGCAGCCAGCTGTCCAAAGTTTTCGCCAAAGTGTACGGAGTATCTCCGCGCCAATATATTAGTCGCAGAAAATGGAGCAAAGCCAAAGAGCTTCTCGTAACTTCGAATCTCACCGTCTATGCGATTGCGGAACAACTTGGCTTCAGCTCCGTCAATCATTTCTCCCGCCAGTTTCGCAAGTGGACCGGGGTATCACCCAATCAATACCGTCATATGCCCATGGAAAAAGGAATTGAGCCCTAACAGTGCTCAATCCCTTCTATTTTCATCCTCGTTCAAAACGCTCCTTGATGGATTCCGCTTCTAGCTTTAACGGATTTAGCGTATTCGGATGGGCTCATCCCGGTAGCACGTTTGAATGCTTTGGAAAAATAATGCACGCTGCTAAAACCCAGCTGACGCGATATTTCCGTAAAATTATGCGCGTCCTCGCGAATGAGCAGCTTTGCTTTTTCAATTTTCATATTTGCATAGTATTCCATAATCGTCTTGCCTGTATGTCTCTTGAAAAGCTCTTTGAGCTTTGTATTGGCGATATGCAAGGTGTTGCTAATTTCAGTCAGGCTCAGCTGCGAGGATAATCTCTCATCCATTAATGACACGATTGCGGATACGAGCCGATCCTCGTCCTTCTCCTTCGGTAGCAGCAGTGGAGCCCGTCCCTGCTCCAGGGACGAATCGATCCGCAACAGCAGGATCAGGAAGGTTTCCAGATACACCTTTACCAACTGCTCGCTTCCGAGCGGCTGATCCAGATTACGAGTCAGCGGATAGCGGAACGGAAACGCAAAAGCATTGGAGCCTTCGCTGATAATACGTGCCATAGCGTTGCGCTGCTCATGATCGAGCAGGAATACTTTGTCCGCGAACCGGTTCATCATTGGAGAGTGACAATCAAAGGTTATGACGATCACGTTCGGGGCTTTGCCGCGAATCGCCGTCAGGGTGTGGAATTCATTGGGCTTGTGAAAAATGAGGCTGCCCTGCTGCAGGCTGTAGCGCCGGTTGTCGGCACTAACCTCGATTTCCCCTTTGTCTACGTAAACTAGCTCCCAGAAGTCATGCTTTTCCCCGGAAAATATATAATCCTTACCGAACTCAAAGTAAAACATAGTTATGATGCTGCGGATGTCAAACAACAGATTCAAATGCGTCCGTTCCAGGTTCATCGGCTTGCCAGCTCCCTTCCCCAAAATGACAAATAATGCGTCTGTGAGTACAAAGCCAGCCGCTGCGGTTGTTTCGTATACTGAAACAAGTCCATCACCGCAAAAGGAGGCATTGGTTATGAAGTTAGGCGTCATTGGATACGGATACCGAATTCAGCATGTCATTCAGGAAATGATCAAGCTCGACCCAAGCTGCACGGTATCGGCCATCGTCGATCCTCAGAGCCGAATGTACCAGGAACATCAACCGCAGCTGTTGCAGCATACCGTTTTTTACGATACGCCGGAGGCGATGCTGTCTTCCGCCGAGTTAGACGCGGTACTGATCGGCACGAGATGCCATCTCCACACCGAGATGGCGCTGAAGGTGCTCCCGACGCGCATTCCGCTCTTTCTGGAGAAGCCGGTCGCAACGACCATGGAGGATTTGTTCCGCCTAAAAGCCGGCGCCGAGCAGTGGAACGCGCCCGTCACCGTATCTTTTCCGCTTCGCGTATGCGACATCGTGCAGGTGGTCAAAGAGATCGTCGACTCCGGAAAAATCGGAACGATCGAGCATGTACAGGCGGTAAACAACGTTCCGTACGGCTCCGTTTATTATCACAACTGGTACCGCGATGAATCGCTGACCGGAGGGCTGTTCCTGCAAAAGGCGACGCATGACTTCGATTATATCAATCATGTGCTGCAATATCGGCCCGTCAGCGTCTGCGCCATGACATCCAAGCAGATTTACAAAGGCGACAAACCGGCCGGGCTGCACTGCCATCAGTGCGACGAGAAGCATAGCTGCCCCGACAGCGCCGCGCATGACGAAAAAATGCAATGCGTATTCGGTACAGACACCGGCAATGAGGACTCCGGTAGTGCTCTTGTTTATTACGACACAGGCATGCATGTTTCCTATTCGCAGAACTTTTTCGCACGCAGAGGGGCAGCCGCACGCGGCGCACGTTTCCTCGGCTACAAGGGCACGGTGGAATTCGATTTTTATAACGAGACCGTAAAGGTATTCATGCACCATACCGACCGGGTGGAAACGTATCAGATTAAGTCCGATCAAAGCCACTTCGGGGGCGATAAAGTGCTTGTCCGCAACTTTATCGATATAATCCAGAGCAAAAGCGCCTCGATAAGCCCGCTCGAGGGCGGCCTGATGAGCGCCCTGCAATGCCTCAAAGCGCGGGAATCCGCGCTGACCAATACGTTCCAAACGATCGACTGGAACTAAAGCAAAGAATGAGAAGAGAAGCCGGATAATCGGCTTCTTTTTTTATTATGCTGGCCGCAGGCGAGCGCGAGTAAACTTCGTAATGGTGCTTTACCGGAAGGGAAAAAACGACCGGACTCCGCTTTCGCAGGTGCCCGGTCGTTTTTAGTTGTATTAACGGCCTTCCGCTGCCGCTTGTTTGTTCGTTTCCTCTACGAGCTTAGTGCCGCCTTTTTTCAGCCATTCTTCTTTGAACTTCGTGAAGTCGGCTGGAACGTTTTTGGATTTGACGATCAATTCGACGATTTGCTGGTTGACGAAGTCGCCTAGTTCGCCGACCAGACTTGGATCCAGAGCTTCCTCGGGGATGGCCATATGTTCCAGAGGGTTCGGCATGGCATAATCGCCGGTTGATTTGGCCGCAGCAATAATCTCTTCGCGGTTTTCCAGGCTTTCCGGCAGGAAGTCCGTGTTCCAGGAAACAAGCGACTTCAAGAGAAAGGCTTTGTCCTTTTCTATCGCATCCTTATTCGGAACCTTTTTACCGTCTACGACTTTGTAATGCACGCCCTCGATCCCGTTCAGCATCAGGTCCTGGCCTTCATCGGACAGCAGGTAATTCAGCAGCTCCAATGCCTTTTTCTTCTTCTCATCGGACATATTGGCATTGACTGACGTTTGCAGCCAGAAATTGCTGCCACCGTCCATCCGCTGCTTGCCGTTTGTTCCCTTTAACGTACCAACCCAAGTGAAGATCGACTTCGGATCTTTGTCGGGGTATGCCTTTAGGAACTTATTAGTAATATCTGTATAGAACGTAGAGTTCAGGTTGTTGATAATCATGCCGGTTTTCCCGGTGATGAACTTTTCAAACTTCTGCTCATCCGTGTTCAGCATAAAGTCCGGATCGAGAATTTTCTCGTTGTACATTTTGTTCAGGAATGAGACGGCTTGCTCCATTCCCGGCGAGATGACTTCCGGCTCGAATTTGCCGTCGGCCGTCTTTTTGAAGCGATCCGAGCTGGCGTCGAAGGCGTTAAAGATCGGATATTGCCACCATACGCCACCGGAGCTGGACGTATAGCCGTACGTATCCTTTTTGCCGTTTCCGTCCGGATCATTTTCCGTAAACGCTTTCGCTACTTCGTAGAATTCGTCTGTCGTCGTCGGCACCTTCAGACCCAGCTTATCCAGCCAGTCCTTGCGGATCAGAATGTTATGGCCGTTAATAGAGTCTTTGCCGCTGCCCGATTCGTTGAAAATCGGAAGCCCGTAGTGCTTGCCCCCGGTCGGCTTGGCCAGCATCTCAAAGTTAGCCAGCGACTTACCGATGTTGGGGTATTCCGTCGTGTAATCGGACAGATTCAGAACGAGTCCTTCCTTGATCCACTGATTGTATTGAATCGGTTTGCCGATTCCGTTAGAGATGAACAGATCCGGCATCTCTCCGGACGCGATCATGACGTTCAGCTTTTCTTCCCAGTCGTTCCAGGAAGCCACGATAGGTTTAAGCTTGATGTTCAGCTTCTCCTGCAGGCGCTTGTAAATCGCAGAGTCGGGTGAATCGATTCCCTCATAATCCCATCTGAATACCGTCAGCTCGACCGGAGCAGATGGTTTTTCGGACTGCCCGCCGTTGTTCGCCGCTGGCGCCGAATCCCCGTTATTGCCGCCGGAACAGCCGGCGAGCACGCCGGCAAGAAGCGGCACAACGGCCATGGAAGAGATCCATTTCTTTTTCGTTCTATTCATTTCTGTTCAGCTCCCCTTATGATCATTGGACTATTACTCTATCAGTCATTTCGCGAAAAGGTCAGCTCTTGATGGAGCCGATCATCACCCCTTTCACGAAATGCTTTTGAATGAACGGATAGACAATAATAATCGGGATAACGGAAATCATGACGATGGCGTTTTTGATCGTGTCCGCCAGCATGAACTGCTCGTTTACGGCGCTTGCGCTCGCCGTTGTGTTCGTATTGTTGTTGATCAGAATATCCCGCAGCAGCATGGCCAGCGGCCACTGATCCTTATCGTTCAGGAACAGCATTGGCTGATACCAGTTGTTCCATTGACCTACCGCAATGAACAAGCCGATCGTAGCGAGGGAAGGAATCGACAGCGGCAAAATGATGCGGAAGAAAATTGTCATATACCCTGCGCCGTCCATTTTGGCCGATTCTTCGAGCTCCACGGGGATGCTCTGGAAAAATGTTTTGAGCACGATCATATTGTACATGCTTAGCGCCGCCGGGATAATCATTACCGCAAGATGATTGATTAGGCCGAGGTTTTTGATCAGCAGATAGTATGGAATCAAGCCGCCGGAGAAAAACATCGTAAATACCATGAATAGGAAGATTGCCGAGCGCCCCGGCAAGTCGTGCTTAATAAGCGGGTACGCCGTAATCGCCGTTATAAAAAGTTGATATAAAGTGCCTAACACGGTCACGAACACAGAGACTAGCAGCGATTGAGGAATCGTATCTTTGGAAAATACATACTCGTACGCTTCAAACGTCCATTTGGTCGGGAACAGATTAAATCCGGATTTAATGGCTTCCTCATAGGGCAAAACCGAACCTACTAGCACGTGCCAGAATGGGTACAGCGTAACAATTGCCAGAAGAAGAAGGAAGACTATATTCGCTACGTCGAAAATTTTGCCGGACAGGCTAGTTGTTTTCATCGTTAGGGTTCACCGCCTTTAATAAATGCCTTGACCGCTCAGTTTCTTGGACGTGTAGTTCACAAGCACGAGAAGCGCGAAGTTGATGACGTTGAGGAGAAGTCCGATTGCGGTCGCCACGCTGTACTCGCCTTGCGTCAAACCGATCCGGTACACGTAGGTGTCGATAACGTCGCCGCTCTCGTAAACCATCGTATTGTACAAGTTGAAGACTTGGTCGAAGCCGCCGTTCATCATACTGCCGAAGTTCAGAATGAGCAGAATGGAAATAATCGGAAGCAAGCTTGGCAGTGTAATGTAAATGACCTGCTTGAAGCGGTTCGCGCCGTCTACTGTAGCGGCCTCGTACAGGTCAGGATTAATGCCGGCCAGCGCCGCCATATAGATGATTGTGCCCCAGCCAATTTCCTTCCATATTCCAGAAATAATCAGCAGCGGACGAAACATATTATCGTTCGTCAAGAAGTTGATCGGAGTTCCGCCCAAAGCGACAATGATGCTGTTGACCAATCCCTCGGTGGAGAGAATGGAGAAGATAATACCGGCAATCGTCACCCAGGAAATAAAGTGCGGCAAATAAATAATCGTTTGAATGGAGCGCTTGAAAAATTTTTGCCGAACCTCGTTGATCAAAATCGCCAGCAGAATCGGTGCTGGGAATCCGAATACAAGCCGTAGCAAGTTGATCTCGATCGTATTGCGGAATACTTCCCAGAATTTTTCGGTGCGGAATATTTTCTCAAAATGCTCCAACCCTACCCATGGGCTGCCTAGAATTCCCTTCGTTATCCAGAAGTCCTTGAAGGCGATCGTCGCCCCGTACATCGGAATATAGCTGAAAATAATAAGGAACACGATTGCCGGCAGCAGCATCACATAGAGCATCTTATAGCCCATAATCCGCTTCCGCAGCTCGTTCCGGGCGGCTGACTTGATCTTGCCTGCATTTGGACCCGTTTTAGCCACACTGGCATTCATCGTTTGCTTCACCTGCTCTCTTGATATGTGCGCAACATGCGGACCCTAACCTATTGGCTCCGTGAGGGTGTTCCCCCGTTGTAGATTTATTGTGCCACATGCCTATGCAAGGTTATATGTACTCAGACTAGAAGCTTGGTTGTGGTTTTTTACGATGTTTTGATGAGAGGAGTCAGATTCATATGCAAATAATAGAGCAAGTGGGAACGCATGGTTTATTTATAAAGAGGCAAAAATGCAGAGAAAAATCAAAGTAGCCCCTGTCTTTAGACAGGGGCTACTTTGACGTTCACTTCTAAGTTTCAATAGCCCTTTTTCCAATTTAAGTTACAGGACCCAATCCAAACTCGTCCTGATGCATAAAATATTACTATAATCAATGCACCAAAAAAAATGAGAGGAAGATGAAGATGAAAATAGGTATGATACTGATTTTATTTATTCTGCTCGTCATAGTCACCCAGACCTTTGTACCTTCAATTCAAAGCGAAGAGGAGGAGCCACCTGGCGTTTTGTATACTCAAAGGTTCAATGTTTACAACTATTCAAACTATACTTTCTTTTTCGTTGGTTATAGCGGAACAAATGTAAATCCAGTTCCCCATACCATCCCACGCGTTTCTGCCCTGGGACCTGGTCAAACTTCTATTGAGTTACCACTTTCATTTGCCAGGAGGAATTCTGCGGGTCTATTCTTTAATATTGTGCCGTCTCCTCCCCTACCTGGATTTCCAGAGAATGCCCAATTATTATTTGATATAGCTTGCTACTGGGGGATAGGTAGGCTTCCCACTGTATACAATTATAGATCGACGGGGATTGTCTTAAGGTTTACCTCTACAGATACCTCATTGAACATTTATAATCCGTATTAACAGATTAGTTCTTCAAGCCTTTCTCCGCTGCTTATATTCCATCGGCGATACGCCGAGATGCTTTTTGAACAGCTTGCTGAACTGAGCGTAATCGTCGTATCCGACAAGCTTGCCTACCTCATAGAGGGAAATATCCTTCTCCAGCAAAGACACGGCCGCCTCCAGCCTTTTGTGAATCAGATAATTAATAAAGCTTTTGCCCTTCTCCTGCTTAAACAGATGGCTTAAATAGTTCGGACTAATATAGTATTTCTGCGCCATCTCCTTAAGGGAGATCCTATGCGCAAACATACGATCGAGATCGCGGGTAATTTCCTCGACAATCGGCACGGCGTTGATTTCGCCGGGCTTTTTCTTTTGCTCCTCGATTCGCAGCATCATCTCTTCCAGCAAATCCTGCGGCTTACCGTAATAGATGACAAGATCCTGCGCCGTAATGAAGTCCTCTTCGCCTAACGTACCGGGCGATATGAGGCTTGAAAGCGAAATAACGAATAGATTGTACAGCTCAGCTAGGCCGCTCAAATGAATGCGTCCACGCTGAACGCCCTTCTGGATGTCGTATACTGCCGCCTCCAAATGTTCTACTCTCGTCGCCTTGCCGATTTGCGCCTTCAACGCCGGTACAGCCGCATTGACGTTGGGACGATGCCGATAAATGCCGCTTCGTCCGTTCAGGCTCGACGTATCCGCCATCCGGTTGGACTGCTGATACAGCCGATGAACCCCATGATCCGCCGAACCGATGCTGCTGATACCGATCTCCCAACCGCGCGCGGACACTTCACGCCTTGCTTCCCGGTATAGCCTCCGCAGTGACTTGGCCGGCAACAGAGGTAAACTGAGCAAATACGTCGATTTGACCGGGCTGTTCCGGCACTTGAAATAATCGAACCGGTGCGCTTCAAGCAGCCGGTCAATTATCTGCAAATCCCCTTCTGTCAGCGCTTCCTGGCTCTTTACCGTCATAAATGCAAACTGTTCTCCCGGCTTGAATAGTGCGCCTGTGGATGCAATACGGGCAATGATCTGGCGAATTGTCACATCGCTCTCGATCCATTCCAGCAACATCACAGATTGGTCGTACGCCTGTTGGAAACGGCGCTCCTGCTCCCGCTCCTGGAGACGCTGAGAGCAGTTCTCCAGCGTTTGCAGCAGCTCGTCCGTGTTAACCGGCTTCAGCAAATAGTTGAAGCAGCCCTTCTCAATCGCTTGTTTGGCATACGCAAAGTCGCTATAGGCGCTCATAAATACAACCAACGTTCCCGGTGAAACCCGGTTTGCAAACGCAAGCAGGTCCAAGCCGGTTTTGCCAGGCATGCGAATATCGCTAATAATAACGTCAATTCGCTGTCGGCGAAGCAGGCTCTCGGCTATATTGACATCATTCGCCTTGGCGACAATGTTGAACCCCGCTTCCTGCCAATCGATAATCTGTTCCATATCTTTTAAAATCCAAGGTTCGTCGTCTACTAGAAGCAAATTATACATAGCTGACATCCTCCTTCTCCCTCAGAGGGACCGTAATGGTCACGATCGTACCTTTGTTTTTCCAGCTCTTAATGGTTAGTCCATATGGCTCGCCATAATAGATTTGTATCCGCTTATGGATATTGGCCAGGCCGATTCCCTGACCGATCGTGCCGCTCTCCTTCTCTGCTGGAGCTATAGTGCCGGCAAGTTCCTGACGCAAACTTTCCAGCTTCTCCTCCGTCATGCCGCCACCATTGTCCATTACTTTGATTTTCCACACATCATTCTCGGTATACGCCCTAATACGGATGATCCAGCGTCCATCTTTCTCCTCCAGGCCATGCATAAGAGAATTTTCGACCAAGGGCTGCAAAATCAGCTTCACGATCGACCGACTACTCAGTGAAGGGTCCATATCCGCCTTAAACTGCAAGCGATCACCGAAACGAATCTTTTGAATCGCGATGTACCGCTCCAAATGCTCTAGCTCTTTCATTAGAAGAACATATTCGCCGTTGCGAGTAATATAGCGGAAATACTGGACGAGATTATCGATGGCTTCCGCGACCTCTTTTTTGGCATTGGACATCGACATTCCCCGGATCGAATGAAGCACATTGTACAGAAAATGAGCGTTGATCTGGCTCTGTAAGCCGTTCAACTGGAACAACTGCTTGTCCATCTCCGTCTGATGCAACTGCTGCTGGGACTGTAGCAGATTCTCGGTCAGCTTTTTGATTTGCCTGAGCATATTGTTGAAATGATCCTGGATGACTGTAATCTCATTTTTGTAGGTGAATTTGAGCTTGACGTCCAGATCGCCGTTGGCTGCGCTGTCAAAAGCGTCCACAAGCCGGGTGATAGGATGTGTGAGTCGGATATTAAACGACACCGCCGCCAAGCCAACGATAAAGATGACGATGGCCACCACGCCGATGACCGAAAATTGAATGACATTCGCTTTTTCTAGCAGCTTCTCCTTGTCGATAAGAGCGATGAACTTCCAGTCCAGACTTTTGATCGGAAGCGATTGATAGAGGTAATTAACCCCGTCCAAGCGGATATCCGACACGCTCTCAGGCGGCTGCTGCCCGATAAGCGGCCGAACCAACTCATAATTCACCATATTGGACGAGGAGCCGATTAAATCCCCCTCGCCGTTGACGATAAACAGATTCGCTTTGCTGCCCATGCTGCCCGTCTGTAATATTTTCTGAATCCACTGCGTGTCTAGCAAGATGACCCCAATGTAGATATCTTGCATATATCGCTTGGAATAAACCGATTTAACTTGCCTGAACGCGAGCAAACCTTGTTTTTTGTCCGCTCCTTCCAATGGGGGAGAAATTTGAATTTTGACGTTGACCGAACCCATTAAATTTTTGGACTCCAAATAGTCCAGCTCGTCCCGGATTACCTGTCCCGTGGAGACCACGTTATTGCTTTCAAAATTGATGAGCCCTATGGACTTAATGGTTGGATCAATCGACTTGTAGGAACTTAGGTTTTTCAACTGGGTTTCCGAGACTTGCCATGGCGTATTCGAGACTGCGATTTGCTGAATGTTGGGGTTATAGAAGACCGCTTTGGACAACTGATCAATGCGGTTGAAATAATCATCGAAGCGGCTGTTCGTTTGGAGGACAAACTGCTCCATATTGTCCAGCGCATCTTGCTTCAACGTTTGCGCATAGGCGATATAGCCGGCTGTCCCTAGCACGCAGATGGGCAGAATGGCAATACATATATTGGTCACGATCACAAGGTAGCTCAGTCGATATTTCAATGTATACGCTATCATCCTCTTGTACATAGAAGCCTCCGCTGAAGCGATGATTAGGAATGATCACGTGAACTCCCCTTTTATTGTTGCAATTCTCCGATTGGGCGTACATGGACTTTTCAACGCAATTGCTTGTACTTTTATCCTGTATTTTGCCCAAATCGATTCTCTCCTGACAAACGCCCGTACCAGCCCTCGCCTGATAAGTATACAATAACAGATCAAATTCGATCAGGAGGTGCAGCTATGACGGAAATGCCGTTGCAACACTCTGCTCAATTGAGACAGATGCTTGGAGGCAGGCCCGTTTTTGAGCTTAACGTGGGTCAAACAGATGACCAGGTCGCCTATCTTCTGCGAGGCGCGGAGTCAACCCTATATTTTACCCCTTCACATATTGCCATGCTGTTCGGCAAACCACTCCATAGGGAGGACCCCCCCGGAACTGCTACTTCATCTTCCAAAAGACAGTGGGAAACATGGGGACTGCGCATGCGCTTTGCAGGCGCTCAAAAGCAGCCGCTTATTCAAGGGTTGGGCCGACTGGAAGCGACCAAAAACTATTTTGTCGGCAAGGATGCTTCCATGTGGCGCTCCAATATTCCGACCTTCGATAAAATCCAATATAGCGGACTCTACTCCGGTGTTGATCTAGTGTTCTACTGGTCCGGCGAGCAGTTGGAGTTCGATTTTATCCTCTCACCGGGCGGAGATCCCCAAAGCATTGTGCTGGAATTTGATAATGTGGACGAAATAATCGTCGAAGACAATGGAAGCCTTGCCGTTACCGTAAGTGGAAATCAAATTCGGCTGCGGCCTCCAATCATTTATCAGGAGCGTAGCGGAGATAGAGTCGTCATAGATGGCGGATATCAGATCCTAGAGGGCGGCAAGGTCGGGTTTGAGCTTCGGGAAGAATACGACCCTGCCCTAGCCCTTGTCATCGATCCGGTTCTGGAGTACTCCACCTATCTTAGCGGAGATCTATTTACAGTAGGCAACGGGATCGCGGTGGACGCCAGCGGCAACGCCTATGTTACGGGAAGAACGATGGCGAACAATTTCCCGACTCAAGGGGCGATCCAGCCTAGCTTGGGCGGCGACACGGATGCTTTTATTACCAAATTCAGCGCAGCTGGAAATACGTTGATCTACTCCACTTATTTGGGCGGCAGCGGTTTTGACGAGGGTACCTCCATAACAGTCGACCGCTTCAATAACGTTTATGTAACCGGATTTACAGACTCAACGGATTTTCCAATTGCTTCTGCCGTGCAGCCTGTCGCTCCTTTGAATACGAACGTTTTTGTCACCAGTCTCGATCCTACGGGCGGTGTCTTGAATTATTCAACTTACCTTGGCGGCGACGGGGATGATTTAGGATTTGGAATAGCGGTGGACAGCTCCCGCAACGCTTATATTACGGGAAATACGGCTTCAGCCAATTTCCCGCTGCAGAATCCACTACAGCCGACTTTGCCCGCAGCGAACAGCGCCTTTGTAACGAAGCTCGCTTCAACAGGATTGACCATATTGTACTCCACCTTTTTTGGAGGCCCCAATTCCACCTCAGCAAGCGGCATCGCCGTTGACGGCTTCAGCAATATGTATATTACGGGGACAACAAGCACGGGCCTGCCGCTCGCCAATCCCATACAACCCCTGTACGGCGGGGGAAACAGCGATGCCTTTATTACCGAAATAGATGCAACCGGAGCTTCTCTCCTCTATTCGACCTATCTTGGCGGCAGCGGAGACGATACCGGAGCAGGTATTGCCGTCGACACCTTTGGAAACGCCTATGTGACGGGATCAACTCCGTCCACCGATTTCCCGACGGCCAATGCGGTCCAGCCCGCTCTTGGAGGGGGCAGCGATGCTTTTGTATGCAAAATCAATACGGCTGGCAGCGGATTTGTTTTTTCCACCTATTTGGGCGGCTCCGCGGATGATTCCGGCCTCGGCATCGCAACCGATCCATTTGCCAATGCCTATGTGACGGGGGTTACAGATTCGTTCGATTTCCCGTTGGCCAATCCGCTCCAATCGACAACAGACGGAGCCGATGCCTTTATTACCAAGCTTAATCTGGGCGGCTCCTTTATCTATTCCACTTACCTAGGAGGCTCCAATCCGGACGCGGGACAATCGATTGCGGCTGACTTCAGTGGAAACGCCTATGTGGCCGGGGTAACAACCTCGTTCGACTTTCCGATAGTGAATCCGTTCCAGTCGTCGCCGGAGGCAATTCCGGCCGCATTTGTGTCCAAAATAACCGAGGCCGTTGCCGTCGGCCCAACGGGGCCGACCGGAACGACTGGCCCTACTGGGCCGATTGGAGGTACCGGTCCGACCGGAGCGACCGGATTCGGCGGCTCCACAGGACCGACAGGGCCGATAGGACTTTCCGTTACCGGGCCAACCGGAGCTCCGGGCACCGTGGGGGCAACCGGGCCCGTCGGCGCGGCGGGGATGATGGGACTGCCGGGAACGGAAGGTGCAACCGGTGCAACCGGCATGAAAGGCAGCACGGGATCCTCTGGCCCCCGCGGACTAAGAGGGCGCCGCGGGCCAGCCGGCAAAACAATTAAAATCGTTAAAATCATCCGGATCAACTGCTGCCGCCGACACAAGCGGCGTAAATGCTGCAAGAAGCATCAGAATAAGCGCCGGTCGAGACGGTAAAGGGCTCTGTCTGTCTGACCGACTCTTGCCTTTAGGTACTGGTAGCCCATTTCAAAAATTGGTGTCGTTCGCCCTTCCCAGCTTTCACCTACAAAAAATAAAATATCCGATCAAAAAAGGAATTAGGAGGCACAGCAATGACCGATTCAACGAGGCAGGTAGCTGCCCCATTAAGGTCAATACCGAACAGCCGGCCCGTATTTGAACTCAATGCGGGACAATCGGATTCGCAAGTCGCTTACCTTTTGAGAAGTCACGATTCAACCTTATACTTTACCCCTTCCCATATCGCCATGATGTTCAGTGAACTGCTGCCGGACACGGCTCCAGCCGCCAACAAAACAGCGATGGAATGGGAAACATGGGGGCTGCGCATGCACTTTGTAGGCGCCCAGAACAATCCGGTTATTTGCGGCCAGGATCCCTTAAATGCCTTGAAACATTACTATCGCGGGCAGGATCCAGCCAAATGGCAGACCGACATTCCAACCTACGATAAAGTAAAGTACAGCGGACTGTACCCCGGCATTGATATGTTATTCTATCGCAATCAGCATGAGCTGGAATTCGATTTTATTGTAGCGCCGGAAGCTAATCCGGATCATATTAGGCTGCAATTCGAGAGCATCGGCGGAGTCGAGCTCGACGAGGAAGGCAATTTGACCGTTCCGACCTTCAAATATCCGCTTCAGCTGCGCAAACCCTTTATCTATCAAGAAATTCATGGGGAAAAAGTGCCGATTGACGGAGGTTACGTCCTGTTCGGACAGGATACAGTCGGATTCCAACTGCACGAGCAGTACAATCCGTCGCTTCCGCTTATCATCGATCCCGTGCTGGGCTACTCCACTTATCTAGGGGGGACTGACGGCAACTCGCAAGGTTTCGGCATTGCCGTTGACGCCGCCAACAACGCTCATGTTACGGGAGCAACGATGGCTACCGACTTCCCGACAGCAAGTCCAATCCAGGCCGCATTGGCTGGAGCAAGCGATGTTTTTATTACTAAATTCGACCCAACCGGCACTACCTTAATCTATTCCACGTATTTAGGCGGCTCGCTCACCGATATTGGGCGATCCATCGCCGTTGACAGTTTCGATAATTGTTATGTGACTGGCAGCACAACTTCAACCGACTACCCACTTACGACAGTTACCCTGTTCCCCGTTGCACCAGGCGGAACCAATGCGCTTGTATCGAGCCTGGATTCTACAGGGTTGTTGAATTATTCCACCTATTTGGGCGGAAGCGGCGAGGATATCGGATTTGGCGTATCAGTCAATTCAAACCGGAATATTTATGTGACAGGGAGCACCAACTCCACCGACTTTCCAATGGAAGCTCCCTTTCAAGGAACGCTTCCCGGACCGACCTCTGCCTTTGTCACTGAAATATTCTGGAGCTTCTTCAGCAATTCCCTAATATTCTCGACCTACTTTGGCGGCACAAGCACGACTGTTGGCCAAAGCATCGCTGTCGACTCAGCCTTTGAGTGTTTTATTACGGGAACTACTTCCTCGCCCGATCTTCCTCTGTCCAATCCCATTCAGCCTGTTTATGGCGGAGGAGCTAGCGACGCCTTTGCAACCAAATTCGCTTCAGGTGGGGCCTCCCTCGTCTTCTCCACCTTTCTGGGCGGAAGCGGAGCCGACACAGGCGGCGGTATCGCAGTTGATACGTTCGGTTTCGTTTATGTCGCCGGAACAACCTTCTCCACTGACTTTCCTACGTCCAATCCGGTACAGCTGGCTAATGGCGGAGACAGCGATGCCTTTGTCTGCAAATTGAACCCTGCTGGCAGCGCCTTCCTCTTCTCTACCTATCTGGGCGGAATCGGACCGGACACCGGGAACGGTGTCGCTACGGACCCGTTCGGAAACACTTATGTGACGGGTGATGCCGGTTCGGTGAATTTCCCGCTCGCCAACCCGTTTCAGGCAACTACCGACGGCGCGGATGCTTTTGCAGCCAAATTCAACGGAGCCGGTTCTTTTGTTTATTCCACGTTTTTGGGCGGCTCCGCTGTCGACTCCGGGCAGTCCATTGCTGCCGACTCGACGGGGAACGCCTATCTTACCGGCTTTACGTCTTCGACGGATTTCCCGGTAGCAAATGCGTTTCAGCCAACTGCTTCCTTTTTCCCAAGCGCGTTCGTCACAAAGCTTGTGGAGCAAATTACCGGGCCTCCCGGACCAACCGGACCGACCGGTCCCACTGGGCCGACCGGAGATACCGGTGGACCCGGACCGACTGGACCGGATGGTCCGCCGGGGCCGACCGGACCGACTGGACCCGAGATTCCGGGGCCGACCGGGCCAACCGGATTGACGGGACCAAATGGACCGACCGGGCCGACTGGGCCTGACGGTAACACGGGAGCGACCGGACCTAGCGGACCGACCGGCGCGATTGGGCCGGCAGGCTTGCCTGGAGCAACGGGGCCGATGGGTGCAGTAGGTGCCGCAGGACCGATCGGAGCCACCGGAGTGTCAGGCCCAAGCGGATTGCCCGGAGCGAACGGTTCAACGGGTGCGGCCGGATCAACCGGTATGACGGGGCCAGCCGGATTTCCTGGTGCAAGAGGCGGCCCCGGACCCAAAGGTATAACCGGGCCGACCGGACCCCGGGGAGAAGACGGCGAGATGATTAAGGTCACGCGCGTCGTGCGCATCGTCAAGGTTCTGCCTTGCAAGCCCTTCAAAGGACCCGAAAAGGCGGAAGCGCTGAGACTGGCTCGCGACATTAAAAAGCTGCTCCGTTCCGACCCTTGTCTCGATTTCCTGGAAGGAACGCTCAAGCGGCTTATCGCCCACATTAAACTAGGCAAGTTCAAAAGCGCTCTCCTGACGCTGAACAAATTCGATGAAAAGTTCTTAATAGTAGTGGAAGACGGAAAAATTTCGCCGGCCATAGCCAAAAAAACTTTCCGCCTCAGCGGAACTCTGCATGATCTGCTCCTTAAGTTGAGACGGCGATCAATAAGGAACGGCTGATCCTTTCCGCATCACTCCATTGATGCCGCAGTATCCTCGATTCGTAATTTATTTCTTAGCAAGGTCAAAGCTTCGTCGCTGTACGGCGGAGCTTCGGCCATTGCCGGCAGAGCAGTTTTATACGCTCTCTCCTCTTTCCTTAAATCGCTCTTCGAAAAACAGCTTATTTCCGAGCAGCCTCTGGTCCTGTGGTCGAAAACGCAGTGCCTGTTCATTATGCTCCCAAGCAAGCCGTTCCTTGCCGAGCCGGTAATAACAAACGCTTAACTGAACATGGGGCAGCCAGGTCCAGCATTGCTCATTATGAAAACCCCAGTCCTCTTCCGGTTGCTCGAGGCTTGTCGCAAGTTTATACCAGAACACAGCGATGGAATACTTCTCCCTTTGCAAAAAATGATAGCCCAATCGGCAGCAAATTTCTGCTCTTGGAGTATCGTATTCTAGCGCCTTCAACGCTGCCTTGCATTCCTTGTCGTGTTCACCCAACCGGTAATAACAGTCCGACAGCTTATCGCAAGCCGTGACTTTATCCGCTACCCACCCCTCCTCCATCTCTAAAAAACGCTCATATTGTTGCGCGGCTCTCGCATGATCTCCGTTATCGCGCAGCTCGTTGGCGTAATAGTACTGATCGCGAGGGGATAACTCTGCACCGCTGCGCAATTTATTTTCATAGATGGCCAAGTTCCGGCCCTTCGCATCATGAACACGTTTATGCGTTACGGCAATGTCCGTGTCGATTACGTCTCCCGATACACTTAAATATTCGTGGACCGCACCGTGCCACTTGAATTGCCGCGAGCGCTTGATAAGCCTATTGCGCCTGAATTTCAAGTTGACTTTGCCATGATCATCGAACGAGTAGTGATAGAACATAGAACAGGCATCGATAGAGGAATCAAGCTCCTCTTTGAGAGTTAATAACTTGCTCCTGTCCTCTTCCAGCAACACATCGTCGGCATCCAGCCAAAAGATATAGTCCTGGCTCGCTTGACTGAAAGCATAGTTTCGTGCCGCTGAAAAATCGTCTACCCAAGCAAAATCAAGCACATGATCCGTATACTTACGGGCTATTTCCTTCGTCCGGTCGGTCGAGCCTGTGTCGGCGATAATAATCTCGTCAGCGACTCCCCGCACGGAAAGCAAACATTGTTCCAGCAGTTTCTCTTCGTTTTTCACAATCATACAAAGGCTGATCGTCGGCAATGAGCTCCCCGCCCTTCCATGATGTCCTATCTTCCCAGCACTCGCCTATTCCAATTGTATTCCGACACGGGCCCAGCTGTTACTTGCGCTATCGTCTAATTATCCCGCGACCGGATAATCGCCGTTCCCTGCCTTGATCTAGACAGATACGATATAAATGAAAGATTCATTCCAGGGAGGTACAATAATATGTCCATTCAATCCATGATTGACGACGCCATTGCCTCGGGGCAGCCCGTGCTCGTCATCGCTCCTGGAGTTTATCCCCTTACCGCTACTTTAAATATTCTTGGGGCCAACGGGCTGACCATCGTTGCCGATGGCGTTACATTCATCATGACAGTGTTTACCCGGGTGATGAACGTGGGGAATTCCACCAATTTCACCTTCCTGGGACTGACGATCAACTATGATCCGCTTCCCTTCACACAAGGTGTCGTTACGGCTACCAACTATGTCACGGCACCCAACACGATCACAGTCAAGCTAGATCAGGGGTACCCTGTGCAAGCTTACGGCCGGCTTGAAGTATTCAGCCCCTACACCCGAAAAAACAAAGAATTCTCAGGAGCAAATAACGGCACGTCCTCCATCTTTGATCCTGATGACCCAACATCACTCATCGTTTCCGGAGTAAGCCCGGGCATCGATGTGGGCGACTTAGTTACGCTGTCAGGCAGCGCCATCACTCCCCATTCCATTCAGGTGTTCAACTCCTCCTTCACAACCTTTCGGAATATTACCCTGTATACCTCGAGCGGCTTTGGTTACATTGAAGGCAGCGGCATTTGCGGCAGCGTCCTGGATAATTTCAACATCATACCGGGTCCGAAACCGGCCGGCGCTATTCGCCCTCCGCTGCTGTCCAGCATATTTGACGCCATGCAATTCAACAATATTCAACTCGGTCCAAACGTCCAAAACTGTACAATCAAAAATGCCGGCGACGATACCTTCAGTATTCAGACTCCGGCTTATATGACAGTTCTTAGCGCTTCAGGCAACTCCGCCTATATTGCTTTCCGCTCTGCTGCCCCGCTTCCCCTTCCGGCTGGAGATACGCTAGGCCCATTTTTTGCCGATCAGGCTACTATCGTCAGCGCGACTCTAGTCCCCTATGGCAGCTTTCCAATTGACCCTGTCATTCAGATGGAAATTGATAACGCCACACCTGGAAGCCCTTTTGACATCAATAAAAATCAGATTTATCTGATCGTGTTTACCGCTGTGCCTCCATTCGGAGCAGGTTCCTTCGTATTCAACCCCCGCTATTGCGGAACTGGATTTGTTTATAGCAACAATACGGTTTACAACAAAGGAAGGCTGCTGATCAAAGGAATCAACGGCTTCATCCAAAACAACATGATTACAGGCTCTATACGCCCGATCGTCATTACGCCGGAGGGCAATGCAGATACTCAATCAGGCTGCGCTCAAAACCTGTTAATAAGCGGAAACTATATTCTCCGGGCAGGCTACTTCCAATCGGACTTTACAACGAATCAGGCCGGCGCCATCTGTTTTGCCTCCTATGAGGTAGTAAGCGTAAAAGCTTTTGATCAGATGGTTATCGAGGGCAATACCTTTGACAGCAATGAGGGACTGAACCTTCAAGTCGTCAACTGTGAGGATATGCAAATAACGAATAATATCTTTCTCAACACGCACTGCAATGACAACGGCACCAATGGCGGGATGTATAATATCGACCAATCGACCGACATCTTTATTTTCAACTCCGACACCGTTGCGGTAACAGGCAATGTAATCGAACATATGGGCCCGCAAGGCTCTATCCCGGTTGTATTATCGACTGGCGCCACCAATGTGACCGGTCTGCCTGGCGGAGCCGTACTGCTTAGCAAAACCAACCCTCCGATCAATACGTCCCTAACTTATGCCATTATTAACCGCGGCTCGACCAAAGCATTGCAAACAGTGCTAGGCGGAGTAGCCGATAACACCAACGTCGAGCAGGAAACATTCAACGCCGCCATTTTATCTCAACACTGGCAGCTGATTCCGAATGGGTTTTACTTTAATATTCTGCATGTTGCCAGCGGCAAATTCCTGGATATTGCCGGATCATCGCTTGCACCGGGAGCGAATGCCGTTATTTTTACACCGAACGGAAGCTTAAGCCAGCAGTGGGCCGTGTATATTTCCAGAATTAACTTTCTGAAAATCAAAAACGTCAACAGCGGCATGAATTTGACGCTGAGCGGAAACGCCAACGGTGTGCTGTGTTTACAGCAGATTGACAGCGTGTCGATGACTCAAGAGTTTCAACTCACAGTAGTTGTGTGATAAGCCTAATTCTGTCCCGGCATGGCACATGCCCGGACCTGCCTTTAGCGGAATCGATACAATAATAGATCACGTTCTTTAGTCAGGAGGCGCAGCCATGAATGCATCGTCAATAGAGCCATCAGCTCGAATCAGGCCGGTTCATCCTAATCAACCTGTGTTCGAGCATAATGTGGGACAATCAGACCCGCAGGTTGCCTATCTTCTAAGAGGTCAGGATTCAACCTTTTACTTCACCCCCGCGCATGCCGATATGATATTCGGCAAACCATTGCATACCGGCGAACCGGCGTACGATGCATCTTCTTTATCCCGGATCCAATGGGAAGCCTGGGGCCTTCGCATGAGTTTTATCGGCGCTAGCCCGAAAACGCGGATAGAGGGCTGCAACCTTCTGGACGGAATTAAAAACTATTTTGTCGGGCGGGATGCAAACAAATGGCGTACCGGCATACAGACGTTCAAGAAAATAAAATATACCGGTCTTTATCCTGGAATCGATATGTTGTTCTATCTCAAGGATTCCCAGCTGGAATTCGACTTTATCGTTGCTCCCGGGGCCGATTGGCGACAAATCGCTTTGGAATTTGAAGGAACGGATTGGCTGCGGATTGATGCGGAAGGCAACTTTCATGCTGGGGTAAACGAGCAAACCATCTGTTTACGGAAGCCGTTTATTTACCAGATGGATGAGCAGAGAAGGCAGGTTCAGATTAAGGGCGGATATGTTGTTCGGAATAAACGCCGGATTGGATTCGAACCCGCTTCAACTTATGATGACTCCCTCCCGCTAATAATTGATCCGGTATTGACCTATTCTACCTATCTCGGAGGCAGCGACGTTACGACTGGACTTGGCATTGCGGTAGATGCCTCCGGCAGTGCCTATGTGACGGGGCTTACTTTTGCCACGGACTATCCAACTCTGGGCCCGATTCAGGGAACACTGGCAGGCGGTTCAGACGTCGTGGTTAGCAAATTCTCTCCGGCCGGAAACACGCTGCTTTATTCCACCTATCTGGGCGGCAGCGATCTTGATTCCGGAAATGCAATCGCGGTTGATGCGTTCAACAATGCCTATGTAACCGGGTATACGGATTCCATGGACTTTCCGACAACTTCCGGTGCTTTCCAAACAACCCCTCCCCCTTCAACAAACGCCTTTGTTAGCAAGCTCGATCCTACCGGCGGCATCCTGCTGTTCTCGACCTATCTGGGCGGAAACGATGTCGATATCGGAAACGGCATCGCTGTCGACATTACAGGTGTCACTTACATTACGGGAACAACGCTATCAAGCAACTTTCCGTTGGTGAACCCGTTCCAAAGCTCATTTTTCGCAGTCAACACGGCCTTTGTAACCAAGCTTAATGCAGCGGGAAACGCTCTGCTGTACTCCACTTATCTAAGCGGAACCGTCTTCACCAACGGGGCCGCTATTGCAGTCGACCGCTACGGGCAATTTTATGCAGCAGGATCAACGAATGTTAATTTCCCTACCGTCAATCCTTTTCAGCCGTCCTTCAGCGGCGGTACCAGCGACGCCTATGTCGTCAAGTTTGCTACAGTCGGCTCTGTTACCAGCGTGATCTATTCGACTTATCTTGGGGGCACCCAAGCCGATTACGGAACAGGCGTCGCAACGGATATGAGCGGCAACGCCTATGTGACTGGTTATACAAATTCTCTGAATTTCCCTGTTCTCGCTGCCATTCAGCCCGCTAACGGCGGTCTTAACGACGCTTTTGTAAGCAAGCTGGGACCAAGCGGAACGCTGATCTATTCGACATATTTGGGAGGCAGCGACAACGATCAGGGGGGCGGAATCTCGGCTGATAATCTAGGCAACGCCTATGTTACCGGTTGGTCGGCTTCAACCAACTTTCCTTTGGCCAATCCGTTCCAAAGCACGCTGTTCGGGAGCGCAAGCGCCTTTGTAACCAAGCTTAATTCAAACCCGGCTCTCATTTATTCCACCTATTTGGGTGGGGATAACAACAATCAAGGAACGGCGATCACATCGGATGCTTTCGGAAGCGCTTATGTCACCGGGTTGACCTCCTCGAACGACTTCCCTTTGGTCAATCCGTTCCAAAATAATCAGCCGGCCCCAGGTTTACAAAGCGCATTTGTGTCCAAATTCGAAGATACCACCCAAGTCGGACCTACGGGGCCGGCGGGACCAGCAGGACCGGCAGGGCCAACCGGCGCGACTGGACCAACGGGAAGCTCAGGCCTCGGCCCGGACGGGCCGACTGGGCCGGCAGGGCCAACAGGTACAACCGGAGCTACGGGAGTGACAGGACCTACCGGTATAGGCACAACCGGGCCTCAAGGGGCGACTGGTGTAACGGCTGGGTCGACTGGACCGACAGGAGCAATTGGACCCGCCGGTCCTGCAGGCGCCATTGGCGCGGCAGGTGTTACTGGAGTTACTGGAGTGGCCGGAATAGCCGGCGCAGTCGGGCCAGCAGGGCTTGCAGGCGCAGCTGGATTGACCGGTTCTCCCGGTACGCCCGGTCCGATCGGACCGACGGGACCGGTTGGACCCGCGGGCATCGCTGGTCCTGCCGGGCCAAGGGGTGCTAAAGGACCCGAAGGCCCGCCAGGACGCAACGGGAAAATTATTAAAATCGTGGAGACGATCAAAATCGTCAAACCTTGCAAACGTCGGGGCAGGAAAACCAATGCCGAAGCCCTTGCACTGCTCCGCAAGCTCGAAAGAATGCTGCGGGACGATGATGAGCTCTGTTATCTTACCTCCCAGATAACCAGAATTACGGGGTTCATTAAACGCAAAGCCTACAAAAGTGCGATGAGATCCTTCTGCCAGTTGATCGAGCATATTAAAAACCTCATAAAAGAAGGAGAAATCCCCTCTCGTAAAGGAAAAAAACTGCTACGCCTTTCGGCCTGCCTGCTTAATGAGCTTATGTTGCTCTGCAACCGACCGAAACCGATCCGAATCAGCGCTGACGAAAAGGAGTGACACGATGAATAGCCCTGAAAAGCTATCCTCCCCCTCCATAAAGTTGATTCAAGGCGGATTGTATGTATTCGAGCAAAATATCGGGCAAACGCATCCGGAAGTAGCTTATTTACTGAAGGGAATCGATTCTGCCTTTTATTTCACTCCCGCCTATATGGCCATGACATTCAGCAAATGCATCAAAAAAAATGACAAAACGACTCCCTTTTCATTTCCGACGTCAAACGAGTGGGAAAGCTGGGGACTGCGCATGCGCTTTACCGAAGCCCGGTCTGACGTTTCTCCGGAAGGACTCTATCCGCAAAAAGCCGTGACTCACTATTACCGCGGAAATGATCCCTCCAAGTGGATTACCGATGTTCCGACTTTTGAAAAAGTAAGCTATTCGGACATCTACCCCGGCATCGAACTCGTATTTTATATAAACAACGGGCTTCTGGAATTTGATTTCATCGTATCCGCCGGTGCTGATGCAGCGAATATTGCACTGGAATTCGAAGGCTCCCATGGGATCGAAGTCGAAGAGGACGGCCATCTGCTTGTTGTGACAAATGGTCAGCCTCTCCGGCTGAAACCGCCTTTTATTTATCAGGATAATAGGAACCGAAAAGTTGGCGGCGGTTATGTCAAGCTGAGCGACACCAGAATCGCGATTCAAGTAGAAGATGAGTATGACCGTTCGGCTCCGCTCATTATTGACCCTGTCCTGACCTATTCGACTTATCTTGGCGGAAGCGCAACGACGGATGCATTCGGAATTGCCTTAGACGCGAGTGGCAACGCCTATGTTACCGGGTTGACGACGTCGTTGGATTTTCCAACCCAAGTGCCTTTTCAGTCCACCTATGCAGGCGGCGCTAATGACGCGTTCGTGACGAAGCTGGCTCCTTCGGGCAGCACGCTCGTTTATTCCACCTATCTGGGCGGCAGTGGTGACGATCAGGGAAGAGGCATTGCGGTGGATTTTTCCGGAAACGCCTATGTCACTGGATCCACAACCTCGACCGATTTCCCGCTGGCCAACGCCTTTCAGGCTGTCCCCCCTGGTACTACAAACGCCTTTGTGACCAAGTTCGACGCCTCCGGCGGGACACTTGCTTACTCCACTTACTTGGGCGGCGTCAATCAGGATGCAGGACTCGGAATTGCTGTCGACTCGGTGGGTAGCGCCTATGTAACCGGTCTGACTACCTCTCCGGATTTTCCTACGCTGAATGCCTACCAACCTACGCCTATTGGGATCGCCAATGCTTTTTTGACAAAATTCAGTCCAGTTGGGAATACGCTCGTTTATTCCACCTTCTTTGGCGGAAATATTACGATCAGTGCGACTGAGGGTGCAGGCGTTGCGGTGGATACCTCAGACCAAGCGTATTTAACGGGTTTTACCACCGGTAATCTGACGCTTGTAAACCCTTTGCAGCCCGTCTACGGCGGAGGCAGCAATGATGCTTTTATCGCCAAGTTTGATGCTTCCGGTGCGAATGTAATCTATTCCACCTATCTCGGAGGAAGCGGTCAGGAATTGGGCCAGGGCATTACCGTTGATCTGGCCGAAAATGTCTCGGTTGTCGGCATGACGACGTCCACTAATTTCCCAACCTTTAATCCCGTTCAAGCGGCTCTGGGGGGTGGAAATGATTTTTTCGTAACCAAAGTCAACGCCTCCGGCACAGGTTTTATTTTCTCTACCTACTTGGGAGGCAGCCAGGACGATAACAGCTTTGGAATTGCCACCGATACCTTCGGCAATGTGTATGTTACGGGGGACAGTGCTTCACCCGACTTCCCGCTTGCTAACCCGCTCCAGAGCACTCTCACGGGAACAGCCAATGCCGTTATCGTTAAATTTAATCCGACCGGAGCCTTTATCTACTCCACTTTTCTCGGCGGAACCGGCGGAGACGTCGGTCAAGCGATAGCGGCTTCCCCTTCCGGAAGTGCCTATGTGGCTGGCGGAACAACCTCTACCGACTTCCCCGTCGTAAATCCTTTTCAAGCTAATCTGCCAGGCTCACCAAGCGGCTTCATCTCGCAGCTGGCGGACAACACCTTGGTTGGGCCAACCGGACCGACCGGACCTAGCCCGACAGGGCCAACGGGAGCGACGGGGCCGACGGGAAGCCCCGGCGAACCTGGGCCGGATGGGGCCGAAGGGCCGACCGGCGACACCGGGCCGATAGGAATGACCGGCGCAACAGGAGCAGCCAGTATTACCGGCGGCATCATCGGATCGCAAGGGAACACCGGTGCGACAGGGCTAGCTGGGCCAGCCGGAGCAGTCGGCTTGCCCGGAGCAGCCGGCACTCCGGGCCCGGCAGGCGTTACGGGCCTCACTGGGCCGATCGGCGCGATAGGTCCGATCGGTGCCGCTGGCGAGCCGGGGGCCGCTGGCGTGGTCGGCACGACAGGATCGGCCGGTGTCAGAGGGCCGATCGGACCGACGGGACGCCCCGGAGCTTCCGGGCCAAGAGGGCCGCAGGGGGCGCAAGGACCCGAAGGGCCTCCTGGCCGCAACGGCAAAATTATCGAAATCGTGGAAACGATCAAAATTATTAAACCTTGCCGCAAACATGCCTACCGCCACGATGCTGAAGCATTGGACTTGGTGCGCAAGCTCAAGCGAATGGCCAATGCGGATCTGAACCTCTGCCACCTTCTCCCTTCCATCCGGGACATCGCCAGACTCATCAAGCGGCGTAGCTTCAAGACCGCGATGATGTCCCTATGCAAGCTGAAGAACCATCTACAGGAGCTTGTGGAACATGGTGAAATCTCCACCAAAAAAGGTAAAACGATGCTGAAGGTCTCAGCCTTTTTGCTTAACGAGCTTATGAAACTGAGCTGCCAGGAAAATTAGACTGGAATTGCTCCGTATGGCTAATCGAGACGATTGGAAGTGAAAGGAATGAACGCTCAATCTCCCGTTTCGTTGCAACTGCTACGAGGGGCTTCGCTTGTATTTGAGCAGAATATCGGACAGACGTATCCGGAAGCTGCCTATATGCTGCGAGACTTTGATTCAACCATTTTTTTCACGCCAGGTTATATGGCGATGACATTCAGTAGACGCATAGGCCCGCAGAACAAGGACGCGTCTCTGCAAAATCGGATGCCGAAAGCACTACTAGGCAAACGTGAATCCTGGGGACTGCGCATGCACTTTGCAGGAGCTCAGCCGGACGTTCAGCCGGAAGGCCTGGATCGCCAAACAGCGGTGACCCATTATTACCAAGGAAACGACCCTTCCAAATGGATTACCGATGTGCCTACTTTCGGAAAAGTCACCTATGCCGGTATTTATCCCGGGATTGATCTGGTCTTTTATAAGAAGGATGGACTCCTGGAATTTGATTTCGTCGTGTCTGCCGGAGCGGATGCAACAAATATTGTGCTGGAGTTCGAGGGCGCCGACCGCATTGAACTGGAGGAGGAGGGACATCTACTTGCCGTTACCAACGGGTCTCCCGTGCGGTTGCAGCTTCCCTTTATATATCAGGACAGTGAAGAAGGGAGAAAAAAGGTCCGCGGCGGTTACGTGAAGCTCAGCGATACTCGGATTGCCATTGAGGTTCAAGAAGAGTATGACCGTTCATCCCCGCTTATTATCGATCCCGTATTGGCTTATTCGACTTACCTTGGCGGAAACGGCGAGTCATCCGCAACGGGAATTGCTCTGGATGCAAGCGGCAATGCCTATATTACCGGCCGTACAACCTCGACTAACTTTCCAACTCAAATGCCCTTCCAGCCCAGCCGTTCCGGCATAGAAGACGCTTTTGTTACCAAGCTGGACGCCTCAGGAAGCGCGCTCGTCTATTCCACTTATCTGGGCGGCAGCGGCGACGATCAAGGAGCCGCCATCGCAGTTGATTTGTCAGGCAGCGCCTATATTACCGGCCTCACCTCATCGACCAACTTTCCAGTCGTTAATCCCTTTCAAAGTACAAAGCCTAACAACGATGTGACCGTATTCGTGTCCAAGTTCAGTCCTACCGGCGGAGCGTTAGTCTATTCCACCTACCTCGGCGGCTCCGACACGGAGAGCGGAACCGCAATTGCCGTGGATACGTCTGGAAGCGCCTATGTGACAGGTATGACCTTCTCAAATAACTTCCCCGTACAGAATGCGTTTCAGCCCACTCCTTCCACTCAAACCGCCGCCTTTCTGACCAAGTTCAGCCCTGCAGGGAACACGCTCGTCTACTCGACCTATTTCGGCGGCACCTCTAATACCACATCAGGGTCCGGAGTGGCGGTGGACACGATGTTCCAAGCCTATCTAACGGGAGACACGACCGGCGGCCTGCCGCTGCAAGCTCCTCTTCAGCCTACATTCGGCGGGGGAATCACCGATGCCTTCGTCACAAAATTCGATACGTCGGGGCAGAATTTAATCTACTCCACTTACTTGGGAGGCAATGGTATTGATGAAGGCACGGCCATAACGGTTGATTTGGCGCAAAACGTATCGATTACCGGCCTAACGCAATCGACTAACTTTCCGACCTTCAATCCGGTTCAAGCGGCAAACGGCGGCGGCCAGGATCTGTTCATAACGAAAATCAACGCTTCCGGCACAAGCTTTATCTTCTCCACTTATCTGGGAGGATCTCAGGACGATACCGGCTTCGGAGTTGCTACCGACAACTTTGGCAACGTTTATGTCACCGGACAAAGCCTTTCGCTCGATTTCCCGCTGGCCGATCCGCTCCAAGTTCAAGCGGGAAACAATGCCGCTGTTGTCATCAAGTTTAATCCAACCGGCGGACTGATCTATTCTACCTATCTTGGCGGCAATGGCGTCGATATAGGGCAAGCAATAGCAGCGTCTCCCTCTGGAAGCGCCTATGTGGCGGGCGCGACAAGTTCGACCGACTTCCCTGTCGTAAATCCTTTCCAAGCGACTTTGCCGGGTGATTCGAGCGGCTTCGTGTCACAGCTGGAGGACACAACCTTGGTCGGACCGACCGGGCCGACAGGCCCTAGCCCGACTGGACCGACGGGGGCGACAGGTCCGACGGGAAGCCCCGGCGAACCTGGGCCGGATGGCGTCGAAGGGCCGACAGGCGACACTGGGCCAACAGGAGCGACCGGAGCGATAGGAGCCACAGGTAGTATTACCGGCGGCATCGGATCGCAAGGGAACACCGGTGCAACGGGGCTTGCTGGCCCAGCTGGAGCGATAGGCTTACCCGGAGCAGCCGGCGCTCCGGGCACGGCAGGCGTTACGGGCATCACCGGGCCGATCGGCGCGATTGGATCAGTCGGCGCGGCTGGCACTCCGGGCGCAGCTGGCGCGGCCGGCACGACGGGACCAGTCGGAGCCAGAGGACCGACCGGATCGATGGGACGGCGCGGAGCTCCCGGGCCAAGAGGGCCCCAAGGGCCTCAAGGACCCGAAGGACCTCCTGGCCGCAACGGAAAAATTATCGAAATCGTGGAAACGATCAAAATTATCAAACCTTGCCGTAAGCATCGCTGCTGCCCCGATGATGAAGCTCTGAAGCTTGCCCGCAAGCTTGCATGCGCTTTGGCGGAAGATCCGTACCTATGCTTCCTGGCTCCGTCCGCCCGCAAGTTCACTCGCCTTATCAAACGTCGTAACTTTAAAGAAGCCATTATGAGCATTTGCAGGCTGATCGATTATTTAAAAAGGCTCGTCGATGAGGGCGAGATCTCCCCTTCTAAAGCCAAGCGCTTCTTGAATCTGGCAGCTAAACTGCTGAATGAATTGATGCGATTGCAGGCTTAACCGCCGTTTAACTAACGCATCGACCAGCCTATTTTGTCCCCGCCTTGACAGACGCCCTTACCAGCTTTGGTATGAGGAATATATAGTAAAAAGTCTATTTTTAGGAGGCACAGCTATGACCGAGCCATTCATGCAGCCCTCCGCCCGAATACGGCAGTTGCGCGGCACTCATCCTGTGTTTGAGCACAATGCAGGGCAGTTGGATTCACAAGTCGCTTTCCTTTTAAGGGGTTCTAACTCCGCTTATTATTTTACCCCTTCGCATATCGCCCTTCTATTCTCCAAGCTGATGGAAGATAGCGAGGACCGTCTTTCTAGTTTGGTGAAACCTGCCAGCAAGCAGAAACAGTACGAGGCCTGGAGCCTCCGCATGAACTTTGTGGACGCCGAGCCCAATCCGTCCATTGATGGGTTGGAGCCTTTAGAGAACAAAAACAACTACTTTAAAGGATCCGATCCTTCTAAATGGCATACGAACGTTCCCACCTTCGGCCAAGTTAAATATACCGGCCTATATCCCGGGATCGACATGCTGTTTTATGAGAATGAGGAGCAGCTTGAGTTCGACTTTATTGTGGCGCCAGGAGCCGACCCCCAGTTGATTCAGCTGCAGCTCGAAGGCTGTGACGAATTGCGGATCGACGAAGCGGGGAATCTCCTTGTCGCGGCTGAAGATCATTCTATGACGCTTAAGCTTCCCTTTATTTATCAGGAGCTTAATGGTGAGAAAAAGAAAATAGATGGCGGATATACCGTCCTGCCCGGCAATCGCATCGCATTCGAGCTAAAAGAAAGCTACGATCCCGCACTCGCTCTCGTTATCGATCCAACGCTGACCTATTCCACTTACTTGGGTGGTACAGCCAGCACGATTGCCTATGGCATCACCGTCGATTCCAGCGGCAGCGCTTATGTAGTTGGAACGACGCTGGCCGCAGACTTCCCTACGACAGTAGGAGTGTTTCAAACCAGTCTGGTCGGAACTTCCGATGCATTTGTCACCAAGTTCAGTGCGGCTGGAAATACGCTTGTTTATTCCACTTATTTGGGTGGGACCGGCGTTAATGATGGCCGCTCCATCGCGGTCGATCTTTCCGGCAACGCCTATGTGACCGGGTTTACCAACGCCACAGATTTCCCCACTTTTAATGCATTCATAAGCACGGCTCCAGGTGGTCAAAACGGATTTGTAACAAAATTCAACCCCACCGGTAGCGCGCTTTTGTATTCCACTTATTTGGGTGGCAGCGGGACCGACTCCGGCCTTGGTATTGATGTCAACTCGGCTGGCAATGCCTTTATTACAGGGACTACGGACTCGATAGACTTCCCGACAACCGCAGGCGTTCTTCAACCGACCTTCCCTGTAACCGCTGCGGGCGCTACATCCGCTTTTCTTACTCAGCTAAGCACGGTAGGCAGTACGGCTGTTTACTCCACTTACTTCAGCGGACCTAACGGCAATACGGGAACCGGGGTTGCGGTAGACAATGTGGGGCAAGCATACTTGAGCGGGCAAACCGCGAGCGGACTTCCGATTGTAAATGGAATCTTCCCTACCTTCGGAGGGGGCGCTACCGATGCTTATGCCGCCAAGTTCAACACCGCTGCAAGCGCGCTTGTATACAGCACTTATCTAGGCGGTAGCAACAATGATGTCGGCAATGGAATAGCAGTGGATCTGGCGCAAAATGTTTATGTTACGGGCACCACGCAATCAGTGGACTTTCCGACCTTCAATGCCGTCCAGCCGACATTTGGCGGCGCTGAAGACGCCTTTGTCGTTAAAATTAATATAGCAGGCAGCAGTCTCGTCTATTCTACCTATTTAGGCGGTAGCTCCAACGATATAGGCAATGGCATCGCAACCGATCCTTTTGAAAATGCCTATGTCACTGGAACGACGGGTTCAACGAATTTTCCACTATTCAATCCGATTCAGTCCACAATAACGTTCCCGGCCTTCGATGTGTTCATTACGAAATTTAACCCCACAGGGTCATTTATTTACTCCACCTATTTGGGCGGCACTGGACCTGATATCGGCCAGTCGATCGCTGCCGACTCCTTTGGCAGCGCCTATATTGCAGGCCAGACCTTCTCAACGGATTTCCCCACCGTTAATCCTTTTCAAGCTACCTCAAATGCGCTTCCAAACGCATTCGTCGCCAAAATTCTGGATGACATTGAAGTCGGGCCAACGGGGCCAACAGGGCCGACAGGATCGACAGGACCGACGGGGCCGGAAGGACCGACCGGAACGACGGGAAGCACTGGAGCTACAGGTCCTACAGGGCCGTCGGGACCAACGGGGCCAACCGGGTTCACGGGACCGACGGGCACGGAAGGGCCGACGGGCACGACTGGAATTACAGGGGTACCGGGCGCGACTGGTCCGGCGGGGCCGACCGGCACGACGGGACCTTCCGGACCGAACGGAGCGGCGGGACCGGCAGGCGCAACGGGTGCAACCGGAGTAACCGGGACGACCGGGATTACAGGGCCGGCAGGCGCAAATGGAGCGGCGGGACCGACCGGCGCGATTGGTGCGACAGGGCCGGAAGGCCCGCGCGGTGCTAACGGGTCAAACGGGCCAAATGGACCTCGGGGGCTTCGGGGGCCGGAAGGAGAGGAAGGTCCTCCGGGGAAAAACGGGAAGATCATTAAAATCATCAAAATCATCGAAATTATTAAGCCTTGCAACTGCTGCGTTCCTTGCCCAGAAGCATTGAAGCTCGCCGCCGAGCTCAAAAAGCTGGTGGTATGCGATCCATGCCTCGAGCCTCTTCTGCTCACGGTGAACAAGCTTATTCATCAGATCAGACGCTGTCGGTACAAAAGCGCCGAAATCACGCTTTGCAAACTGGACCGGCAAATTGTTCGTCTGACGCGGGAAAGACTCTTATCACCCCGCAAGGCAAGAGCGCTGAAGAAGATTTCGGCCCAACTGAAGAGGGTGCTGATCAAGCTGCAGAACAAATCAACAAAGCCTTGCCGCCAATGCGGCTCATGCAAGCAAAAAAGAGGTTACTAACCTGTTTTACAGAAAACCGAACCGGTCCGCACGGACCGGTTCTTCTGTATTTATCTTGACTGGGGTTTACCCCAATCCTTATTTTTTAACATTCCTGGTTAACAAACGAACAATTCGGTGTGGTCTGCCCAAAAGCACCAAATTGTTGGAGCCAATCAGCATTTTCCCACCTTTTTTGAATGTCAGCCGGTAATACTTACCATCTTCTGTCCAGGTAAAAACATTCGCGCCGGTCTTGAGAGCCGTGCTCATGACGTAACCCGGAGGGCCGAACGAAACCGTCCAGTTTCCATCAAAGTTTCCTCCGGCATATTGAAACGACCAAGAGTCCGACCGTCGCGCTCCAACCGCCGATACGATTTTTGATTTTGCCATCTTCACTCATCCTTATTTTTGATTTTAGCGCCGTTATCCTATAAAGCCGTTACATTGCTCGGGGTATCAAAAATAGCGACTCCGCCGGTTCCGAGCCAGATCCGTTTCCCTTTTTTAAACTGCAGCTTATATTTCTGTCCATTTACCAGCTCAATAAAAGCGAGTGCACCGGTTTTGGTTGCCGTATAGATGATAAAACCTGCCGGACCGGCGGTTACACTCCAGTTTCTATCAAAATCCCCATCATTGACCTCGTTTGACCACGATTGGCCGATTACGGAACTGCCTTGAGATTTTTTGAATAGCATCCTTCTATCCATCCTTTGTTCTAGATTGTTCCTACTCTATATATCTATGCAGCGATGGAAGAATGCGTAATGGCTAGTAGTCTATAAAACCACCTGATTTATGTAAATAATAGATTATATTTCAACATGAGATGTTCGCACTCGAATTCATTTCACTTTAGCAACGCCCTTTTTTATAACCATGCCGACATACACCCGTACTCCCCATTTCCTATTGAATATACATTATCAAATCATAATCTAGGAGGCGCATTAATGAGCGAACCATCAGCCCAATTGCGGCAATTGGCAATTCAGATGTTAATTGATGCTGCAATCGCCTCGAATGCAAGCGATGTTGTCATTCCGCCGGGAACCTATTTCAATTCAACGACAACTGTTTTTAATAATGCCACGGATCTGACTGTTATCGCCGATGATGTTCTGTTCATCATTACGGCAGACGTTCGTGCTGTAAGCTGTACTAATTGCACGAATTTGACCATTCAGGGACTGTCCGTCAATTATGATCCGCTCGCTTTCACCCAAGGGGTGGTCATATCCATTGACCAGGTAGCTCTTACAATGAAAGTTCAATTGGATCAAGGGTATCCTGTGGCGGCATATAATTCACGGATCATTGCTTACGACTCGGAAACAAGAAAGCCCAAAGAGGGAACAAACGTCATGTTTACCTCGGCTGTCACCTTTGATCCTCTACTGACGGACGTATTGGATGTCACGGAAATAAGTGCCGGTATCAACGTGGGAGACAGGGTTACGCTGTCTTCTACCCCGAATACCACGAGCAGCATCTTTGTGACCAATTCTGCTTTTACGATATGGCAAAACATTACTCTTTTTAATGTTTACGGCGTCGGATATATCGAAAATGACGGTGTTTGCGGAACGATATTAGATAATTTCAACGTCGTGCCGGGCCCTAAGCCTGCAGGAGCCATAGTCCCCCCGCTGCAATCGTCGCTCATTGACGCTATTAATTTTTCAAATGTTGAAATGGGTCCGACCGTACAGAACTGTACGATAAAAAGTCCGGGGGATGATTGCTTCAGTATTCAGACCCCCCCATTTTTTGCTGTCTTGAACGCCAGCGGGAATTCGGAATATATCGCCTTCCGCTCTGGGGTTCTGCCCCTGGATCCAGGCGATATAATAGCCCAATTCCTGGACCAACCGGCTATAATCCAAAGTTTAACGCTTGTTCCATACGGCAGCTTCCCGATTCCGCCTGCCATCCAGACGCAAATTGACAACGCCCAGCCCGGAGATCCTTACGACATCAACAAAAATGGCATTTTTTTGATGGTGTTCACCACCGTTCCAGCGTTCGGCGTAGGCGATTTTGTATTTGCTCCCCGTTACTCTGCCGACGGCTTTGTTTTCCAGAACAACACCCTTTACAGTCAGTCGCGAGGGATGCTGATGAAAGGAAGCAACGGCATCATTCAAAACAACATGTTCACAGCTCACAGCCAAGCAATCGTTGTATCGCCCGAGGGCAGCACCGATACGCAATCGGGCTCCTCTCAAAACTTGCAGATTATAGGAAATTATTTTCTCCGAACCGGTTATGTTGAATTTTTGCCTGCCGAAGCTGAGGCCGGGAGTCTCTGTTTTACCGCAACCAATGTCATCAGCGAAAAAGCGTTCAACAATATGCTCATCGAAAACAACACGTTTGACAGCATTCTGGGGCTGAATATCCAGATCAGCCAATGCCACAGTGTGCAGGTGAACAACAATACTTTTCTAAACACGTTTGCCAATGGCGTTGGAGTCAATGGCACCGAGTTAAGAATCAATCAAAGGGTTGTCGTGTGGATTGACGATTCCGATACGGTATCTTTTAGCGGCAACGTGATCAATTATATGGGACCGTCCGGATCAGTTCCGATCGTGCTTGATCCAGGATCAACAAGCAATATTACCGGACTGCCCGGCGGACTTGTACTCATAACCAAAAGAAATATTCCGATTGATACCACTCTAACGTATGCCCTTATTAACCAAAACTCCGGCAAGGCTCTGCAAACTGTCGGGAACGGTACAGCCGATGGAACGGAAATCGAACAGGAAACGTTTAACTTGGCCGTTCTATCCCAGCATTGGCAATTTATTGCGGTTGGCTTTTATTTTAATATTTTGCATGTGGCCAGCGGAAAATTTTTAGATATTGCCGGGGAGTCTATAGCAGATAATGCCAATGCGGTTATCTTCACCCCGAATGGAAGTATAAGCCAGCAGTGGGCTCTTGCAGAAGTGGCTAACGGCAGCACTTTTAAAATAACCAATGTGAACAGCGGCCTAACTCTAAACATCCAAAACGCATCCACCGCCAACGGAGCCCTTGTTATTCAATCGACTACCGCTGAGGTTTTAAATCAGAACTTTGCCAACCCCGTGGTTCCTTGATTCAACGATGGCTGGTGCGGCCTCAATATAAACATGTTGAATTCGATAACCGCCAACATTGAGACTTCTATGTACGTAAGGGGAATTTATTTTATGAGTATTCAGAGCCTGATTAATGATGCAATCGCCTCCCATCAGAGTGAGCTCATCATTCCACCCGGAATCTATCTAAATACAGCAACAACGAATATTAATGGAGCCAATGGTCTGACCATAATCTTCGATAATGTCTTTATCGTTATGCAGAATTTTAGCCGCGTCTTTGAGATTACCAATTGCGTCAACTTGACGATTCAGGGAGTAACAATGAACTATGACCCGCTTCCTTTCACTCAAGGCGTAGTCATATTCGTTGATCCGGTGGCGAGTACGATGAAAGTCCAAATCGATCAAGGATACCCTGTGGCGGCGTATACGGCCCGGGTAATCATTTTCGATCCTGAAACAAGGAAACAAAAAGAAGGCGTATCAACGATGTTTCAAGCACACGCTACCTTAGATCCGATCTTGCCCAATACATTAGACATCACCAGTGTCGGCTCAGGAATCAACGTCGGAGATTGGGCTACCATATCGACAAGCCCTGCAGTCCCTCATAGCATAGCGGTGACCAATTGTTCGTTTACAACTTGGAGGAACGCTACTCTCCATACTTCCACCGGATTCGGATATATAGAAGGCTCCGGCATTTGCGGAACGGTTATGGATAACTTCCGCATCGTGCCAGGCCCAAAACCGGCGGGAGCCCTAACGCCCCCGTTACTATCGACCATTCTTGACGGCATTCAATTCAATAATATTCAATTGGGCCCAACTTTGGAGAACTGTATGATTCAAAGTACAGGAGATGATGCTTTCAGTATTCAAACACCGGCTTATATGGCCGTCCTGAGTGCCTCTGGAACCTCGGAATACATCGCATTCAGATCCGCGCCCCTCCCACTTCCAGCGGGGGATACCCTTTGCCAGTTTTTCGATTTGCCCTCTACGATCGTCAGCGCGACGCTTGTTCCATTCGGAAGCTTTCCGCTAGACCCGGCAATCGCAGCGGCAATTGCGGCTGCCCAGCCTGGGGACCCGTATGCCATCAACAAAAACGCGATTTACCTCATTCAGTTCACAGATGTTCCTGCATTTGGCGTAGGAGATTTCGTCTTCAACCCTCGGTATACTGCTACCGGATTTATTTTCCGCAACAATACGGTATACAGTCAGTGGAGAGGAATGCTGTTAAAAGGGATCAACGGCCTCATTGAGAACAATATGTTTACTGCCGCCACCGAATCGATCGTTGTTGCACCGGAGAGTAATGCAAATACCCAATCAGGATGTTCTCAGAACTTGCAGATTATAGGGAATTATTTTCTTAGATCAGGCTACCATTATGCGAATTTTGACGGTGATCAGGCTGCGTCGCTCTGTTTCGTTGCATCCAATGTAACCGGTGAAAAAGCGTTCAACCAAATGTTAATTGAAAACAATATCTTTGACAGCATACAGGGGCTAAACATCCAGATTACCAACTGCGAGGATGTGCAAGTGAATGACAACATCTTTCTCAATACACATGCCACTGTTAACGGAATCAATGGCGGTATCGGCAACATCGATCAAACAACCGTCGTTTGGATCCAAAATTCCGACAGCGTTTCTTTTGATGGCAACGTCATCGATTTTATGGGCTCGTATGGTTCAATTCCTAGCGTAATTTCGACAGGCGTAACGAATATTACCGGGCTTCCTGGCGGACTTACCCTTTTAAACAAAATAAATATTCCCATCGATACAACTAAAACGTATGCCATCATTAATCGCAACTCCAACAAAGCTCTGCAAACGGTTCTAAACGGTGTCTCCGACGGAACAAATGTGGAGCAAGAAACGTTCAACGCAGCTGTAACATCCCAACATTGGCAATTTATCGCAGATGGCTTTAACTTCAACATCCTACATGTTGCCAGCGGCAAGTTCCTTGATATCAGCGGATCATCGTTAACATCAGGAGCAAACGCCGTAATCTTCACGGGAAATGGGAGCTTGAGCCAGGTTTGGGCTTTCGCCGACCAGAGCGGTGGTTTTTTCAAAATCAAAAATGCCAACAGCGGCCTCAATCTCAATTTACAGGGGAATAGTACGGCCAATGGGGCTCTCGTTGTTCAATTACCTGATGGAGGTTCTTTAGTTCAAAGCTTTAGAATCGTAGAGGTTCCTTGAAGGTTGTCCAAATCGAATAGCTCTCTTTTTCTCGCCTACGGAGGAAAGCTGACTTTCTAAAAAAGGAGATAGCTGAAATCCATTACTATGAGTTTAGACCGGCCACGGGGGCTGATCTAAACTCATTTTTGCTGTCCTATACTTTATGCAGCCTCAACCGAGGCGTTAAAAAAGAACACCCTAAGGTGTCCTTGACGGGAAAATTACAGCGGCAGCATAATCCGCTCACGCTGCTTGAAGGTTGCAATCTCTTTTACGCCGATTTCCTTGAGGAAGCCGGTTACGCCGCTCCAATCGTGCAGGAGCTGGTCGGGACCATGAGCATCGGAGCCGAATGTAAAAGGAACGCCGAGCCGGTGCAGCCGCTGGACGATGTCGGCCGACGGGAACCAGGAGCCGCATTTTTTGCGCAGCCCTGACGTATTGATTTCAACCGCTATGCCAGCGTCCGCGATTATCTGCGCCGTTTCATCCCAGAGCGCATCAAGAGGAATCGAGCACGGAACGTTCAGGCCCTTAACGGCATCGATATGTCCGAGAATATCGAATTTGCCGCAGCGCGCCGCATCCTGAATGAGCCGAATATAGTCCACGTAGGTTCCATCAACATCCACATTCTCCTGCCGCCACCGCTCCGAGGCGAATACATGATACCCTCTGAAGTAATGCACCGAGCCGATGATGTAATCCAATGGATACTGCGCATAAATGGCAGCATACTGCTCCATAAGCCCCGGCAAATAATCCGATTCCACTCCAAGACGGACATCTATCCTGTCCTTATATTTCTCTCTCAGCTCTACCATCTCTTGCACGTAATTCGGAAAATCCGATGTGGCCATCGTCATGCCGGGGTTCGGATGGTCGTTCTCGTCGCAGAAAAACGGGCTGTGATCGGACAGGCCAATCTGATTCATACCGAGCTCAATCGCGGCTTTAATCATAGCCTCCATCGAACCTTGAGCATGTCCGCATCTCTCATGATGCGTGTGATAATCCACGAACATGGCTTGCTCTCCTTTCGGGTCAACCTTTGATGGCTCCAATCATAACACCTTTGACAAAGTATTTTTGCAAAAACGGATAAACGAACAGAATAGGAAGAGTAGCTACGATGATTATCGCATATTTGATCTGCATGATTGCGAGACTCTTCTCCTCGCTTGGCATAATAGAATCTGCGAGACCTGTATTTTCCACAAGCACCTTTACCAAATAAAGCTGCAATGGCTGTAAATTCTTATCCGGCAAATAGATTAATGCGCTGAAATAGCTGTTCCAGTGCCCCACTGCGTAGAAAAGCACAAGCACAGCAATGATAGGCTTTGATAACGGAATGATGACCGTCCAGAATATCCGAATGTCATTAGCGCCGTCCAATTTTGCTGATTCAATCAGGCTCTCCGGAATGGTCGTAAAGTAGGTTCTAGCGATAATGACGTACCAAACGCCGATCGCTCCTAAAATGATGAGCGCCCATCTCGTATTGTACAGTCCAAGGTCATTGACCAGAATAAAGGTTGGGATCAGCCCACCGCTGAACAGCATCGTAAACACGATAAGAAACGTAACCGGGCCGCGTAGGAAAAAGTTCCGGCGAGACAGCGGATAAGCCAGCGATATCGTCATAATGACGTTAAAAGCCGTTCCTCCTACCGTGTACCAGATCGTGTTCATATAGGAGGTCCAAATGTCCGGATTTTCAAATACAAGCTCATAAGCATTCAAAGAAAAACCCTTCGGGAACAGCCATACCTCTTGAGCCGCAGCTGCAATCGGGTCGCTGATCGACATGCTGAGCACAAATACAAGCGGATACAAACAGATGATGATGACAAAAACCATGAAAACGTTAATAACCGCGTCCGCCAGTTTACCCATGAATGTATTAGAATGTACCATAATGCAGATTGCGTCCCTCCTCTACCATAGCGAAGTTTGGGTCAGCTTGCGGCTTATCCAGTTGAAGCTCACGATCAGCACAAAATTAATCGTTGCATTCATAAAATCTACAGCTGCAGCAAAGCTGAATTCTCCCCCGACCAGTCCGATTCGATAAACATAGGAAGAGATGACATCCGACACCTCATACGTAGACGGATTGTACAGCAATATAATCTTTTCGAATCCGACACTCATCATGCGACCGAGCGACAGGAGCAGTAATATGATGATCGTTGGGGCAATGCCTGGCAAAGTAACGTGAATGAGCTGCCGGAATCTCGAAGCTCCATCGATGCGAGCAGCCTCGTATAACTGTGGATCTATTCCCGCCAGCGCAGCCAAATAAAGAATCGAACTGTAGCCGAAGCCCGCCCATATATCGGTACTGATATAAATAGTGCGGAACCAGTCCACCTCGCTCAAGAAGTTGATCTTCTGGAAGCCCAATTTCTCGATCACAACATTCACAATGCCATCGTTAGGAGACAAAAACGTAATTGTCATGCCTGCGATAACTACGACAGATATAAAGTGAGGCATATAGCTGACCGTTTGCACGACCCGCTTGAACGTATTTCGGCGAATCTCATTCAACAGCAGCGCGAAAATAATTGGAATCGGGAAGCCCCATAACAGACTGTAGAAGTTGAGCAGCAGGACGTTTTTGATTAGCCGGAAAGAATAGATGGAGCTGAAGAACTCTTCGAACCATTCCAGTCCAACCCAAGGGCTATTCCAGATGCCGCGGGAAGGAGAGAAGTCCTGAAAAGCCATAAGAATGCCGTACATCGGGAGATAGTGAAAAACGATGAAATAGACCACTGCCGGCAAAACCATCAGAACCAAGAACTTATCTCGAATCGCATTTTTTTTGAGAGTGTGAAGCGCGGCCCTCCGTCTTGTCTGTGCGGGTCCAATCCGGGGGCTTAAGGGAAGGTTTGGCATGCTTCGAATTTCCTTTCCTGAGGCTCTGATAGGCATTCTTAGCCAAAAAGAATGAGCACGCAGAACTGAGTCCCGCGCGCTCAGCTCAGCTTACTTCTGGCTCATTAACCTGTCGTACTGGCTTTGGCGAATTTGAATAACTTCATCAATTCCGATAGCCTTGATCTGCTTCGTGAACGTATCCCATTTGTCCATTGGCTCTTGGCCAAGGATGAATTTAGCGATCATTTCATCTTTATAGGTCGTAATGTCGGTTAGTTTCCGGTTTATATTGGAGTATTCATCCTCCGTCGGCATCGCGAACTCCGCAGTGGGAACTAGATAGGATTGCACGAGCTTCGCCCGCTCCGTCAAGATTTCATCCGTCAGCTTGAGCTTTGATATATATTCCACTCGGCTAGCTTGGCTGAACGTCTGCCAGCCGCCGAGGGATCGAATGACCTCAACGGCCCCAAGTCCATCCGGATTTTTCGTGACAAAATCGGTCATTTGCGGCTGGCCATCCTTCATGACGTACGTCTTGCCTTCGATGCCGAGCGTCATGCGCTTCGTATTTTCCTCGCTATAGATGACGTAATCCAGCCAGCGGAAAGCAACCTCCGCATTTTTGGAATCCCTGTTGATGACCGAATAACCGTTGGACAGCCCCGACTTCTCGATATGTCCCTTGTAGCCGTTCGGGCCCCCAGGCGGAGTAGTCATAACCCATTGCGCATCCGCTTGTCCGGCTTCCCGCAGCTTATTGGTCCATAACGTATTGGATTCCTGCCAGGCAATTGTAGCCCCAGACAGACTGCGGATGATTTTGGATGTCATCTGATCCTTCTTGTTGACCGCGAACTCCATGTCCAGCAAGCCTTCCTTAACCAGCTTGTTCAGGAAAGCGACCATCTCTTTAGCCCGGGGATCAAGCCATTCATACTGGATCTTTCCATTCGCGTCAGGGTAAAAGCCATCGCTTGCTCGCAGATGAAGCCCCCAAGCGTTGCCCCAATTATAAAGCTGGGTTACCCCGTTGTAGTTGGTCATCGGGATCTCGTCGGCCTTGTTATTACCGTTCGGGTCCTTTTCTTTAAACGCTTTCAAAACATTGTACCAGTCGTCAACCGTCACCGGCTCCGGCAAGCTTAGCTTATCCAGCCAGTCTTTACGGATGAGCCAGCCGTAAGGACCTGCCGCTACTTCTTCATCTCTTGTTCCAGATAAATGGAACGTATTGCCCTCCGGCGTTTTCATGAGCGCGGGCAGCAGCGGCTTCGTCTCGAATATTTTGGCGGCGTTCTCTCCGTACTTGGCTATTAAATCGTCCAGTTGGAGCAGGAGACCGTCCTTGGAATATTTGTATAAATCGAAGTTTGATAAAATAATGTCTGGCAAATTCTTACCGGAAGCCAAACGAGTCTGCATCGCCGTCTGGAACTGGCTGCCCGGCACGACATCCCATTTGATCTTGACGCCGGTCGCCTTCTCGATCTCCTGCCAAACAGGCAGATTCTGCGTCAAACTGGCTGCCGCGAACGGATTGTCAGGCGCCGCCACCGTCAAGGTCACCGATCCGTCCGTAACGATAGGCATCGGATTTTTCGGGCTGCCAGCCGCCGTTCCAGGTGATGCCGATGTGCTTGGCTTCGGTGACTCCCCCGCTCCTTGATTGGAATTGTTGGCAGCCGGCCCACCGCTGCTTTGACATCCTGTCATGGCGAGCAATGCGACTATTAATGCGCTTACAATTGAAGTTTTAGCTGTACCCTTTGTCCTCTTTGTCATTCCGCCCATCTCCCCTTTAATTTCGACTCATTCGAGTGATGGCCCCATTGTATGAGAGCTTGGGCAGAGGTGTATACGATCAATATGTGTTCGCGTCATACAGAAATTGCTCTATGGAGGCTTGGCGGCTTATTTATCCTTGAATTGGCTCGGTGTCATGCCCATATATTTTTTGAACAACCGGCGGAAAGTGATGTCATTATCAAAACCGACCTGCTGCGCTACCTGCAAAATGGTAGCCTCGCCACCCGTGCCTAGCAACGGTTTGGAAGCCTCGATTCTGCGCCGATTTACATAGTCGATGAACGTAGAGCCGGTCTGGCTTTTGAAGTATCGGCTCAAATAAGAGGAAGAGATTCGGAACGCTTCTGCCACCTTCGTTAAGGACAAATTTTGATCGTTATAGTAGGTATGGATGTAGCTCTTGATCTCCCGAATAAGCTGCACATCCTGCTGCTCTTTCTCCCGAGCGAGTAGGTGCGAAGTCTCTTCATATAAACGGCCAATGGCCGATACCATCTCGTCCATCGTATCCATTTCCATAATATCCTTCAGCTTTACGGAAGGAGCTTGGCCGATGTTTGCTTGCTCCAATGCTTTCAGCGCAACCGATGCGATGCTGTATCCTAAATATCGCATGGTAGCGAGCGGCAATCGATTCTTCTCCAAATATCGATGCACGATAGCACCGGCCAGTTGCTGAGCTGATTTCACATCGCCGCCGCTGAGCGCCCCAATGAGTTGATTCTCCTCCGCCAAATAGCCGTTCCAGTGGCCGTCTTCTGTGTATTCTTCCGCATAGAGGATGCTTCCGTCTCCCTTCAGGAAACGGAATTCGATGGCATGCACGGAAGCTTCGTACGAGCGGAACAACTCATGCAGATTGCGGGAGCTTCCGCCAACCCCGATCGCACGGTACGCAATGGAAAAAGACCGCAAGCAGTCACCGATCGCCTGCAAAGCGGATGTGCGAAGCTCTTCCCGCTCCATGTTGAGGATGATTGCTTTGTCCTTCTCGTCCATTTCCACCCAGAAAATCGTCACACCCTGCGCTTCCAATCTTGAGCGGATCTGTTCATAGAAATCTTCGGGCAAGCTCTGCTCCTCACTTAGCAGCAGTGTCGCGCATACGAAAAATTCATACGGGAACGAAATGTCGAGCAAATCCATCGCGCGGATCAAGCTTGCATCATGTGCTGAATTTTTGTTCAACAGCTTAGCCAAGCAAGTGTTCCTGGCCAGCGGTCGATACAGTGAAATCTCATGCTCGCTGCGGTTAGCATCCGTCAGCATAGCGTAAATCGCATTTTCCACGTAGTGGAACTCGTTGTTCACAGGAGGCTCCAGCATCAGCTTGGATCGGATCATCCCAATAAGGTTCGCAAGCGGCTTATAATTTCTCATTGCCAGAATATAAGATAAACCGAGGCCCAGACATAGATAAAAGAGGGAGAGACCAATCGCTACGTTGCGAATTACATGCAATTTAGAAAGCACCGTATTTGTGGGGACAGCGATGTAATAGGACCACCCGCGACTGTCAGGATCAGAACGATATAAAGAATAATGCGAGCCATCGGCAAGCTGAACCGTATCAATGCCACTGCTCACAGCAGACCCATCTGTAAGCTGATTCCCGATATAGGAGCCGAGCTCGGCATTTGGGTTCACGTCCGTGACGCGGTTTCCTTGAGTGTCCATAATGTATAAGGCATGCTGCTCAGCTAAGGCCGATTTACTCAGCAGCTGCTGCAGTGCTTCCTCTCGAATGAGCAATAGAAGCGTCGCCTGGAAGCTGGAATCGCCTGGGGGGAGTGATTGGATATAGGTGAGTAGATGGCGAGGCTGATTGGATATGCTGACTTGCTCGGGAAGGATGATGCGATGATTATTGCGTGCAGCGAGAATCTGCTCCCATTGCTGCAAGTCGATATTGTCGAAGCGGAGGAGATCCATAAAGTAACGCTCGAAGCTGTCTTTGCCCAGCGTGGAGAGAACCGTATCCTTGCCATTGAAATAAATCGCGATTTCATCGACTAGAGGATAGGTTGATTTATAAATGTTCAGCTCATTCATGCTATTGAGTAGATCCCCGATATCAACGCGATCGTAGCTGAAGCTATTCCCTTCCATATTCATCAGCTTGGAAATTCGCGGCATATAGGACAGCTGTACAGCAAACGTATCCAGCGTATTGAAGTTACGCTCGACGTCTCTTTGAGCATCTTCCAGCAAACCAAGATAAGTGCTGTTTGTCTGTGTCTCTATCGTGTTAGCTGCCCAATAGTACGTTGAAAATCCGAATACGGCCATTGGAATCGTAAAAATAAGGATGTACGTAAACATGGATTTCATGAATATCGAGTTTCTCTGTCTCAGATAGGCAAGCCCTTTCAAGGCGAATCCTCCTAAATGGAACGAATGGTGTGTTCATACAATTCGTTCCATTTATCCAGGAATCCTTTATTGGGCTAACACGACATCTCATAACACCGTACGATTATTTATTTAATCGCTATGAATATGTGTACTTCCGAGTCAGCAAACCCGGCACTTCCGGTATCATAAAGCTCAAAATCCCCGGTAAAAGCTCTAACTTCCTCCGGTGCATTGTCAAAATAGGCCCATATTTCTCCCCATGCCTGCGGCACGACTTCATGCATCGGCCCGCGCTTGGTGATGAATACAAGATATTTGCTCGCAGGTACAACCGCAGTAGAAGCCTGACCATCTTCACCCGTTTCAAAATCTCCGTCAACTTCATGTCCGATCAATACCCGATAAGAGCCGGATGCATCGCTTTCGTAATCGGTGTATAGAGAATAGATAGGAGCAGGTACTTCGGTTCCTCTTTGGACTGTACTGCTGAAGTAGGCCTCCCATAGTCCAGGTAAGCGACCATCCGGTCCTGCTTCCGCTGCGTTTGTCGTCCTGAGGCTTATTCCTCGCAGCCTTAATTGCGGTTTTTCGGTTACATAGGTTTTTAACATGGCTCACCCTCATTTCCTTAACATTAAGCCAAGTATAGAGGGGAAAATTGGACATCTCTATGTCCTATTTAGAATATTGTTCCATAATTTTTTGCGCCCGGCGTACCAGCTCTTCCGCTACGTCATCCGGCTGCTCCACTTTCACCTGTTCACCGTAACTTAGCAGCATTCCGTAAAACCACTCATCCACAGTGAAGCTACCTTTGACTTGAATCCTTCCATCGGCCAGTTCGGTCATCCAGCCGGCTGGAAAAGTTTCCTCGACACGATAGCGGGCTTTAGGTTGGAACAGAAGGGTTAACTCCTGCTGAGCTTCTTTGAACCATTCCGGGTTCCAATCATAACGCTCTAACACCGGCGCCTCGCGAGGTATGAAAGATTCCGCCAACAGCTGCAGCTGTTGAATGCGGGACACACGAAACATACGGAAATCCTTACTTGCCTGGCAGTATGCCTGCAAATACCATAGGTTCGCTTTCATGATCAGCTTTACAGGTTCAATTATTCGCTCGCTCTCCGCCCCTTCCCGATCCAGGTAGTTGATTTTCACGCACAAAAACGTTTCAGATGCTTGTTTCAAGGCGTTAATTTTATCCCTTGCAGAGCCGCTCTGTCCCCAAGGATTAAAATCGAACGTAATAGCGGATTTCTTCACTTCGCTGTTTATGGAGCCCGTTTTCCCCAGGAGCGCCTTAACCTTCTCCAGAAGATTAGCCAGCTTGCGGTCATCCAACGCCGAGTTCATCCCTTTTACAGCAGATACAAGCGCAGTTAGATCATCTATAGTAAGCAGTTGACGGTTCAAAGTGTAGGATTCCATAATCTCGAACCCACCCATAATTCCCTTATAGTTCACAATTGGAATACCGGATTGATTCAAGGTTTCCATGTCGCGATAAACCGTTTTAGTAGACACCTCGAAGTATTGGGCCATTTCTTTGGCACTGACCCGCTTACGATTCAGGAGCAATACGGTCATCGCCAGCAAGCGGTCGATTTTCATTTCCTAACACCTGGCCTCTCGTAAACAACATTGTTTAAGTAGGAATGATCAAATGAAAGGTTGTGCCTGCACCCTGTACGCTATGGACTTCAATGGTCCCCCCTGCTTTATTGATTGTGCTATAGACCATTAACATGCCAAGACCCGTACCTTCAGCTTTTGTCGAATAATAGGGCTTACCTAGACGCGATATCTCTTCCTTTGTCATTCCAATGCCTGTGTCCTGGACGCTGATTATAATCGTTTGATTCCTTTCAGAAGCCTCAATGGTTAGCGTACCGCCGCCCTTTTCTTTCATCGCTTCAATACCGTTTTTATATAAATTAATTAAACATTGCTGAATTTGGTTTCGATCATAGCTTTTGTTCAACGTGTTATTGAAGCTGAACTTCACCTCGACTTTATGGATGGAAGCATAAGGCATAATAATATTTTTTGTATACTCCAGCTCCATCAACATATTAGAGTACACCATATTATCTAATTGCGGCTTGGCAAAAGAAAGATAATCGCTAACGATCTTTTCCGCTCGATTTAGCTCTTGTAGAGATAATTCCACGAACCCCTTTTCCTCCGGTGTAATGGACTTCGACTTATTGAGCAGCTGCAGAAATCCGCTCGTAACCGTAAGCGGATTTCTTATTTCATGGGATACGCTGGCCGCAAGCTCGCTGACGACATTCAACCTTTCCGACCGAATAATTCGTTCGCGGTTTTTAATATTCGTGATGATTTTTTCGATTAAAATCATAATAACGCTCATTACCCCAACATATGTAGTCAGGGCATTTAAGGTAAGCATCCAGAATTCTCTACTTAGCTCCTCCATCATAAAGGTCAAGGTAATGAGGTAACATCCCATTGTAAGGAAAGAAATCACCGTTGCCGTTATGACTCGACCTCTAGAAGTCAGATTTAGAAATTGTTTGCTGTACAGTGGCATAACAGCCGTTACCGCTGTTGAAAAGAGAAAGGACGGGAGTGCTCCCTCCCCGCTCACATAGAACCGATACATATTTAAGATGATGTATAACGGGAGAACATATCTGTACCCTCCAAAAAGAGCCATAATAATAAACGGGATATATCTTAAGTCGAAAATAAATCCAGTTTCTAATTGAATTGGTTTGGCAATACAAAGAACCATCGTCACCGACGATAGTAACATAAAAATTTTTCTATTATAGGTATGGGACTTATTTTCAAAGTAAATTAAAAATAAAACAACTGGAAGTAGTAAGAATAAGAAATTCAAGAGTAATGTTTCGAACAACAAATAACTTCCTTTCAATAATCTATTTCTAAACCAAAATGGGCTTCATTTATTTACGATTGTCATCATAGACATTACGCAATCAAATATTATATGTAAAGATAAACCTGCTTATTTGTTGACAGAATAACAAAAAAGCACCGACAATATGTCGGTGCTCCTGAAGCATTATTCGTATCGTATTCCATGTGATAGCTTCTCCAAGCGCTGCCAATCTATAATAGTAATGCTTTTGTTGTCTTTGTTGAGAATATTCACGTCAGATAACTTCTGAATCACGCGGTTAAGATGACGGGGTGTCGTCCCGATCAAGGAGGCAATCTCGGGAATCTTTGTTGTCTGGATTTCTTTTCCGAATTCATTCTGAAGTCGTGTCGTTAATAAATAGCTCGCATAACGTTCCTCGACCGAAGCTAATAAATTTATTCGTGAAGCCGTTGTACACGTCTGGAGCTTGTAAGAAAGATGCCTTAAGAGCTCATTCAAAAATTTATAATCTTTCAATAACTTGGCTTCAACTGTACGTATATCAATAAACAGAAAAACGGTTTTTTCAGCAGCTTCTACTTGAGACTGTACAACAACCTTTTGAAAAAGCTCGACATCGCCCATGATCGATAAAGGATGACAATAGCGCAGCAACAGCGACTTTCCCGTCCCCACGCTAGACGAGATTTTAGTGCGGCCTTCCACTTGAAAATAAATCCCATCAAGCTCGTCGCCTTCTATTAATACGAGCTCATTCCGCTCATAAGTACGAAGTTGAATAGGAAGGGAATCCGGCTCAGAGAATACCCCATCAAGGTTAAATTGAGACATATATCTTTGTATACGATCCTGCTCTGAACTGAATTTCATGAGCCTCTCCTTTTTCGGACATCGGTCCTTCCCATTATATAAGAAACCGTTAGTATAGGTAGAAATAAGGAGGTTGTACGATGAAATTTATTTTTGATTTGGACGGAACGATCTGTTTTAAAGGCCAGCCCTTAAGTGAGCCGATGGTTAAAGCTCTAGACATTCTTATCGAAAAAGGACATGAAATTATATTTGCCTCAGCCCGGCCAATCCGTGATTTATTACCGGTATTGCCGTCTCATATGCATCATTTTCCGATGGTTGGCGGTAATGGAGGTTTTGTTGCATCGGGTGGGAGTATCCTCTCAACCATTGCCTTTGACCCAGCTACAGCTGCTTCCATTATCAGTCTAATTCGGTCATTCGAGGCCGATTATTTAATAGACAGCAAATGGGATTATGCATATTCGGGCAGTGAAGAGCATCCTATTCGGAGAAATCTAGATCCTCAGCAAAGAGCAAAAAATATTGGCATCGATGAACTGAATGAGATGATTAAAGTTGTCATTTTAAGTAGTTTGGATGGTCAAAAAATACTAGAGGAACTGCAGAAGCTGCCGGTTGTCATTTATCAACATGCCTTAGAGGGAATTATTGATATTAGTCCGTTAGGGACTGATAAATGGACCGGTCTGCAAAAGCTAGGCATAATGCCGCAGGAATTTATTGCATTTGGCAACGATGCAAATGATGTTTCGATGTTCAAACATGCCAAACGAGCGATCTGCGTAGGAGATCATGCTGATCTACTATTGTTGACAGCAGAACAGGTGATGAATGAAGAAGAGCAAGTGATCAGCAAAATAATGACCTTAATGGAAGGTTTGGAAATGGAAGGGACCCAGCATGAAGTTTCACTTCTTAAATGTTGACAACTATTGAAGTAACCGTTACAATTCTATCTTGTGAATATGATAATCATTATCAATCGTTGAATCGTGCTCGCGATTCCCTTGCTTGTTCAAAGATAGACGCGCAGCTATTCATTGATTATAGTCAGTACGAGATTGAGGGGAGCGTCATTTTATGAAAAAGCTGTTTATTCCACTAACTCTGGTTCTAGTTTTACTGTTGAGCGCTTGCGGCGGTAATTCTGCGAACACCGTCAACAATGCAAGCAGCCCGTCTCCAGAAGCATCGGCAACAGCAGCCCCAGAATCCGGTACCTTTACGTACCAGTCGGAGGGTGGACCTATTGAGGTTCCAAAAAACCCGCAGCGCGTCGTCGTTATTACCCGCTTTTTAACAGGAAACGTTATGGCACTCGGTGTGCCAGTTGTCGGCGTGGACGAGATGTCCAAAGACAACCCGCAATTCAAAGAGAAGCTTAAAGACGTTGCAACCGTTTCGGACGAAAGCGTTGAAAAGATCCTCGAGCTGGAACCGGATCTTATTATCAGTTTAGACGGCATTAAAAACCTCGATAAATTAAAAGAAATTGCGCCTACCGTCATTTATACCTATGGGAAGCTCAATTATCTAGAGCAACAAGTAGAGATCGGCAAACTTTTGAACAAAGAAAAAGAAGCCCAAGCTTGGGTTGACCAGTTCAAAGTTAAAGTAAAAGAAGCCGGCGACAAAGTTAAAGCGAAAATCGGCGAAAATGCGACGGTTTCGGTCATTGAAACCTTCAATAAACAGCTCTATGTTTACGGTGATAACTTTGGCCGTGGCACTGAAATCCTCTATGAGGGTGGCTTCGGTCTAGCCAAGCCAGCGAAAGTCCAGGCAGCGACGGAGAAAGAAGGCTATTTTGCCCTGTCGACGGAAGTTCTGTCCGATTACTCTGGAGACTACGTTATCTTCAGTAAAAACGCGGATGAAGATAATTCATTCCAAGAGACAGAAACATACAAAAACATTCCAGCAGTTAAAAACAATCGTGTCTATGAAGCGGACGCTAAAGCATTCTACTTCAATGATCCACTGAGCATGGAATACCAATTGGAGTTCTTCATCAAAAGCTTCCTTGGCGAGTAATTCGATGTTCATTTAGAAAAAGGTAAAGCCCGATTAGCTTGTTTAAGAGCTAATCGGGCTTTGCTTTTTTTATGGAGAACGTCACTCCAGATTGGCATGTCTGCCAAACATTGTCGTTGAATTATAACCCTTTTTCTCCATTAAACGCAGGATAATAGCATCAAAGAATAACAACAATGTCTGCTCAAATAATGAGCCCATAGGCTGTATGGTGGAGTAATGACCTTCCGATTTATCTTTAGGCGAACCAGGCAATTTAACGATGATGTTAGCTAATTGTCCAATCGATGATTCCGGAAATATCGTCACGGCCGCAACACAAGCTTGCAAGCTTCTGGCTTTCTCAGCCATCGACAACAGACTCTTCGTTTCACCGGAACCAGATCCGATGATCAGCAAGTCATTTTCCGTTATATTAGGCGTTATGGTCTCACCTATTACATAGGAATCGATCCCCATATGCATCAGTCTCATTGCAAATGCTTTGGCCATCAAGCCAGATCGTCCTGCTCCAGCTAGAAAAACTTTGCCCGACTGGATGATTCGCTCGGCAAGAAGATCCGCTTGTCCATCATCCAATTGAATAGTTGCCTGCTGCAGCTCCTTAAGGATTTTAACCGTATAGGGATCCACTTTCATTGGCTTTAAGATCCTTGTTTAATCAATTCCCGCATCTCGGCGGCAGCAGCCTGCTTGTCCGCTTGTCCGGTAATACCTCCGCCGACAATAACAAGATCCGGGTTCGCTTTGATTACTTCTGGCAGCGTGCTTAATTTAATGCCTCCAGCAATCGCTGTTTTCGCATTTTTGACAACGCGTTTGATCGTCAGAAGATCTTCGAACGAATTTTTTCCGACAGCCTGAAGATCGTAACCGGTATGCACACAAATATAGTCTACGCCAAGCGCGTCGATTTCTTGCGCACGTTGCTCGAGGTTTTTCACTGAGATCATATCAACAAGGATTTGTCTGCCTTGTTTCTTAGCTTCCTCAACGGCGCCCTTGATTGTCATATCTTCAGAAGCCCCTAATACCGTAATGATATCGGCTCCTGCTTCGGATGCTTTCATAACTTCATAACCTGCGGCATCCATTATTTTTAAATCAGCCAGAACCTTCAGGTTTGGGAATGCTTCTTTAATTTCTTTGACGGCGCGAAGCCCTTCATTAATGACAACGGGTGTGCCAATCTCTACGATATCTATATAAGCTTCCACCTCTTTCACCAATTGCTTGGCTTGAGGAATGTCAACAAGATCTAACGCTAATTGCAGCTTCATGGATAGTTCACTCCTTAACATTTTGTTGGGGTGTTGCTCGTGGGGCTTATTGTACGACGACACTTTCCGAAAAGGAAGTACGCACTATTGGGTGACGTAGTACCCTTTTAGAAACCATGGACGACAAAAAGACCGTCAACAAAATGTTAAAGGTCTTACTTAATCGTACTTTTTGATTTTGTTTAAACTTCAGTTCGCTCGTGGTGCTTCTCTCCCCAGCCGGCCATCACATCTAGCACTTCCTCCATCGTACGGCCATATTCCGTTAAGGAATACTCAACTTTTGGAGGTACTTGAACGAATATTTCACGATGAATGATCCTGTCATCCTCTAATTCACGCAGCTGTTGAGTTAGCATTTTTTGCGTAATATCAGGCATTCCCCGTTTGAGCTCTCCGAAGCGCTTGGCGCCGTCTAACAGATGGCACAGAATGACCAGTTTCCATTTGCCGCCGATCACTTTTAAGGTCGTTTCCACCGAGCTCTTAAACAATTGGTTCCCCATAACGACTCCTTACTTGGCTATTGGATTATAGCTTGGAATAATTAATAATTTTATTATACTACAACATAAGAAATCTCATTAGCCGCATAGGACTGCGTTGGCACGCGATGAATGGACAGCCGGCCTTGCCTTCCCTCTGTGTGAATGTTGCTCTAGACAAACATCATTTCTATCAGAGACAAGAGCATTTTTCTCAAGATCCACTTTCGAAATTTAGTTTGGCCTCCCCACTCTTCCATTATTTATGATAAGGTTCAAATTAACGGCGTTACGGCGGATAGTATATCGTTGTACCAAATAAAGTGGGTGAGGATATGAAAGTTTCAATAGAAGAAATAAGCAAAGATCAGGAAGAGGAAATTCTCGTCAGATGCCATGAGGTAGATGATGAAATAAGCGAAATAGTAAACAAGCTAAAAACAGAAAGCCTCATTCTGCTCGGATATTATGGTGACTGTGTTCACCGTATAAAACTTAGCAATGTCTACTATTTCGAAGCGGTTGACGGAAAGGTCTTTATTTACAGCAAGGACAAGGTTTATGAGGTAAAGCAAAAGCTTTATGAATTAGAGGAACTATGCAAAGAAAAGCACTGCTTTCGTGCATCTAAATCAACGGTTTTGAACATAACTAAAATCTCAGTTATTCATCCGACAATAAGTGGACGATTTGAAGCGGTACTTGATAATGGGGAACGTGTTGTTATATCAAGGCAGTATGTGCCTGTGCTTAAAAATATGCTGGGATTGTAAGTGGAGGGACAACTGTGAAGCTCTCTGAATTTGTAAAAGAGATTATTAAAGATTTCCTGATCATCTTCGCATTACGACTCTCACATTTATATCCGTTATTAGTTGGAGTTTCCGCTGGATATTGCTTGCAATACTGCTTTTCATGCTGGCGTTAATCGGAGCGATTTCGCTTATCCGTAACAAAGTAAATACCAAAAAATACAAGACCTCTCGTATCGTTATAAAAGCAATTAGTATGATAGCTGTGCTAGCATTTGCACTCGCCCCTGCACTTATTTTTCCGCAGCATAAATCACCAAAAGTGACAGGCGAATATGAAGTCGCAACCGCTGCTTACACCTACGTTGACAATAACCGTATTGAGAAATTTACTGACACGGGGAAAAACAGGTTTGTTAATGTCGAGTTTTGGTATCCTGAACGTACACATGGTAAATACCCACTTTTAGTATTCTCCCATGGAGCATACGGCATTAAATCAAGCAATGCCACCACCTATACGGAGCTCGCAAGCCACGGTTATGTTGTAGTTTCCATCGATCACCCCTATCATTCCTTTTATACGGTTTCAGACGATGGGACAACTTCTATAATCAATTCAGAATATTATCAGGAAGTGAGCAATGCCAACAAAGAGGGAGTTTACACGATAGAGGAAACCTACGGACTCATTCAAAAATGGATGAAACTGCGAACGGATGATATGAATTTTGTAATCGACACCATACTTAATAAAGCCAAAAGTGACAACGGCTCGGTTATCAGTATATCAATACATATGAAATCGGTGTGTTCGGGCACTCCATGGGTGGCGCAGCTAGCATTTGGCTTGGCAGAGAGCGTAAAGATGTAGATGCAGTTGTCAATATTGATACCCCGATGTTTAGTGAGCTAAATTACGATAAAGAGATTAAGAATTTAGTTGCAAGCGGCAAAGCCTACACGACCCCACTTCTTAATATCTACTCTGACGATGTTTGGGTACAGCTTAATAGCAATTCCACTTATGCGGCAAACAAAGTCACGGATAGAAATTTCTCAGAGATATATACCGTTCATTTTCAAGGTGCAAAACATTTAAGCCTGACGGATTTACCGTTCTTTTCTCCTGTCCTTGCAAATATGCTGCAAGGCGGAAAAGCAAATATTGAAAAATATTATTGTATAGAAACCCAAAACCAAATTATTCTCAACTTCTTTGACTATATATTAAAGGGGATTGGCTGTTTCACACCCAAAGAAACCTATTAAAACCCTATTTACACTCTGTAAATTATTTAACCATCAAGTGTCCGAAGAAAATAAAGTTATAGACTGGATTTGTTGATCCTACGCGAATTTTGAATTGCTAAACCGTCAGACTCCGAATAATAAGTCTTAGACTGACTCCAATATAAAACCAGCGGCAGTCAAGGACTGAAAAATAAAGTCCTTGACTGCCGCTGGTTTATTGAACTAACGTATCCCGTTAGCTTAAGGACTTACCTGAAATCGAACAGGTTTTTTACGAGTATTTAAGTGTAAATATTAAATTTTTGTTGACTCTCTATGTTGAACTGCTAGTTCAATGAAAACAGAGAGCAGCTACCGCAGTAATCTGCTCCCTGGCTATTTAATCATCCGTGCGCTTCTCACCTTTAATCGGAACGACTCTTCCGTCGACTTCTTCAGATCGAAGCTTGCCAAGCTCCTGACTATTCCCTTGCTCATCGGTTTTGCCGAAAGTATATAAACCGCTCGCCCACTGATTTAGGAAATAGACCGAGCTTTTAAACTTCGGTTTCACACCCCATTCACGCTTAGCTACATCATCATACTGCCATTTCTTGATCGCTAATCCTTCTTCATTGACCTCGTAGTACCCATAGTCGTAACCTGCATTATCGATACTAAATCGCAAGGCTTCTCCTTCGGGGAATGTGAAACCATAATAATGATACCCTTCACCACCTTTCAACATTGGCGCATCCCCCGAGAACCCCGGCAGTTTTAACGCGATCTCGCGTGCTTCCGTCAAATCGCCGTGCATCAGCGTCTCATATTCTTGCTGAGCTGTAGGAGTTCGCACGATGACACGGTTGTCTTTCGCGTTATACTTTACATAAGCGCCAAGCGTCTCGCTGATGAACCGAAGCGGCACATAAGTCAGTCCGTTCTTGTTCACGACTCCGGCGTCAATCGACACGGATTTGCCGTTCACGTTCGCTTTCTTCTCCCCTTCCTTCAATTTCACCATAATCTTGTTATCTTTTGTATGAAACATCACAACACGCGTCTTCGGATCATATGAAAACACAATCCACGCCTGATCCGTCAGTGCCCGCAATTTGATCATGGCATTTCCCTTGACCATCATCGCGTCGTATTGAAGCCCCCCGTTCACGAAGACAGAAGGAGCTGCTGCATAAGCTGATGAACCGTTGAAGAGGACACTGGCAAGCAGAGCGGAACCAACTACGTATTTGAGCCTTTTATTCCATTTCATTATATTTTATCTCCTTGATAAAAGTGGCATTTAATACTTATTTTGACGGAATTGATAGTGGATAAGTTGCAGATATAACGAATTCGTCTTACTCGTTTTACCCGATTCATATTTCCCCATTATCCTGCCCGTTAGCTCAACGCCGCCGCTGTCAGTCTAGAACTTTTTTCCCGGTCTAACACTTTATTTTCTCAGTCTACAACTATATTTTCATCAGACATCAAGTTCAGATTTGTATTATCGTATAATCATAATGACACTTTTCAACACCAAACCGCCAAGCTTCCACCGCGATGAAACTTTTGGATGCCAGCTGCTCACCAGTGATTCTCCGGCTCTGCAGGCTGTGTCCGTAACGGCAAGTTTTATTTTAATCGTCTTATCCGTTGACCAGGAACTACCTGGAAATTATAGTTAAGTTAATTTATATGAAAGTGAGTGATTCTCATGCAAATGCTTAAATCCGACGTGTCCAATAATACGGTGCGGAAGGGATAATTCAATAGAATCCCCTTTCGTGTTAAATCCAATTCACGGAGGGAACAGTATATGTCTTTTAGTTATTACGGTGAGCTTTGTACCGAGGTTTATGACCTCACCAAGAAAACAGGTCAATCTATTGATGGTGATATAGAATATTACCGCGACAGGCTGAAGCATTGCAAAGGGCGAATTCTTGAGGCCATGGTCGGTTCAGGACGTGTAATCATTCCGCTTCTCGAATCAGGTCTTATTGTAGATGGAGTAGACTATTCTCCTGAAATGTTGGCATCTTGCCGTCAACGTTGTGAAGAAAGCGGATTAGCCGCCCAATTGTATGAGGCAGACCTTCAGGAGCTTTCTTTATCGGACAAATATGAGGCTATCATTATTCCGGGCGGTTCATTTTTGTTAATTGAACAACGAGAGATGTCAATGAAAGTCTTGAAGCGGTTTTACGAGCATCTACAGCCAGGCGGACGTCTTATCCTTGATCTCTTCCTGCCTGATTCTAATTTTGAGTGTGGTCCGTTTGGTGGTGCATCAACATTCAACTTACCGGATGGAGACATAATCACAATGGAAGGCAAGCTTGTCGAAGCAGATTTATATCATCAATACAAAGTCTCCTATTTGAAATATGAAAAATGGCGTAACGGTGCTCTTATCCAGACCGAGCTGCAACGATTTGCATTACGCTGGTATGGTGTTGAGGAATTTAAGCTGATTTTGGAAAGCATCGGCTTTTCGGACGTGACTGTGTCAGCCGATTTCGAGTATGGCAAAGCACCGACTAATGGAAAGCAGAAATATGTATACGAAGCTATACGAAAGTAGCAGTGGATTAGGGTTTTATGATTGCAAAGACCGGATACAGCCGTTGGCTTCTCCGGTTTTTGTGTTTTGTAGAAAAGGAGTGAGGTTTAATGATTCGCACGTTTAGCATAGAGGATACAGACTACATCATTAACTCGCATTATGAGCTCTATAATAAGGAATTCAATTATGACTTATCTTTTCGAGAATTTATTACAAATAGCGTGAATGCATTTATAGCGAGGTCGGACCATAAAGAACAGATTTGGATATTAGAAATCGAGGGGATACAAGCTGGCTCTATAAGTATAAAAAAAGCTACAGAAGATACGGCTCAGTTAGGCTTATTTCTTGTTGAACCCCATGTTAGAGGTACTGGGTTGGGACAACAGTTGTTACAAACAGCTATTGATTTCTCCAGGGAATCGGGCTTCAAATTAATCATCCTTTGGACCAATAAAGAACTCGTTTCAGCAAGGAGAATATATGCGAATAACGGCTTCAAATTAATAGAAACTCGAACTCAACTACTATCCAATAAGGAGCTTATCGAAGAACAATGGGAGCTGATTATATAGACAGGTAATAGTAAAAAGTTTCACGCCAATGACCATCCAAAGGGATAGTCATTGGCGTGAACTGCTTCTATGCTTCTGAAGATCTATAATATGACTTCAATAGTTCTTCAACAGGTATATTATTAATTTTCATTCCCGACATTTTACATTGATTAATATTTACGTTTGAAAGATCACTACTGCGTATCTCGCTACCACTTAGATCACATCGTTCAAATAAAATGGGCTTCTTCTCCGATCCAAGATTTGTATCATGAAAATAAACGCCATCTAAGGATACTAATTCAATCTCACTATTACTTAATCGCAGATCGGCAAGAAGGACATTGGTGAGATTTAGGTTGGTGAATTTAGAGTAGCTTAGATTACAATCGGTAACCTGGCTACCTTGTAGATTACTATCGCTATAACAGCCGTTTTTAAGATTAACTTTGTAGAAATCTGTCTCGTTCATGGAGCAGTTTGTGAACTCTACATTCGAGAGATTCTGATTTTCAATCCTTGATTGAGCCATTTCAATGGTCCGGATTTCCTCTGTTTTTGTCCGAGATGCAATCGAGTTTATTTTTTCATATCCGTACTCCCATTCAGACTCATAACTCCTGATGAATCCCATTTTTTCATAAAAATAATGATTACTAATTTGCTTACTAGACGTTTCCAACTTCCATACCTCGACAAACGGGAACTCTTTTTCTAGCAAAGAAATGACCTTCGAGCCAATACCCTGCCCTTGAAAGTTCGGATCAATAAATATCTTATCCAGCCTTGCGTGTCTTTTCCCTAAATAGTTGACACTAACTCCACCAACCCTTTTTCCTTCGAGCACAATGACATAATAACAGGATTCCCTGATCAAGTATTTGTGCATTTCTACCGAATCATATGCTGGAGGACAAAGGTTATTATCTGGGCTTTCCTCGCCTGTATGCCATTTTTTTATTTCTTGGTCAAATGTTCTTTTCATCATTTCTGCTAAAGCTTCAGCATCGTCTACATTTGCTCTGCGAATGATCGGCCCTGTTTCTGTATCGTAAACTCCATTTCTTTTCACTTCAAAATAATCATATTCCTCTTGATCAGAGAGCTTTGTAAGATGAATATGACTCAAACCCGCCTTTTCCAGTACTCTTCTTGAGGCATGGTTATGTGGTTTTACAATCGCAACAATTTGATCAAGCCATGTATTGCTAAAAATGAATGATATCATTGCTCGGACTGCACTCGTGGTGTAACCCTGATTTCTATAATCCTTTGAGATCGCATACGCAATTTCCCTGGCTGCAGGATCTAACAGATTATTAGGAAATACACCACACCATCCAATAAGCTTCTTATCCTGTTTATGCTCAACTGCTAATAAGATTCGTACATCTTTAGAATCGAAACTCTCATAACTAGCTATTACAAACTCTAGAAATCCTTCAAGTTGTTCCTCCGTCATATTCCAATCAGGTAGCATATCTGTAATTTCTGATTGTCTTGTAAGTCCATAAAGCCCATGATAGTCAATTTTGGAAAATGCCCGTAGTCTAATTGTATTTGTTTCAATGATAAATTGATTACTCATCCCTAAGCACCTCTTCAGTTATAGGATAATAATTGAAAAATAAAAACGGAGTACCTCAATAAAGGCACTCCGCAAGTATAGTTAACATACTTTGCTTGAGTTCCTTGTAATGGGTCAAGAAGACATAGCTATCCCGTTAGACAAAATAACGAAATTTTTCATGTTCTCTTTAGTCCATTACAAAGATACTGGCATAAAGTATAAATTCCCCTTCCAAAATTAAGCTTATTTCATTTATCCTATAGCCTTCTGCAAAATAGCAATGTTTTCCTGCAAAAATGCCTGGTTTTTTTCGATGCCTCTGTTTTTGCACCAGACAACCGCACAGAAAGCATCGTAGAAATCATAAAACGGAAGCACTGCTTCCAGGTTTATAATAGGGCGAATCGTTTGGTACCCTTCCATGTACGGTAACTTTGTGCTCGGGTTTACTCTCCAGATATATCTATTCATTTTAGTGAAATCTATTTCAGATGATCCGCCACGAGCACTCTCAAAATCAATAATACCCGTGACTTTGTTATTGTTCACCAATATATTTGCGGGTCTAAAATCCATATGAACAACGCAAGGTCCGTCAAGCTCTGGTAAAGCAGCAAAGACGCCATCAAAGTGAATCACACATTTTTCATACAAATCTGGATCGAGAATTTCTTTACAGGGCTCTTTCCATTTTTCGAAATTACTTTTCATATGTAATCTCCAATCGTTTTGATCAAGGAGCTTAAATCCATTCTTTACATGCTGACCGTATCCTGGAGTTTTAGTCTCATGAAGCATCGCATGATACATGCCAATTTGAAAAGAAACTGTCTCATCAATATTCCCTGTACAAGGCTGACCTTCAATTGCTGAAAGAAGCAATGCCCCCGTACTATTTTCATCCCCGTCCCAAAGGTCCAATACTTTAGGAACAGGTATTACGTCCTTTAATAGTTCAAGCACCTGAAATTCTCGAAATAGCTTATCCTTGTTGTATGGAATTTTGACATATACGTTTTCCCTGTTAGCGAGAGAAATTTTATATACCTCAGAACTAAATGACTCTGGGACATCTTCTATATTCAAGACATTCAGCTTTAATTTTTCGATAACGTTCAGAATGGAACTCATCTTACACCTCGCGTTATTTTATTAGTTCATTTCCTGGGCTTCCGTACTCATTTGCTGGCTTATTTGGGGTTCGCTTTCCAATAATCTAAAGTTCCATGTGTACCTCCTGAGAGCTATTCGCTTCCACTGTCCAATAGCCTTTTTTCGAACCGATTTCTTCCGCCAACATGGCTGTGGGGGCTAATACCTTTCATAAGCAATAGCCCTCACAACCTAACTATTTAGCCCCCAAATAAACTTGGACAGTACACCCCTTACTTCGATGCAATGATGTTGAGGCGGAGGGGAACGGAATGAAGAGGAGGCAGTACGATCTGAATTTCAAGAAGATGGTGGTAGCCCAAGGGAAAGAGATTGGCAACATGACCACCGTAGCCAGGCAACATGAATTGGATCCGAAGATGGTTCTCAGATGGGCTAAAGAATTGAATCGTAAGGATCTCGATCAGTTGGACGGGACAAGCGTCAAACAATCGAAGTTCGTTCCAACAGCGGAAGATTATGCACAGCTGGAGAAAGAGAATGAAAAGCTTAAAAAGCTCTTCGCGGAGCAAGCCTTGGAGAGGGACATTCTCAAAGACCTACTAAAAAAAACAAACCCACAGTTGCGGATAAAATAGACATTGCCCGGACGTATATTGCGCTCGGACACAACATCAGCTTCATCCTTCGTGTGCTCGAAGTGGAGCGATCCACCTACTACACTCATTAAAGACGGGAGTAGTGAATATAACATAGGAGCCCATTACCGGTTTATATGTAGGGGATATGAAGATCAACTCGTGCTGATGTGCAATAATGTGCGAGCGGATATAAGTGTTCGGCTGAAACATTATATGAACAAGGCTCTTCAAGTTTGAGAGGCACCCACACTTATCTCAAAGAAGGCGAGGTAATTTAACTAGTTCATCCAAGATCAATTCGATGAACATCTATATATATCCATATATATTTTTATACCTATATAAGTATATGGTCCTATATTAAATTTACCTCAATATGGGGTATGGTAAACTTTGTTATTGTTAAATTTCGTTATAGGAGGCATTAAATTGAGGAAAAGTCTAGTATTAACTACTTCTTTAGCACTTTTATTATCGGCAGCAGCACCTTCTTATTCTTCAGCGCAGAGTACCACTTCTTTAGAGGTTGGCATTAAATCAGAGCTGGAAGACATAAGATTAGAGGCTATTAATGACACTCTGAATTTAAATGGCAGACCGAAAGTTTCCGATATTAGAGAGTTGGAAAAAAGTAAAAGGTCCAGCTTCGCAATTAACTCGAATGAGGTAGCTTTAAATAACGAGATTGATACACTCAAGAATATTGAGGTTGTCAAAATCGTTGTTGATTCTGAGGGAGAAATAACGTCCGCCCTTAGTTCTACCGAAGGGGCAATAGAAGAAAGATTTCAGTTCGTAACGCAGGATACTTATGAGCCTACAGTAGAACAGCAAGGTTCTCCAACACAATTTTCTAAAACGATTTCGTTGTTTTCATCTTCCCAAAAGAAGCTAGCAGTAAAAAGAACTCCATCTGCATTTGCACTGCTGCCTAATTCCAATAATCCTAATGGTTATAAAACAGGGGCGTTTAACAGAATTACAACACCTGCAAATACAAGTGCTTATACAAACTTTCTCAACCAGTATGATCCTGCCTGAATATAATGCAAGCGCGGGACAGGCAGAAAAAGCGGCAGCACTTATGTATGTAGGTATTGGTGATTTTGCCGAAGCTGGTTTTACAACCTATAGTGGAACACAAGGTACTGGTTGGTTTCCTTACTTTAGAGTGGAAAAGCCACACACAGGACCAAATCCAATACAACCAGGAGGATTCTACATTGACACAACACGGAAACAAACCCCAAGTCAAGTAATATCCAGTTTTAAAGTATACTATAAAACATCTGAAAATGTGTTGAGAATAAGATTCCAGTTAGGAGCATCTGTATTCTATGATGTGACTTTAACGGGTCAGTCAACTTCAAATGTTAGAGTTAAACGTGTCGTTTCCATTGCAATGGATCCTAGTTTAGCACCTACCACAAAATTCTCAACCCCATATAGTTCATACGGTAAATGGTTTGATTTTAAATTCCTTAAAAATGATGGAGCAGCTTCAGTTTTTCCTACCGATGTTTCCGGGCTCAGTAATGAAACATGGAGTCATGGAGGAAGTATAGATTACATTAAATCTGGAACAAATCCTGTCTCGGAATCGTTTAAAATTTATTAACATCAATCTGTTGCCGCTCACCGCTGCTATTCAGATGTGAGTAGTGACCTTAATGAGGTGTATTATGTTTAAGAAGATCCTTTTAGGTAGTTCGATTTTGGCAACAAGTCTGTTGTTTTCCGGTTCACCTACAACATTTGCTGCGTCGAATTCCATACAAGTGGAAGGGAATGACATGGTTTATTCTGAAAAGAGAAATCATTTCACAGTAGTAGATGACCATGTATACGTCAATCTTGACACTATTACGAGCATGGTAGGGGCTTTAGCTAGGTGGGGGTTTGAGGATAAGAACAGAGCAGGCTTTATTACTGGTTTTTCTAGTGAAGGAAATTCTAACGCATTTATTTATTGGTTTAAGAACTCGAAGAAAGTTAAGATTACACTTGATGATAATATTGAAGAAGTTAATATGAAATTATCTACGATCTCAAAAGATAATAGAATTTACATCCCGCTGCATGAAGCGATTGTTGCTTTAAATAAAGATATAAAAATAGAGTGGAACAGCAAAGAGAAAAAAGTAACTGTTAAGGGCAAAATAATCTATTAGTCGGGTAAAGTTTGCTCTAAGTCTTCAATAGAGTAGATTTTGGAATTAAAAAAGCAGAAGAGTGAACTTGAAAACCTTATGGTAAAAAGCTCCATCTCCTTATTATGAGATGGCGCTTTTTTGGTGCGCCCAGCATGGGCGCTATCTATAGGGTTCAAGTCCCGAATGGTGAAGGCAATAGTAGCCATAGCTTAAGGCAAGGGTGTCCATCGCGAGGTGGAATCTGAAGGAAGCCGGCGGCAAATTTCCGGCCTGAGGAACACGAACTTCATATAAGGCTAGCGTACGCTGGATGAGACTGCTAAACAAGTCAAAGCCCATACTGCCGAAGGCGTACGAGAGTAAATGGAGCAGGTAGATAGAGAGGAAGATAGCGTTTTTACCTGGGGAGATCTGTACGGAAGGCGAAGACAAACTTCGTAACCTTGCCTGTGAGGGTAAGCTGAACGTACAGAAGTCAGCAGAGGCCATAGTACGCAGGCTGTTGCAACGGTCTGCGGAAGGGCTGAACATGGACTAGGAATGAGGAATCTTGGCGTTCGAGGATGGATGATGAAAGCAGACAATCCGAAAGGACTTATCCGGGAAAAGTAGCGGTGAATACGCAAGGGTACCCGGAAGGGCGGAATTCATCAGCGGCACAAAGAGAACGAATCATTTACGCAAGGGAGTGTAGCCGAAAGATGATCGAGGACGTGCTGTCACGAGAGAACATGCTGTCGGCGCTATCAAAGGTCGAGGCGAATAAAGGAAGCCACGGCGTAGATGACATGTCGGTAAAAGAGTTACGCAGACACATCGTACAACACTGGCCAACGATTCGCGAAAGCATACGAAACGGAACCTACGAACCGAGTCCGGTCCGTCGGGTCATAACATTCATTCCGTTCGGATTAGGAGGATCCTCGATGAATGAGGAGTTATATAGCTAGCCGATTTTGGCGGCCGCGCTGTAATCATTCCATCACTCCGGAATAGTAACATTCGTGTATTTCCGGAGGATCAGGTCGATACGCAACGCGCACACTACCTATTTAGCCCCCAAATGAATTTGGACAGTACACCCCTTACTCCGATACAATAATGTCGAGGCGGAGGGGAACGGAATGAAGAGGAAGCAGTACGATCTGAATTTCAAGAAAATGGTAGTAGCCCAAGGGAAAGAGATTGGCAACATGAATTGGATCCAAAAATGGTTCTCAGGTGGGCTAAAGAATTGAATCGTAAGGATCTCAATCAGTTGGACGGGACGAGCGTCAAACAATCGAAGTTCGTTCCAACAGCGGAAGATTATGCACAGTTGGAAAAAGAGAATGAAAAGCTTAAAAAGCTATTTGCTGAACAAGCCTTGGAGAGGGACATTCTCAAAGAACTACTAAAAAAACAAACCCACAGTTGCGGATAAAATAGACATTGCCCGGACGTATATTGCGCTCGAACACAACATCAGCTTCATCCTTCGTGTGCTCGAAGTGGAGCGATCCACCTACTACGCTCATGAAAGACGGGAGCAGCAAACAACGTCGGTAACTGCTTGCAGCAGCGGTCGTCCCCTGCCAGGCCTTTCGTACACACGAGATGGGAGTCCGGTTAGTGATGAACAAATCTGCGAGTGGCTCATGGAGTTTCTGGCTGGCGAAGGCGCGTCGTATGGCTACCGGAAGCTCACCGTGCTACTCCGAAAGCGGCATGGGCTACAGATCAATAAAAAGAAGGTTTATCGCCTGTGCAAGCAAATGGATGTGCTCCGCCCGCAGCGACAGCTAAAGATCAAGTATCCCAAGCGTCTGGCTAATAATCGCGTCCTTACAAGCTCCAATCAGTGGGAAACAGATATTAAGTACGGTTGGATCCAAGGCGAGCAGCGATTCTTCTTCTTGCTGAGTATCATCGATGTGTTTGATCGCGCGATAATTACTTATCACATTGGATTAACCTGTGAGGCAAGACATCTGGTTCAGGTCACGCAGGAAGCTCTGATGAAACGAAAGCTTTTTGACAATGTGAATTCGCTTGTCGTTCGATCCGACAACGGTCCGCAGTTTATTAGTCACCGATTTGAAGAAGCGTGTGAGACCTTCAATCTTATTCACGAGCGCATCCCGCCAAAAACGCCGAACAAGAATGCTCATATTGAGTCATTCCATTCCATCCTCGAAGCAGAATGTTATCGCCGCCATGAATTTGAAACGTATCCACAGGCCTATGAAATCGTCAGTCAGTTTATCCAGGATTATAACCGCATTCGAATCCACGGCAGCATCTACGATTTGTCTCCGTATGAATACATGACGGGAATCGAAGAAGGAACTGTAGCTCCGAAACAAATCAAAGTCTAAATCGGCACGAACTAGGGGAATTCAGAGCAATTCTAAGAACAAGATCGAATAAGAGGTGTCTTTTCCATAATACGGGGGTTAATCGTATCTTTCCCGTTATCACTGTAAATCGTAAATATATTGTTCTCATCACGATCAAAATAGCTGTCACTTTGTTGTTTGGATCATATATGATACGGGCCCCGGAGCTGATATCATAATACTTCTCGATAACCAGCATACCCGACGCTTTGTTAAATACGGGGGTTTAACCGCTAAAACGGCAAGAATAAGGGCCATCCTTTTGCGAACGGATGGCCCTTTCTTTAATCCATTTTGCTAACTCTAATATTCTCCCTTAATTACAAAAAACGAACCCCGAATTGTTCCAGCCAGCTTGGACTTCTGCCTAGCAAACTTAAACTTCCCTTCTAATTCCTGTGGAATCTCCATCCCCTCGGAAAGCTTAAAACCAACGGCCCGCTTCTTAGGATCATCAACCGTATACATAACATTGATTGCCAGACCATCCTCATAAAAAACGTAGCTAAATTTGATATTTTCCACTTGGAACTGCGACGTTTCTAAAGGCTTGGCGGCAAACTGAATATCACGTTCTTGCAAAACCCGGTTCGCATAATCAAGGACTTCCTGGCTTTCGCTAGCTGGTTCAACCCAAAACTCATGTTTGTATTTGTTCATAAAATAACGGGCTTCATTAGCACGTAAACCAGCAAGCGCTTCTGCTACAGGTGAAGACTCTAAACCAACCGTAGACACATTTTTAAAATCAACGATATAGGACATGTTCATCTCTCCTTTTATCCCATTATATCCAATAAACCTTGTCATTACTTATGCCTGCGCGATCTTCACCATATCTCACCCGGCAACCAAACTGTACTTAGGCAGATTTATGATGACATTGAACTGATCGCCATTAATTTCGATTTTGATATCTCCTCTGTGCAGCTCAACGATGCTTTTAACAATTGCGAGGCCTAGTCCAGAGCCCTCTGTCTGACGGGACTCGTCCACTCTTTTGAAGCGCTCAAACAACTCTTCCGCAGCAAAATCAATTTCATAAACGGCCGTGTTTTGGATTTTGAATGAAACCTTATCGGTATCTTCGTCCAAATAAATATATATTCTGGTACCAGGGAGGGAGTACTTCTTTGCGTTGTCGATTAGATTTTCGAATACACGCCAAATTTTGTTTCCGTCTAAATCCGCATAAATAGGCGATTGGGCTATTTTCTCACGAATCTCAAGCGAAGCATCGCCAACATTGGAGCTAAATTCAGCAATGGCTTGCTTCAGTAATGTTGCCACATCGATCGTTTCAATATCTAGTTCTATCGCGCCACTGGTCATTTTGGACACTTCAAAGAGATCTTCAATTAATATCTTGAGCCTCAAAGATTTTCGATCTAGAACTTGGACGTAAGACTGGGCTTTTTCTGACTGCAGCTCTTCTTTTTTCAATAAATCTACGTAGTTGATAATAGAAGTAAGCGGGGTTTTCAAATCATGCGACACGTTCGTGATTAGCTCCGTCTTTAAACGCTCGCTTTTAATTTGATTATCTAGCGCACTCTGGTATCCAAGCTTCATATTGTTGATATAACCGGCAAGCCTGGAAAGGGCGTCCTTACCCGTTTCTTGAATTGTATACTGAATATTCCCTTCGGCAATTTGTTTGGTTCCGTTGACAATTTTCACGAATCGACTAAATCTGCTCATTATGTATGGAATAACGAGCAGAACATACAAGACCACATAAAGAATGAGCCATACCGTGTCACGCCTGTAAAAACTAGTAGCTACTTTCCAGCCACAAATACCTGCTATTGCTGTTAAAACAAAAATAATGAGGATAGAAAGCGTAATAGTTCTATCTTTAATCCTGCCTTTCCATAAATGAACATAATACACCAGCGCGCTCCCCCGCCAAAACTCACGCTGCTTAGGAGAATAGTTGAAATGGAAAAGTACCTTTCCCACGATTAAGCAGACAACAGTGGACAACAGAAAGTATTGAATAAAATCGATAGTTCTTGGATGCAAATAATAATCTGATGGAAAAGCACAAGCCCACAAAACGATCATGATTAATATTGCTATGAGGTCAATAGAGACTTTTCGTTTTGATTTATTTTTTTTCAATTTTGTATCCAATCCCCCATACGACCTTCAAGTATTTTGGGTCCTTGGGATTAATCTCAATTTTCTCCCGGATATTTCTAACATGCACAGCAACCGTATTTTCCGAGGTTAACATAGGCTCATTCCATACTCTTTCATAAATCTGCTCAAGCGAAAAGACCCTACCCTTGTTTTCCATCAGCAGCTCTAAAATTTTGTATTCTTTGGAGGTCAGCCTGATATCCTCGCCATCCACTTCAACGGTTTTTGAGCTTTTATTGAGCACCAAACCTCTCACCTGAATGATCTCGTCCTCAGTCGTCTGAAATGCACCCAAATTCGTAAACCTTCGCAGTTGGGATTGAACTCTGGCGATTAACTCTAAAGGATTAAACGGCTTTGTCATGTAATCATCAGCCCCTACGTTCAGGCCCAGGATCTTGTCATTGGCTTCCGATTTGGCAGAGAGCATGATTATCGGTATGTTTTTGCTTTCCCGAATTTTAAAGGTCGTTTTTATTCCGTCCAATTGCGGCATCATTAAATCCATAATGATCAGATGGATCGTTTCTTTTTCTAATATTTCAAGAGCCTCGATACCGTTAGAGGCCGTAAACACCTCAACATTGTCGCTTTTCAAGTAAATCACGAGCGCTTCTCTAATTTCCAATTCATCATCTACGATAAGAATATTATTTTTAGCCATTTTTTCACCTTCATCAAAATACTACTTATTTTTTCCAATCCATCGTTAATATATCCTGAAAATTATTACTCTTTGGATTATCAACTGCTTGCGCAAGAGTATCTGGGGAAGACTCTTGATCCGTATAGAATCCATGCACCCCAAAGCTGCGCAATAAGGTCATGATTTTGGGGCTATTAACGGTGTGAACATAACTTTTTACCCCTAGTTTATTTAGAGAGTAGACCAGGTTGGGGTTAATGAACACCCGATATGTGGGCATAGCCACGACTGAAATATGATTATCCTTCACAAATTTCACTATATTTGCTGCCGAATCTCTAGATTTGTACAGCGAATAAATTTTATTGGGAAAGGGATGGATTTTCATAATAATATCATACATTTCGGAACTGAATATTTCAGGAATGATTCGTTCTAGCAGAGAAGGATCCGCTCTGCGCGCCTCATTCACTAAAAACTCAAACTGTTGCTGGATTTTTTCTTTGCTATTTGCTTTCGTATCAATGATCAAATTAAAATCAGGATATTCCTGCATCAATTGCAAGATATCATTCCACGCTAACGGCTTATATTTGCCCAGTATAAGCGAGCTCTCGAATTGCGACATCGTTAACACAGAACCTGGCTGATTTAGGAGACCTGGCTGAAGCTTTTGCGACCAATCATGCCTTGCAATAAGTACCCCGTCTGTTGTTTGCAAAAGATCGGCTTCAAATAAACGATACCCTTTGTTATAGCTCGATACGAATGCCTCATAGGAGTTCGTCTTGCTGGAACCATCGATTCCGCCCATTGCATGGGCAATGAATTCATTTTCCGCCCAACTGCTGCTACGGCTGGTAGAAGCCCCATCCTCCTTCCCTGACCATATAATTCCCCATCCGCTCCAAATAAGAACAAGCGAAATTATTAAGCTTAAAAATGCTATTTTCTTAATCATTTGTTGCCTCCTGTATCATGCCTGTAAGCCATACTACAGGACTGTTTTAAAGGAGGACTGGCGAAAAAACGAAGGAAATTATGAAGTTTGCAGAAAATAGAAGAGACCCATGCGTAATTGCACGAGTCTCTCATAATTCCGTAGGAACAAGCGATAAGGATCAGTTCCAAATCCTTTCGGATGCTTATTCGGATTCAAGCGGTCACTCATCGTATAGAGAATAGCTTACGAAATTTTCTAAAAAACAGCAGCCTTAATCCAACAAGACCCACTATAAAGATTAATAAACTAATCAAAGGATGGATGATAAACATAGGTAGATCATTCTTCAAATATAGTGCTATTAGTACACTGAGCATAACGCAGCCTACATAGGATACTATAATCATCCAATTAAATTGTCCATTTCGACTTGTAAAAGAAGATCGGTTTAACAGTCTAAAAATCAGCCAAATCACAGATACAGAAAGCAATATTTGGCTAAGAATTGAAGACAAGTATAATTGACTAGCTTCTTCAATCGATCTGCCTAATAGCAGTCCCAAACTACCTTGGAGAGCTGGTAATAAAAATGCCCATGTTAGTGAGGCCCACAATATCAAAGCGATGGTAGATAACCGTTCCGATATCCGGGGTTTTGGCAACTGCTTCACCAACTCACGACAATATTCTGCCGGCTGACTCCCAAACACCTGGCTAGCAGAACGTCCTTCCGTTTGGGCTTGGAGCAGATGCTGCAATATTTCTAAAAGTAGTTCTTCTGCTTTGTGTTGACCAATGTCACTTGTGCGGATATAGAGTATCATTTCTTCGTAATATTGTTTATTTTCATTATTTAAATTCACTCTAAGCCGGTTGTTTTCATGAATTAGTTCCTCAATAACCAAATCATCATCCTCCTTATTTCATTATAGAGTCGACACTTGTTTTTAATTGTCCCCAATGTTCACGGAATTGCTCTAACACTTCTTGACCAGCTTCAGTAAGTTGATAATATTTACGAGGCGGTCCTCCTGATTTGGCATCGGATTTTAGGTGACCGACGATCCATCCCTCTTTTTGCATCCGAAGTAATAATGGATAAATGCTGCCTTCACTTACAAATGAGAAGCCGTTTTGCTCCAGTAATACCGACAGTTGGTACCCATATATCTCTTTTTGAGCAATGAGATTCAGGATACATCCCTCCAATATTCCCTTTAACATCTGACTATACGTAGAAATAAGAACCATCTCCAAGCAACTGTATTGCAATACAAGTTAGTTTGTCAAAAAAATTACCGAAAGAGAGCACACCAACTACCTTGTTATGTAATATAGCTTATCGGACGGTTTTCTATTTGTAAAGGGACATTTTTTTACCTTTCGAGGGCGGAAAGAGGGAGAGGGTGGGAACTAGCGCTACCTTCCCACTTGACTCCCTAAAAGCTGAATCATCACTACTTGATTGTTACTCACATCAACAGCTAAAGTTATACATGGAACAAAAGTGGAAAAGAATCTCAATGATAATGAGTTTTTCAATTCATCTTCAAGCGTCCAACCAGTAGGAATAAAATTTAGCTCATCGTCCACGTGAAGATACCCTCTTTGAATAAGCTCCTTTATTTCCGTTGTGTTTGGAATATCAAACTTATCTAACTCGTTAACTTTTACAGAGTACCAAGTAAGTTCTCGTTCCTTACCAGATGTCCAGATGCTCCTATCATTAGTTCTATATAAATCATAGATGACCTGACTGATTCCGGTGTTCGTACTATGAAACATTGTTTTCGAATTTTCCTTCAGAAATTGCATATTAACAACACTGATTTCATCTTCATAATAAACAATCTTTACATTTTCAAAATGCGGTGCTACATCATTAAATAATAGCTCTCGAACAGTTTCATCTTTCGCAGAATAAGAATTCATCACAGTGTCAGAGAGAAGCGCACTTGCAGAAGAAATAAATCGTGCTAATTCAGTCATTGCTAAAGGCGATTCGAATGAAGCCTTCTTCAAATGAAATCGAGGATGACTTTTTTCTTCCAATTCTTTATTTGTTATTTCATATTCCTCAATCCAATTGAACATATAAATCACCTTCTTTTTCAATGTATTCAACACTCTCTATACCGGATCATTCTTACTTCAACAAATATCGAGTTCATCACACTTATTAAATATTAATCCAAAATCACTTCTTCAATGCGATAGATTTAAGACACTCAGCTTTAGTTTTTCGATAATGTTCAAAATCGAACTCACTTTGCACCTCTTCTCGCAATTGTCCACTAGAGGGACCATGATTGCAATGGAAAGAGCAGCAGTGTTCATCATGTAATGGGAACTTGCCGTTACTTGTGTTAAGGTTCAGCATAACGGGACTATCGGCCAAAAATGCTAAAGGAGCTGCCGCCGTCAGCTCCTTTGCTTCAATTTAGTTCTGGTGCGAGTATCATTTTCTGACCTATTTCCCAACTGGAATACTCTGAGCAAAACGAAACACATTATGAGGGTCGTATTTTCGTTTCACCTGCTTCAATCTGCCGAAGTTGACGCCATAATACGCCTTGGGCCAGTTCTTAATCCCCAGATCGGGAAAGTTCACATAATCCCCTTTAACAAAGTGACGTAGCGCTATACGGAATCTTTTCACCCACTGAATATTCCTCTGCTGCTCCTCCTCGTCTCTCCAGCGGGCTGACAGTTCGTAGATGATCTCCGCCTTCCGATGCGGATAGGCCGTTGCAGTAGGCGATATTCGACTCACTGCGCTCCCTGCACCGCCCAGGCTTTGGCTCCACACGCTAGCGTGCCTGTTGGGTGCTTTGGATAAAAAGTCGCGTATTATGCGTACTCCTTCACGAGGCAGTGGTTGAAACCCGTAAGCTCCGGTTATTTTAAATTTTGGCTCCAGATTCAGGTCCGACTCGGCAAAAAATTGGGTCGCTTCAATAAAAGGCACAGTTTTCACCATCACTTTCACCGGAGTGCCTGCTCGCAAGAGCGGTCTAATCAATCGACGCAGCTCCTCTGTACCGCCAAGTAATTGCCCGGTAGATACAATCGTGCCCACCTGCTTGGCAGCCACCTCAATGGTTGAGGTTAAGCGGTTCGTGACAGACGGAGCCCAGCGCTGCCACACCGGCAGCACCTTCTCCAAATCCCTCCACTTCCAAGTGACGCTATATATAGATACCGTCGAAATGGGTCTAACCCGAAAAGTGTAGGCTGTAGCAACGCCAAAGTTTCCTCCCCCGCCGCCTCGTGATGCCCATAACAGATCGGAATGTTTCTTTCGGTTTGCCACAATCGTCTTTGCCCCATGACGGCCCGAAGCTACGACCATCTTCACTTGTTTCAAGTTATCGCACGTAAGCCCGTACTTGCGGGACAGAAGTCCAATTCCGCCTCCCAGTGTAAGTCCCGCTACGCCTACGTCAGGCGCAGTCCCAGCCGGAAGTGCCACACGCCTATCCCACAGCTTTTTGTAGACACGGGCAAGCGGATTGCCCGTCTGTACAATGGCCACCCTATTTTTTCGATCAACCTTAACCTTATTCATCTCACTCACATCGATAATAATACCGCCATTTACAGCCGAAAAGCCTTCATAGCTGTGCCGCCCGCTACGCACTCGCAGCCGCACGCCCCGCTCGCGAGCCCATTTAACTGCGTTGATCACATCCTGCGTTCGTTTGCAGAAAACAATGACCCTCGGAAATTTAGAAAATCGCCGATTGAACTCCATTCTGGCCGCATTGTATGACGGATTGTCCGGAAATACGATCCTTCCGGTTAATCGCGTACTTGTCTTTTTCCGGTTTTGTGCCATCCTTTTACACCATCCCTGTCCATGGCATTCCTGGCATAAGCCTTTCTCATCAGCTTATGTCTATGTAGGGGCACCTGTCCGGGTAACGGCAAACGCCTTGTTCTTTAAGGCGAATATGCTGCGTCAATCTTGGAGGAATGCGATACGGATCAGCTTCTGAACCTTTCCGATGCTTATTCCGATTCAAGCGGTTACTCATCGTATAGAGAATAGTTTACGAAACTTGCTAAAGAACAGCAGCCTTAATCCCGACGGGGCGTCGTGTCTCTAATCAAAAAGCCCCTGAAACGTAAAGTCTCAGAGGCAATAAATCCTATTACATGCTGAATTATAGCAACTTAATCCGCTCTTCTAGCTCATCAACTAATACCTTTGCGAGTTCAAAATTAGTATCTTTTAAAGCCAATTCTATTTTCATTTCAACTGTTTTTTTGTTTTGTTCCGCTTCTAAATAGTTTTTATCAAAATGACGCGCATAAATCATTTGTTTAAATTTTTTCATTTTCATTTTTCTAATCGTCTTATTGTCAATGATTAATACATAATCCATACCATTTACAACAGAATAAAAATCATGAGATATCATGAGAATCGCACCTTTATAATCTGCAATGGCATTCTCCAATGCGATTTGTGTGTAGGTGTCTAAATGGCTTGTTGGTTCATCAAGAAGCAATACGTTTGCTTTACTAGCAGCAACTTTAGCCAATTGAAGAATATTCTTTTCTCCACCCGATAAAGATGCAATCTTCTGATCAACGATTTTGCCTTCAAAGCCATAATGTGAAAGATATGATTTAACCTCATCATACGTGTTAAACCCAGCATCGATGAATTCTTCTAATATGGTATTAGAATCCTTTAACACTTCGCCTTGAAGCTGTGATAAATAGGCCAATTTAACATCCGCATGAATTTCAATGGAATCATGATTATTGTTGAAAATATCTCGGAGCAAAGTTGTTTTCCCGGTACCGTTTGGACCGATAATGGCTACTTTATCTGTAGATTTTATCTCAAAGCTAACATTCTCTAACAACAGCTCATCAAAGGAAACACTATAATTATTGACAGTTACAACAGTGGTGTCTTCAATCTCATGATCAATATCAAAACTGATATCCGGTTGCTTAATATCAACAAATGGCGCTTTAATTCTACGCGCTTCCAATCTCTCTTGAAACCTTACTCTAGCTTTTAAAGCTCTACCTCTAGATGCTTCTGAATTAACAGTTGCAATCGCTCTAAGATTATCGATGATGTCATCGTATCTCTCAATTTCTTCTTGTTCAGCGACTGCGATTTCTTGCAACTCAATTTTTGTCTGAAGTAAGGAGAAGTTATACTCCATATATCGCCCATCAAACTCTTGAATCTCCGTGTTTTCAAGGTGAATAATTTTGTTGAAACAATGATTCAATAGATATCGGTTGTGCGTAACAACTAGCAGCATTCCTTTATAGGAATTAATAAGTTTTTTAAGCGCATTTAAGTTTTCGAAATCTAAAAATACATCCGGCTCATCCATAATCATGAGGTCAGGACGATTAAGCATTTCCTTCATGACTTGAATAAGCTTGAATTCGCCGCCGCTCAGGTCGGATACCCTAAGATCTTTACGCTTTAGAAGGTTTGCTAAATTAAGCTGCTTATAAATGGTACTTTCAAAATCATCCCCACCCATTGCATCCAATGCGTCTAAAGCGAATTGATACTTTTCGAGTAACGGTTCAATATCCGTTGATGTTTCCATTTCCGTACAAATCGATTGTATTTCATGTTGTAGCTTAATAAATTTTTCTCCGATGTATTCAAAAACGGTCGTTTCTTCCGTGCTGTCTAGCTGGGAGAACTGACTTACATACCCAATTGTGCAGGTTGGATCTATTTCTAATTTGCCTTCGAACAAATATCTTTCTGGATCCATCAGTATATCGATCAGTGTACTTTTCCCACTGCCGCTTGTTCCAATAAAAGCACAATGCTGTGCCTCTTCTAACGTAAATGAAATGTTTGTATATAGTTCTTTTTGTGGAAATGAGAAGGATAAGTTTTCAACTTTTATCATCGTATTACCTCTCTGTACAACTAAATTTGCGACTATTATTGAAAGTATTATAGAGCATAGATTCAGAGTTTACCGTTGTAAGAGTAACACTGCTGACAAACAACTTCAATGTATTTGTGTCTCCTCTGATTCCGGGATTTGCCTGTGCTCCATAGCAGATAAAGGCAAGCAAGTTCCTATCAGGGAGCCTATGCGTTTAAGCGAGAAATATAAGCTAAGTATCAGGTCTGTTGATTAACCAGAATATGTAACCGGAATAGGCCCATACTTCAAGCGATGTAGGCGTATCGTCCATTCAATCGGTAAGTCTTCCAAAAGGAGCAATCGAGTGAATCGAGCAAAAGATAGCTCGGCATGTCCGGGCAACGTTTGCTTTGCACCATCCAAACAGCCATTTGAGCAACACAAAGACGATTAGTGCATAGAACAGCTGGCCATAAACGACATTTTCTGTCGTGCCAAATAGAGTCGGAATGTTTAAAGGTGGTATTCGACGGAATAATAGACCAAAAAGGCCCGTGTTCGCATAAGCTGCGACAGGGCCAACGTTTAGAAGCACATCAACTTAATAAATTATCTATTCCCATAAATGAACATTCCAGGTCCAGTATTTTTCCCCTTGGGCTACAATCAGACGGTCAAGCCAGCAAGTGAAATTCATTTTTAAATCATAAAATGAGCCAGCTTCAAACCAAACCAAATAATCCGAGGGAGAAGAAGTTATTCGATTACAGTCAACTAAGAGATAACCATCCATTGCCATAGCAACGACAAAATGATTATCCGGAAAAGAATCTTTATGGTATTGCATAATCTCGGATAGACTTAACAAGTGTACGTAAGAACCATAAGGATCAGCAAATAGCTTTGCTCCATTATGAAGAATCAGAAAATCCAAGTAGTCTGGCGGAAGATTCCACCTCGTAAATTGAGTGAACTCGTTTATTTGGTCGTTACTTGCTCCTTCTCCAAAAGAGCAGGTGCCTTCGTACATGTATCCACCTGTAACTTGTACTTTCAATGTTCCATTATGCGAAAGTCTATTTTTCAATGCTTGAAGTGTATCATTTAATAGATCATTTTTCATAATAAAACATGCCACCTCTCCTATTAATAATAGTCCCACCAACCTTCAACGGTGGAATTTTTTTCAATAAACTCAAACGATTTCGCAGGATCACAACACGTTATGATAAGCTTTCTTGAACCTTTTTGAGCTTTGCCTTTTTGGCTTCTACCGTGATTTTGTTGAAGTAACTCCATTATGATGAGTTTTCAGACACGCCCTAGATAATAATTGGTTTGCTAACTTGAGTTTCTCTTTATCTCTTGTCGTAACTAAGATGTTTTTAATAGTGGTTAAAATAGTAGGTTGTTGCCAAATTGAAGGAATCCATTCTTCTAGCACGCTCAGTGCCTGATATTGTAATTCCCCTTTATCCAATTCAAGAGCAGCCTGAATCAATGATAATCCCACGCCTTCATGCTTCTGTAATCCTTGAACAATATACCGCAAACAATCTTCTTCCTCATTTGATGGGCTTGATAACGATAAGCGATTTTCTGCGAATGCGCAGAGGTCTATGATATGCTGACGATGATTTGTATCCATAACGGCACTATACAATTCACTGTTCGTCGGATATTTATTAAGCATCTCAAACAAACTCGGAATGATGTCTAATTGATAAAAGCGAGCGATTTTAAGTGCCTTAAAATTGATATTTTGTTGTAGAGCATCCAAGGCAAGCTGTGACCATTTGGGATCATTAATACATGGTTGAATTGCTTGCTGTATAGAAGCTCGTTCCTGTCGCTTCCATTGATCATCAAGTGCTTCTTCCCAGATTTCTTCATCATTTAAAAATTCACTTATTTTCATAAGGGGATAAACATCTTCAAGTGTTATGCAATGTATACGCGTATGGTTAACGAAGCGAAAAAGAACCCCACTTTCAAATAAATAGTCTTCGATGTCATGCTCTATATCTTCATTAAGTAACGTCTGGATGATAAAACCTACTCCATCATATAACTCTTTTGAAATCGTCGCTGCGCATAGTGCTACGGCAAGTTCCCCTTTGATAGCACACGTATAGGCTAAATATTTGCTCGGAATGGTATTTTCGCAACCCTTAGTCAGCAACCATCGCTTTATTTCTGGCGATGTTGCTTCCAGCTGTTCAACTGCAGCTATCTTGCCCCAACCATGGACAGACTGAGCAAGTTGCCAAATTTGGTGATTTGCTTCCTTTGTTCCATTTTTCAACGCGAAAATAACATATGACGTGAACTCCTCATGCATACCTAATGTGAATAGTAACTCTTTATAATTTTCACAATTTGTACAACCAAGTACGGTGATTGAGAATTTCACAACCTCTCTATGCGCTGCATGTTCAAGGAGCCATAATGCCTCTCGCTGTACGAGAGCTTCATCCCACTCAACCTGTTGGAATCGTTCAATGAAATCATCACGATAGCTAGCGATATTATCAAAAATAATTTCCTCGTATGTCGCCTTTCGTGTTTTGTTCGTAGGGTGATTGAGCTGTTTTTTAAATAGCTTTAACAGTTTTGTCACAAAAAATGGAGTAGGTATGTCATCTACAATATGATCAGATAAACCCGCAGCCATTCGCTTATGATTCTCATCATATAAGTACTCGTCATCTGGTAAACGATCATCTAATATTTTGCTATGTGTTTGAACTTGTTGCTGAATAAAGGGAACAATTTTGTCTTTATGGCTCCACGGAAGAAAGTCGAGCTTAAGGGAAGCCTTAAGCACCGTATCATTGTCGATTTTGACAATACAATTAAACCTTATATAGCCACCAAGTTTAACGGAAACCTTATGCTGTACGCCATCACCCAGATCAAGAGTTCCTGATAATTTGGAATAAGGCATTAAGTGTGAAAATACCGTTTTTTGTTTATTCCTATCAACCGTAATACCATCTATGATAAGAAGCTCTTCTTTTAACTGGTGTATAATTTCAATACCATGTCCTTTATAATCAACCCTCCACGTTTTATGTACTTCCTTTTCTACATCTTTCACCGCGTTACGCACTGTACGTTTTAATTCATCTTTAAAACCCATAATGTCCTTCTTTCGTAAAAATATTATACAATTGATTTATTACAGAGACGGCGGCAGGTAGAATAAAGTCTTTTACCTTCCTTCACCACCTCTACATTTCTCTTGCCCCTTCTTAACAATAAATTTTTCGCCGTCACTTATGATACGGTTCACCGCGCTGTCTGCAACGGCAAGTTTTTACTGAATGGTAAAAGGCCGCCGAATAGGCAGCCCATAATTCAAATTATACCTTTCTTCTGACGGGAATCCAAACTTCACAAATTGATTCCGTTTGGCTTTCATCCGTCCAAAAGTACTTCTCCAAGCACGGTCCTTCAACCTGCTCGAAGCTTGCCGACGGAAACCACTCTGAGTAAATACGTTTCCAGACGTTTTGAACTTCCAAGCCCAGTTCTTCGCTTTCAGGAACCTTCTCACGACTGTCGAATACAGCATAAGTCTGTACAGGAATAGCCAGCATCGTAAATTCAGTCGGCACAGCATTTCCGTCCGGCAGAACGGTCCCAAAGAGATAGCGTCTAGTTCCATCTTCTCTAAAGTCGTAGTAATAGCCATTCAGCAAGGCGTCACTTTCTCTGCCTACTGAGTCATTAATCCGTGCAGTCGTACCGTTCTTCCAAATCTCCTCCACGAAAGCCGGTAATTCCGTAAATGCGTCTTTCTTGATGATGACTTCTTTGCCGACTACCTTATACGCCTTTTCCTCAACGATACGGAAGTTCATTTCGGTTTCCCCTTTAATCTGAATTTGAAAGGAGAGGCGAGGGAACGATTTGAGCTTCACATTCTGTTTCTTAGCGGCAAGCGGCGTCACATCATGTAATCGTTGGAAGGCTTTAGAGAATGCCTCAGGGCTCTCGTAACCATACTTCAGGGCAATATCAATGACCTTGCAATCCGTTCCGGCCAAAGCTTCTGCTGCAAGCGTTAGTCTGCGGTTTCGCACATATTCGGTCACTGTAAAGCCCGTTAATGCGTGAAACATCCGTTGAAAATGGTACTTTGATGACATTGCAGCTCTAGCCACATCCTCAATTTCAATGTCCGACTGCAAATTTTCTTCCACGTAATCAATCGCCTGCCGAAGCAATCGAAGCGTCTCCACTCGTTCTCATCTCCTTTCTGTTTTCAGTTTAAAAGAAACGCTGAGTGGCTTCCTGTTCGTAAGTGCTTCGTTTTGTCCGAAAAACTTGCCGTTACTTGTTACCACGGCAAAAACCGCAAAGCCTTCACTTGAAAGTATACATCATGTCTTTGAACCACCCCAAGCCCGCTCACACGAGAGGGCTTCAACTATTTTCAGGAGGGATGAACATGCGAACCATCAACACCCGGAAGGACATCGAAGACCTTCACCGGGTCGGAACCACTCCCGCAGCGCTGGTCGAACACGTCGACGGATACTTTCGTCAACTGGAAAGCGAGTTGAAACCGGCATTCCGCATGTAATAATTTCACAAAAATGAATTTCAATTCCAAACAGAAACAGGTAGGTATGGAACCGAATCGTTAAACGTCGCTTGAGATAACCGCGGTGTCGGTATAAATCGAGATATTATGGCCTGCTAAACGGATAATCCGTTTCACCTGGTCATCGACATGTGCAGAAAGACCGCGTATGCGAGTTCCGTCCATCGTGACATGAATGACTTGAATGGACTTCAATAAAGCAAATAGCATCTCACCTGTGGGCTCAAAGCTTTTGCGTTTGCCGGGGAGGATGAGCGGCTCCTTCTCTTGCTTGAGATTTTCTCGTACGCGCCACTCTAACAAACCGTAGATCAGCAAGGCCATAACAAAGACAACACCGAGTGCCTCCACACGCTTGGGTTGCTTGAGATAGATGGCATTCAGGATGACCGGATCTTTGAGCAGGCGAAAACGCGTCTCCGCTGCAGCCTGTCCTTTCTAGGTTTGCAGCACCCGCGTGCTGTTCCACCCTTCGCTTTCCGGATGGCTCGTGGCCAGCACAAATAACCCTTGCTTTTGCGCCTGCATGAGCAAAGCTTCCTCCTCATAACGAAGCTCGCCCACTGTAATGCGCCATTGTACAGCCATGGCTGGCCGCTCATCTGCTTTCGGACGCCCGCGTTTAATACGCGGCAAGGGATAGGTTTCCGATTCGGCCTTTAAATCGATGGCATGCCATTTCCATTTTTGCTGGCTGCCAAATGCCGCTATGCGCTGCTGAGCATCATGCTCACAAGCAAAGCGTTCCGCTGACGCTGGTCCTGCTGAGATGGATACCATATCTTCAAATTGCATGCGAAGTTCCCCGTTCTTCCGTCTATTTCGGTATACGTTCGAGGAAAACGGGGAGAAATCCTCTGTCATTAATTCAAATTTTCCATTTTATTCATGCGGAAAGTGGGTTATGGAAACGGCGATGCGGGAGTATTACGATTCCATCGGCCTGGGTGAAGCCTATGAGCAACAAGTAGCAAGAGAGGCAATGGAAGATCATGCGTGACGAGAAGGAGAACGCCTGTGGTGGACGTTCTCCCTTGATTTGGCTTGGTAGCGTGGGGGGGGTGTAATTGAACTTTACCAATAAAATGGCTACGCTGTTCTTAAAAAAAATGGCATAGCGAGAAAAAAAGATCACCTTCACGTTGATATGAAGGTATATTGTACCCGTTTTTTAACATAAGGCGTCTTCTTTGTCTCATATATGAAGTAAGGCTTCTGCTACCGTAAGCTTGACTTCCTTTTTCATAACATAGGAGATATATATCGAGGAAAATATACGAGCCTTATTAATCTAATTCAGCTCGTGAAAATAAGTCTTTTATTAATGAATCATCTTCACATGCTTCCTTAAAGGCAATTGCAAAACTATGTATTGCTTCTCTAATGTCTGAATAAGCAGCGAACATATCGGCTTCAGGGTCAAATCGCACGATATTAACTAAATGAGGCATTTTTTCTTCAAGAAACACGGCTGCTAATGAACTCCAATCATAGCCATTGCCCTCAAATCCTTCTTCAGCTCGTGTTTGAAAAATTTCATGCTTATATATGCCGACACTTAAAATCATTGATACGCTTCCATTATTATGCAAAACTAGCCCGAATGGGTTTATTTTTTCATTAACTTCTAACAAACCCTCATCCTGTTCAACGTTAGCTATATGAATGGTTTCATTTCCTGCACTACTAGCGGCGTTGCGGCTCATTTCTAAAAACCTCCTGACATGTGCATCTTCAGGGTCTAGTGCTACAGCATGTTCAAAAGCAACTATCGCTTCCTTATACTGATTAAGGTAAAAATATGCATATCCTAATCGGTAATACCAAAGAGGGTCGTGCTCGCCTTGCTTTTGCACAGATAAAAAATATTTGATAGCTTCATTATAATTTTCTTGATTGTTCAATGCTCTTGCCAAATGGCAAACTAAGTCATAGTCCCTTTCTGCCTCGGGTATTTCCATAATTCTGTTAATAATTTTCTTATACTGGTTCTTGTTGTGCCAAAGAGTGAACTGTTCCAATAGATCCTTATCCATCTTTGTATTCTCCCCTCTAACTTTAATCCAATAATGATTTCAATTTATAATTCGTTTTGCGCATTAACATCGATTAGGATTTCATCTTTAATTTCTAAGTTTTTTATAGGGTACTCTCCATCTTTGCAAGATAAAAGTCTTCCCAATTATCTCTTGTATTCTGTGACAGTGGAAACCTGATTCCTATTCTTCCAATTATAACCTAGTATAAATTTATGTAATAGATTCACTATTGAATTAATCTGCCCATATCGTTAAGTTCTATATTTTCATGCAATCCGTCGGGAATGGAAATGCGCTAAAAGCTAAGCAGAAGCAACTCGGTGGTAGCGTAGTTTTCTCATTCATAGATATCAAGTTATACATTCGGTTGCTAAATCTTTTACTTATAACGATCAAAAAGAACAATTTGAAAAATGCTATATGTATACATGACAGTGGCTTTAGAAATATCATGCAACTTAAAAAAACATACGAAGCTTGAACTTGAGACTTTATTTTCAAAATTGTACCTTTACGAATAATTCAATAATTACAAACAAACATCAGCTAATCATGATCATATAGGTAATTTCTGTTTGTAATACGCATTTATCTAAAATATCAAATTGACAATCACATTTCGACCTACTTATGATAAGGTTCCCCCCGATTAATCTTCACCGCCCGATAAACCTGCTCCACCAGCACCAGCCTCATCAACTGATGCGGCAGCGTCATGCGCCCGAAGCAAAGCTTCTGCTGCGCACGCCGCAGCACGTCGTCGCTCAGCCCATGGCTACCGCCGATGACAAACACAACATGACTGCTGCCGTACGTGCCGAGCCGATCGAGCTCACGGGCCAGATCCTCCGAGCTCCATAGCGCGCCGTCCAGACTGAGCGCAACGACATGCGCGTCCGGTTTAATCTGTGCCAGAATACGCTCGCCTTCCTTGCCCTTAACGATGCCCACCTCGGCGTCGCTAAGTGTGTCGGGCGCTTTTTCGTCCCCAACCTCGATGACCTGGAACTTCAAATAAGGCGCCAGACGCTTCGCGTACTCCGCGATACCCTGCACCAGATATTTCTCCTTGAGCTTGCCAACGCCAATAATCTGTACAAACATAATTCCGTATCCAACCTCTCTTCGCCCCCGCATAACAGGACAGGCATATCCGATTTAAAATCCACTGTCGCTATCATACCTTAAAGGGGCTCTAATCCCTAGTCGGAACCAGCCGTATGCTCCATCCTATTCCCCGTTTCTTCCTTCGAAGCCGTACACTCTTTTCTCTTTTCTTGCATCCAATCGATCTCAGAAAACCCTACAATTTTGACACGAAATTTGTCGAATTATGCGTACAAAATTTACAGAAAGCGGTATAATTTGAGTGAGAATCAAGATCGACGGAGGAATCCATGAAACCGCTTCCCAATTTACGGATATTAGCCGCCATGGCCCTAGTTACAATACTTCTGCTGTCATGGCCTTCAATTATATGGGCGTCAGCCCCTCAAACCACTCTTGACCGCTGGCAGGTCATGACAATCGATTCGAATCAGGAGCCCGGAACGGCACCTCCAGTCGGCGGCAATTGGAAAGAAGCCAATGCCGGCGAGACGTTGGTAGAGCTGCCACCGGGCGCCAAAGGTGTTTGGATTCGGCTGCAGATTCCATCAACGGAAGACTGGCATCGTCCCGGCATTCTCGCGGGCCGGATGTACGGTCTTAATATAAACGTCTACAAGGATGGCGAGCTGCTTTATGAAACGAAGCGTGACTTTCAGGTCGAAATGTCCCGTCTGCTTCTGCCGGTCGACTCCTCGTCTGAAGAGAGCAAGCTGGATGTGCTCATCCTGACGAACGGAGAGCGAGCTGGATTTTTAGCACCCGTTCAGCTAGGAGAATTCGACGCTCTGGATAAAAGTTATATTCGTACCGAGCTGCCCAGCTTGCTGCTCGGCGCCTCGATCGTCTTTTTGGCGCTGCTAATGTCCGTCTGCTCCATATTTCTGAGCAAGCGTCAGCGTAGCTTCTGGATTTCGCTTTGCATTATCGCTCTCACTACCGGCCTACTAATTGCTTCCTATTCGCCGCTCCCATATCTGTACTATCCGTCGGGAGGGCCTATTTTCCTGGCTATGTTCGAGCTGTCGCTTTTCACGATGTTCCCCGCGCTGGGTTACTTCGTGAGCGAGACGTTTGAACGCAAATCGCCCCGTTTTCACCGTTTTACCCGCTGGCAGGCGTATTACTCCGTCTTCGGCGTGCTCTCGTTCATTGCCTACAGCCTGGCGGGAGATAAGCTCTACCCTTTTTACTCTATCGTATCGGTCGTGGCGGTCGGGGTGCTCATGCTCGTCCAGATGGTTTGGATTTCTATCCTATCCGTTTCCTATTGGCGTCGCGGCGACAGCCAAGCGATCGTTCTGTCGCTTGGTCTGCTGGCTTTTGCAGGAACCAGCGCCACCGACCTGATTCTTTATTATACCCGCGACAAAGGCTACGTACTTTTTCTTTGGAAGCTCGGCTTTGTCGCTTTCATCCTGTCGCTGGTCATTATTCTCGCACGGCGTATTTCGAACGACTACAGAACGTTGCTGTCCTATTCCAAACAACTGGAGCTGTTTAACCTGTCTCTGGAGCGGACAGAGAAGTTAAAAATCATTAGCGATCTGGCGGCGTCCGTGGCGCATGAGGTTCGCAATCCGCTGCAGGTAACAAGAGGTTTTCTCCAACTACTTTCCAAAAAAGAAGATCAGCAAAGCCAGGGCTACATCACGATTGCAGTCAACGAGCTGGACCGGGCCGCCGAAATCATCACCGACTTTCTCACCTTCGCCAAGCCGGAGCTCGAAGCCATTTCGCGGTTGGATATTCGTGAATTGTTGGAGCAGCTCGATCTAATCATGGGTCCACATGCCTCGATGCATGGAGGAAGACTCGTCATTGTTTCGGAAGAGAAAATGGAGATTATGGGCAGCGCCTCCAAGCTGAAGCAAGCGCTCATTAATCTGATCAAAAACAGCGTGGAAGCTTTCAGAGAAGAGGGCCTGATTGAGCTTTCCGCCCGGGCCGAAGGCAGGGAAGTCGTGCTGCTGATTAAAGATAATGGTGAAGGCATGGACGCGGAGCAACTGTCCAAGCTCGGCGTGCCCTATTTCTCTACCAAATCCAAGGGTACTGGACTGGGAACGATGGTGACGATGCGTATTATCGAGGTAATGAACGGAAGCATTATTTTTCAAAGTCAAAAAGGAAAGGGAACCGAAGTAACGATTCGGTTCCCCCTGGTAGAATAGCTTGCCCTTCTACGGTAAAACTACCACATTAGCTCAACATTGCCCGTTCCGTTTGCCACATCTTCCGGGTTCGGCGGAAGAACAAAGTAAAAGTTCTTGTCCGACTCTGCTACAGCCGTCAGTTGGATGTCGTCCGGAATCTCAACGCCGAAGGCGTCCTTGATTGCGGTTTTTGGATCAGCTAACAGCTGTTGCTTGAAGGCCTCGTCTTTCCATGCTTTTTGAATGATTTGAACTTTCAACGATTGGGAAGAAGACATCTGATCACAGCCTCTCGGAAGATATGGTTAATTATTCCTATAACTTAGCATATTTTATACCAAAAGTCCCTATTTATTTTAGGCTATTCGACACAAAATGAGAGAATCCCCCTTGGGCGGCCAGATTGCTGGCCGTTTGTCGTATCGACTGAATATCGGCCTCGACACCTTCCAGCACCGCTTGCTGAAAGCCCGCCAGCCCGGGCGGCGCTTCACCAAGTCCGGACAGACTGCGCCGATGATCATGGATTAGCACCGTCAGCTGATCCAACGCATCATAATGAAAAATCGCCCGGCGTACGAGCTTCTCTGTCAGCTGCTGCTCCTCCGGCAGACCGAGCGCCCGGCGCGCCAAGGTCAAAAAGGCATTGCTGCGCTCTTCGCCCGATGCGAGATCGTCCTGCCAGTCGGCCCAGTCATCCGCCAGCTGCAGCGAGGCGAGCGCCAGCTCAACAGCCTGCTCCGCAACGGGAATACGCTCTGGCTTCCCCGCCGCCAGCCAGACAGCAGCGGCGCCGATTTTGACCGGTGCGGACTTGAGTGCCAGCCTGACTGCATTACCGGGCTCTGCTTGCCGAATTCCCTCTTGCGACACCGCCGTGCTCCATTGCTCCGTGTAGGAGCAATAATAGTTCCATAGTCCCTCACTTCCGTTAAAATGACGCCCATATCGCTCGACAAACAGCGTGTGCAGAAGCTGGCCTGCCGCCAGCGATGCTTTTGGCCCGAAGTCCATCTCCTCACCGTCCATCACATCGTCCAAAAGGAAATAATGCAGCATCATATACACGCTGCCAACGGCAAAATCGCGGGATAAAGAAGCCGGGATACCCGCCTCCTCCCCAACCCAAATAGGTAGCAGATAGGTCATATAGTTGGACCCACCTTCACGAGCAGACGGATCGCAACGATCTATCAGCTTTTGCAGCATGCCGCGTAAAGGCTCCGGGCACTGCGCCGTTCGGTCTCTCGCCTCGGCAAAAATCGTACCAGCTTCGCGTTTTGCATCCACAAGGCTCCATTTCATAGCTATAACTCCCCCTTTCACAGCTTTTAAAGAAGCGGTTATTATTGTCGATTGTTTATTCTGATCCTTTGGTTATCTAAAGCATTCGATATTGGAATCGGATTGGTGATGGCATTACGTTAGTCATCATCGAAAAATTATGTAATGCGTGAGTCTCCGCAGAAAAAACCAGAACCGCGGCCTCCGACGCAGTTCTGGTTTATTTTTCACCGATAGTTCGACACCGTCGACATCCCCTCGTCACGACGCAGGCATTAAGGACGGTTTCGTGCCTGCCGACGATGTGACGGACGAGCTGTGGGAACGGGTTTTTTCCTTAATATGACTGGTCCAGATAAACCAAAGCCCGGAAAGCCGAGATCGGCTTCCGGGCTTTGGTTTATTATCGAAGTGGACGCCTCTAATCTATGTCCCGCAGAATGTCCGATAAGGACGGTCGCAACTCTCCGGCAGCGATGTATACTCTTCCTGCTCCGCCGAGTAGGCGTACGGATCGGCAAGAACGGTGAGTAGCCGTTCCAAAACACCCAAATCCCCCTGAATTGCTGCGGACAGTGCTTCTTCGACCCGATGATTCCGCGCAATTACTGCCGGGTTGCTGCGGCGCATCAGCTCCTGTGAGCGGAGAAGGCCTTCTACCTTATCGCCGCTCTCACTGACCAACCGCCCCTGTCTCTCCCGCCATTTTGCCAGCCACTCCGTGAACTCCGCCGTCCCATGCAGCACCGTATCCTCAGGCTTGCCTAACGTCAACAAGCGGAACGTATTTGTGTAATCCGCCCGATGCTCCTTCATCAAAGTCAGCAGCCCGCTCGCAAGTGCCTCGTCCTCCGGCTCCTCACCGAATAAGCCCAGCTTCGCCCTCATCCCAGCAAGCCAGTGGCCGTGGTATTGCTCGGTAAAACCGGCCAATACCTTCTCTGCCAGCATAAGCCCCTGTTCCTGCTCCTCATGAAGCAGCGGCAGCAACGCTTCCGCCAGACGCGCCAGATTCCATGCGCCAATGTAAGGCTGGTTGCCATAGGCATAACGGCCTTGAGAGTCGATGGAGCTAAATACGGTAGCCGGATCAAAGGTATCCAAAAAGGCACAAGGTCCGTAATCAATCGTTTCCCCGCTGATCGACATATTGTCGGTGTTCATGACACCATGAACGAAGCCAACGAGCTGCCACTTAGCAATAAGCTCGGCTTGCCGGCGGACGACCTGCTCCAGCAGATGAAGGTACTTATTCGTCCCTTCTGCAGGCTCCGAATAATGCCGCTCCAGCGCATAGTCCGCGAGCGCCTGAAGCTCCTCCAGCGTGCCCCACTGCGCGGCGAATTGGAACGTGCCCACGCGCAAATGGCTAGCCGCCACCCGCGTCATAATCGCGCCCGGCTCAAGCGACTCCCGAACGATCTCCTCGCCCGTCAGCACAACCGCCAGGCTTCGCGTTGTCGGGATGCCAAGCCCATGCATCGCTTCGCTAATGATGTACTCGCGCAGCATCGGGCCAAGCCCCGCACGGCCGTCCCCGCCGCGTGAATACGGCGTGCGCCCAGAGCCTTTGTACTGAATATCGAACCGCTCACCCTGTGGGGTGATCTGCTCCCCTAACAGCACGGCCCGTCCATCTCCAAGACGGTTGAAGTATCCGAATTGATGTCCACCATAGGCCTGAGCGAGCGGCTCCGCTCCTTCAGGGGTGTGATTTCCTGCTAGCGTTGCAATCCCTTCCGGGCTGACCAGCTCCTCTGGATTTAATCCAAGAGCAACAGCAAGCTTTTCGTTCAAAATCGCCAGCTTCGGTGCGCGTACTGGCTTCGGTCCTTGCCTGGTGAACAGATTTTCCGGCAAACGAGCGTAGCTATTATCAAAGTTCCATCCGGCTTCTTTTGCATGAGATGCGTGGTTGGTTTCGGTCATGGGATCTCCTTTGGCCATGAAAATTCTACTGGTTTTATTATACCCCTTTTCACTCGAAGACGCGCTTCACAAGGCCGGAATGGCCGACTTCTTCACCTATCCTTCATTAATTTGTCGTGAATAAGGAGATAAATTGTGTGGGAAAATAAAGCAATGTCGGCCTCAAGAACCATCAAAGACGGCGCGGAATCGCGAAAAATGACGAATCGACTCAAATCTGTCACGGTTCGCCGGGAGGTTCACTGCATAAATAACAGGTTCAAGACGTTATATTTATGTTAAAATACTCTTTAGACAAGTTGCGCTGATTTACACGGCCTTGCCATTCTCATGGTGGAACTTCTATTATGAGAAGAAACCAGCTGCAGACATAAGACATTAGGAGGAGTTACAATGGCACTCGTTTCCATGAAGGACATGCTGAACAAAGCACTCGAAGAGGGCTACGCAGTAGGCCAATTCAACATCAACAACCTGGAGTGGACGCAAGCGATTCTGGCTGCTGCAGAGGAAGAGAAATCCCCAGTTATCCTCGGCGTATCCGAAGGCGCAGCTCGTTACATGGGCGGCTTCAAAGTCATCACGGCTATGGTAGGCGCGCTTATCGACGAGATGAAAATTACCGTTCCAGTTGCGATTCACCTCGACCACGGTTCCAGCTTTGACAAATGTAAAGAAGCAATCGACGCCGGATTCACTTCCGTTATGATCGACGCCTCCCACCATCCTTTCGATGAAAACGTTGAAACGACGAAAAAAGTCGTTGAATACGCGCATAGCAAAGGCGTTTCCGTTGAAGCCGAGCTCGGCACGGTTGGCGGACAAGAAGACGACGTTATTGCAGACGGCGTTATTTACGCTGATCCAAAGGAATGCTTCGAGCTCGTTAAGCTGACTGGCATCGACTGCCTGGCTCCAGCTCTTGGTTCTGTTCACGGCCCTTACAAAGGCGAGCCTAACCTTGGCTTCAAGGAAATGGAAGAGATCTGCCAAATGATCAAACTGCCACTCGTGCTTCATGGCGGAACGGGTATCCCAACCGATCACATCAAGAAATCCATCTCCCTCGGTACGGCTAAAATCAACGTGAACACCGAGAACCAAATCGAGTTCACCAAAAAAGTTCGCGAAATCGTGACGAAGGACCTCGAAGTTTACGATCCACGTAAATTCCTGATGCCTGGCCGCGATGCGATCAAAAAGACCGTTCAAGGCAAAATGCGTGAATTCGGTTCCTCCAACAAAGCCTAAGGCTAGTTGATATCAACCGAACTTTCATAAAAAATGAGCCTGTTCTCCGCTAAGGAGGACAGGCTTTTTTCATTTTGTGATCCTGGATGGAGATCTTGTAGCGCGGATTAAGGTGTCGATCTGCCAGTGGAGAATTTTTATTTAGATTAGGCACACCCGTGTTTGATTTTCATCTCGCTTATATCAATGACAAATCCTAACGGCAGACCATTTTCTTCCCTCATGTTCATCTTGGACCTCTTACCCCTACATAGCGCTCTTTAGCTACTAATTTCGGCCTAGAAGTATGAAAGAAGCAATATTCTCTGCCAGGCTCTTGTCGATGCAATTCACTGTAGCGCCTGAGGGCATCTGATGAATTGGAAAAGGAATCGACAACGACCCTTTCTTCAATGTAATGATGTCCATCTTTGGAATAGTTAACAGAATTTACTGGAGGTGCCAAAGATGCGTTGGAAAGAGGTTCAGGAACGTTTTCCTGAGGAATGGGTTTTGCTAGAGGCTACAAAGGATATTAGTTTAACACGATGCCAGCGAGGCAAGAACAGTACCTGATGCAAACCATTTTAATCTTAATAAATGCCATGCAAGCCAAGCCTTAGCAGCATCGGTTTCCCGGAGCCACTATCGAAGATGACAGCTATTCCGTTGTAATAGTAGCTACTGACCACTACTCCGAGTGGCAGAATATACTAAGTAATACTAGGTATTATTTGGAATTACCTTTCATATAATCCCGCGTCTCTGCAGCCTTTTTCAGACACCCTCAAACCTTTTTCAACATATGGAGCTGGTCCGCCAGATCGGCTAACATCGCCAGCTGTTTGGGATCCTTCACCATCCCCGGGCTATCTTCCATTCGTCTAAGCTCAAGCTTGAAGCCGTTCCACCCTTTGGGTACCGGCATCCGGAGCGCCCAATTGACGGCCTCCTCCTCCGTCTCCACCTCAATGAGAGTGTATCCAGCCATCAATCCCTGCTCGACCGGAAAAGGCCCTCTTTCAATTTCTGCCCGCTGCTCATTCTTCGAGTCTGAAAGATTAGAAATGCGAATCCCCCGGGAGCTTGGCTGAAGCTCCTCGGCGGCAACTAGCACCCCAGCCTTGGACAATGAATGCCGATAGGCTTCAAGCGCAGCAGCGTCCTCCAGCTTAGGTTTGATGCCCGCTTCCGAATAACCCGTTCCTTTGACCATTAACATGAATCGCATCTTTGACTTCCTCCTCGCGGGAGGTTGATTCAAGGCCGCACACGTCCACTTCCAGCAGCCTTTCCTTCTCCCTACTCACACGACGAACAGAAACCGCCGGGATCGACATCCACAGGGAGTATCACGTTTTCTTCTCCGTGACATCAGAGCCATCGCATTCAGCGACCCGTTTCAGCAAAAGCTCGCGCTCGCGGATGTTCCGAGTCATCGCCGCCGCCCGCTCGAATTCGGCACGAGCTTCATCGAGCCGCCCCAGCTTCATCAACAGATCACCGCGAACGCTCGGAAGCAAATGATATTCCTTAAGAGATGGCTCGGAGCCAAGCGCATCGACAATTTGCAGCCCAAAAACAGGACTGAACGCCATCGATACGGCAACAGCTCGGTTCAACTCAACGATTGGTGAAGGCATGACCTGGGACAATGCTTCATACAGAGCTGCAATGCGAATCCAATTCGTGTCGGCCGCCACGGGCGCCCCAGCATGACAAGCCGAAATTTCTGCCTGCAGCAAATAAGGGCCGTACGACTTCCCCAACCGCTTCCCACGCTCCAATGCAGCCATTCCACGCCGGATCAGCAGGCGATCCCACTGTGCCCGATTCTGGTCCAGCAGCAGTATAGGTTCACCGCTCGGACCCATTCGGGTTTTCAGACGGGACGATTGAATCTCCATCAAAGCGACCAAGCCATGCACTTCCGGCTCAAGATGGGCATGCTCTGCCAGCACGCGGCCCAGCCGAAGCGCTTCCTGACACAGCAGCGGACGAACCCAGCTGTCTCCTGAAGTTGCCGAGAACCCCTCGTTGAACATGAGGTAAATCGCCTCAAGCACGGCTCCCAGACGCTCGGCCAACTCTTCTCCTGCCGGCACATCGAAAGCGATTTTTTCCTTGTTGAGCGTCTTTTTAGCCCGGACAATTCGCTGCGCAATCGTCGATTCGGCTACGAGGAAAGAACGAGCAATCTCATCCGTAGTCAGCCCGCATAACAGCCGAAGCGTAAGAGCAACCCTTGCTTCCTGGGAGAGCACCGGATGACAAGTCATAAAGATCAGACGAAGGAGATCGTCGCCGATCTCCCCGTCTAATGTCCGATCCATATCATCCTCTGTAAACAGCGGTGCGCTGCTCGCAATTTCCGCATACTTCTGATCCCTCAGCTTGCTCCGGCGCAAAAGATCGATGGCGCGACGTTTAGACGCCGTCATCAGCCAAGCCCCCGGATTATCCGGTATGCCGGTTTCCGGCCACCGCTCCAGAGCGATAACCAAAGCGTCCTGAGCCAAATCCTCGGCAAGTCCAACATCTCGAACCATTCGTGTGAGCCCGGCAATCAGCTTGGGCGATTCCATTCTCCATATTACGTCAATGGTCCGATGGGCAGCGGGAAGAGTCACGCTTTTTTCTGCTCCTCTACTTTTCCCCGTAGAACGACTTCTTTTTCAAGAGTGTCAGGATCGCTCATCAAGTCCTCCACTTCAAACACCTGCCTAAGCTCGATTTGACCTTGTCCGTACCCATGCGGGTCCGGCATGCGCAAAGCCCACTGGATCGCTTCCTCTCTGGACTTCACCTCAATAAGCGTATATCCGGCAATCACTTCTTTTGACTCTGTAAATGGGCCATCTATGACTTTCGGCTTGCCGCCAGGCTCCGGATAAGAAATTCGGATTCCGTTAGAACTCGGTTGAAGCCCATCCGCTGCAAGCAGCACGCCTGCTCTCACCAATTCCTCGTTATATTTCTGCATGGCCTCGATAAGCTCTTGACTAGGCATCGCGCCCGCTTCTGAATCAGTGGTTGCTTTTACAATCATCATGAACCTCATTATATGACCTCCCTATTTTCAAAAAAGGTGGAAAGCTCCATTGAGATGAGTCGACTATTCAGCTTTTTGGTATGCCCAAGTCCTTTTCCGCTCCGCAGCTTGGCGTTCGGTAGAACGCGCGCCAGAGCCTGTGCTCCGTGCCGCAACGACGACGGACTCTCTGTGCCTTCGATAACGAGCGTCGGGATTTTAACACTACTCCACTGGGAGGCGGGCAGCGGCTTTCCGTCCATATACCCGTCTAGCAACGCCGCATCGTAGGGCAGCGTGGGAGCTACGGCCATCAGATTAGACCACACTCCAGGCATCAGACGCATCATCGTGACGACAAAAGACGGAGCACCCATACCTTTCGTCATAAAGTACTTGATCGCCTCCTCACGGCGGTTTTCGGCTATCAATTCCTTAACTTTCACAGCGAAGTCGGCCGGCGGCTTGCGATCCTCTGGCTCGACTACTAAAGGCGGCTCATGCAGAGCCAGCCTCGTGATGCTCGCTCCTGCAGCTGCTGCTTTTAGCGCCAACATAGCGCCTGATGATAATGCCCACACACCCGCTGAGCCGCCGGCCGCATCCAGGACAGCCTGGAGATCTTCAATCTCCCGCTGAGCGGCATAGGGCTTGGCATCCCCGCTGTCACCACGCCCCCGGCGGTCATAGGTATAAACCGTGAAGCGGTCGGACAGCAGCTCAGCTAGCTGGATTATTGCTGGGAACTTCCGGTAGCTGAACGCTCCTGCGACCAATACAAGCGCCGGTCCTTGACCGATTTTGTCATAAGCGATCTTCGTTCCGTCTTTAGAAATCAGGCTGTACATAGTAAGCTCCTTTTCGGTTCAGAGCAGAAGCTTTTCTGGTCCGACCGGGAAATTTTGTCCTTTACTAGATCGACGAACGAATAACGCTTAGATCGACATACCGGAAAAAGTTTTTTTAATCTATTTCATAATTTATATGCTTCCGTGGACATGTGGATAAACATCTTAATAAAGGCCGATTTAAATCTATTCACATGTGGATATCATCCATACAAACACGAATATGCCATTATCCCCGCTTCATCCACAGGAGAAAGTCTATAATTCAAGCTCGCAATCCGTAATCCACAGCTACCGTACGTAAGTCTTTCGCAGGAAAAACCAAAAAACCTCCGTCCCAATTCGGACCGAGGTTTCCTACTTAAATGCATATGATAGTTAAACGATCAAGAACTCCGCTTTTTCCTCGCACAAGTCACATTTTACCGGCGGGTCCCAATTCGCAAAATGCGTCTCATTCAGATTCACCATATCCGGCGCATCCTCATACTCATCCACGAACTTGTCCAATGCCAGCTCAATATGCTCCTTGCACACGCAATACATTCGATGACCTACCCCTATTCCTGTTCCTGAAATAAACGCTAATTACCGCTATTATACCATAAATCGCCCATGCAATAACGGCTCTACATAAGGCTTGTCACTCGACAAAAAAATCCAGCCCCACGAGGGCTGGATTTTGTCTTAATACCGAAGCCGCCACGAGCGGCGGCCTCCGCTGTTATTCTTCTTCCTCTTCACTCTTGTCCAGCAGCTTGAACGTCACGCTGTCCTGTTTGCCGCCGCGGTAGAAAGTAACCTTGATCTTATCGCCGATCTGCTTCTTGCCGTACAGATACTTACGCAGCTCCATCGTGCTGCGGATCGGCTGATCATCCAGCTTGGTAATGACGTCGTTGAACTGCAAACCTGCATCCAGAGCCGGACCTACCGACTCCAGCACGATGACGCCCTCCGTCACCTCAGCCGGTATATCAGGGCCGCCGCTGTCAGGCTCTTCAGCTTCTTTGCCTTTCTCTGTGCCTTCTTCGATGCCGCCCTCAACACCGCCTCCGAAGCCCTGCTGAGCAAAATACGATTCCAGATCCAGCGTATACACGCCGAGATAAGGACGCGGCACCTTGCCCTGCTTCATCAGTTGGTCAACGATCGGCATGACGTTATTCACCGGGATGGCAAAGCCAACTCCCTCAACGCCAACATCGGAAATCTTCATGCTGTTGATACCGATGACCTCGCCCTTCATGTCGATCAGCGGACCGCCGCTATTGCCCTGGTTGATGGAAGCATCGGTCTGGATGACCTCCTGCTCCCAATCGTAGTTGCCGTCTTGGCTGAGCGATACCGGGATGATCTGCTTCGTCTTGCTAATAATACCCATCGAGAGAGAGTCGCCGAGACCAAGCGGATTGCCAATGGCCATGACCATCTCTCCGGACTGAAGCTTGGCGGAGTCACCCATCTTGGCGACAGCGTCAATCCCCTTGCCGTCGATCTCCAGCACGGCAAGATCGGTAATATAATCGCCGCCGATCAGCTTCGCCGGACGCGATTCGCCATTGATCATGACGGCCTTCAGTCCAGCGGCGCCCTCGATCACATGATTGTTCGTGATGATGTACGCCTTGCCATCCTTCTTGGCGAAAATAACTCCGCTGCCCACGCTGGCCGGTTGCAGTTCGCCCTCCACACCGCCTTCCGGCAGCGGGAACTCTTCCTTGCCCTCAACCTTAGGCAGTATCATCGACTGTTCATTGACGATGCTGACGACCGCTGGACGAACCTTCGCCGAGGCGGTGACCGTCTGTTGAATGGCATCACCGGGAGCGACAAGGCCAGATGCAGCGTGTGCAGACGCCTCTGAGACGGTCGCTTTGCCGTCTCCGCCGCTCAAGGCAAGCGTCAGCACTAGGACGATTGCAGCGCCGGATGCAGCTGACAAAGCCGCCAACCGGCCAACTCCCCAGTCCTTGCGGCTGCGCAGCGGAAAGCCCGGTATCTGCTTCCGCCCTATTTTGTTCGTGCGTCGGGAGATACGCGTCGAATAGAACTCATCATCGAACAAACCCACTGTTACCCGCTCCTCCCGTGATATATGCACGTGCTCGGCTGTTATATGGTTAAGCATACGTGGTTGCGTCAACTTCAACTACAGGATGTTTTTTCTCTTCTTGGAATGATTTCGGAAGATTCGTCTAGAATAATAATAGGCAAGCCCATCTCCCATATTTGACGGGGTCCAGGGCTCAAAAGTTGCACGAATACACCGATAAATCCTTATGCCGACCCTAAACTGCCTTTGAGAAGGAAGGGAGTACTATGGATATAAAGCTCATTACCACACCAACCGCGACTCTTAACACTTGGGATCAAATTGCCGTCATGGGCAAGCTCGGCGATCTCAGCGATACGCAATACCGCACTTTGTTGGCGCTGAGCGCCATGCTGGAGCTGCTCGTTGACAAAGGCATTCTTACCCGTGAAGAACTGGAGGAGAAATCTGCCCAGTTGGAGGCTGGCGACAGCGAGCCGCTTAAAGCGATTTCCGCTTTATTTGATCCCATGGGGTAGGCTGATGCGGGTATGTATCCCTCAGCGGATGTTCATCCTTGCGGAAGAAATGGCCCCGGTCCTCCATGACGCTGTTCACCGTGATGCGAGCTAGCTCCATCATGTTATGGTTGAGGCTTAGATGCGCGAGATACACCCGCCTCGTCCGCTCCGTCATCAGCTCGCACAGCGCCTCTCCAGCCGCCTCATTGGACAGATGCCCGATGTCGCTCAAGATACGCCGCTTAATGTTCCACGGATACCGCCCCATGCGCAGCATCTCGGGATCATGATTGGATTCCAGCACGAGCACATCAGAGTCGATGATGCTGCGCCGCACCATATCACTGACATAGCCAAGATCCGTAGCAAGACTCAGCTTGTAGCCATCATCCGTGAACGTATATCCGACTGGCTCGGCGGCGTCATGGGAGATCGGGTATGAGCGCACTCTCATGCTCCCAAAATCCGCCTCATCACCCGTCCGCATAATTACCCTGCGCTCAGCAGGCACATGCGAAGTATGCCGCTCCAGAGCTCCCCAAGTCGCCTCATTGGCGTACACGGGCAGCTCATATTTGCGTGCGAGCGCGTTGAGTCCCTTGATATGGTCAGAATGCTCATGCGTAATGAGCACCGCGTCGATGTCGTGGCCGCTGACGCCTTGCTGGCTCATCAGCTCCTCTAGCTTCTTGAGGCTGTGGCCGGCGTCTACCAGCACCATTTTGTCCCCGCTCTGTACGAGGGTGGCGTTGCCGGTCGAACCGCTGGCCAACACGGTGAATCTGAATTCCATAGTTGCTGCCTTCCCTTCCATTCCGTTCCAAGAGCTTGCCATTTTATATGATTATATCAATATACTAGTGAGACATCCGCGAGATAGCATAATCCCTGCAAGGGTCTATTGTACCATTGTCCGTCGGGTGGCTCTACACCTATATGGAAAATAGTTCGAACCTTTTATGCTTCCTTCCAGAAAAAGCGAAAATAAACGAAAAACAGCCTGCAGGGCTATCCCTGCAGGCTGTTCAAATGTCGATCATCGGCTTGTACCCGGAGAAGCAGCCGGAGGCTGCGGCTTATCAGTAAGCACTTCGCCGCTGTAAGCTTGAAGATAAATTACGCCGCCGTCTTCTAGCAAAATCCGCCACGATGGCGTCGAAACCTGAGTATCGGAATCGAATAATTGTACTTCCTTGTAACCAAGCCTGATCTCCTTGATCGAAGCGCCTTCTGGCACGTATTTCTCAATAATTTCGGGTCTAATCGCTCGCGAGGCCGGTAATATCGGCTGTGGACGCTGCTGTTGATCCCCTGGCAGCAGCTTGATCTGTTCCTGACGATAGCCAATTATCCGCTGGTCCCGGTAAAACAGCTCAATCCGCACATTGAACATCGGTCGACCGTCCACCATCCGGTACAACACGAACTTCAGATCGTCGAAGCCGGGAGTATCCATCTCATACTGGTCCAACTCTGGAATGACGCCTCCGAGCGCTTTGAGCAGCTCCTCCCGCTGAAATACGACGCGGCTATCAACCGGCGTTTGCAAAGGAATGACGTCCGCAAAGGGATCGCTGTCCGGCAGTCCAGCCACTCCAGCATTCTGTTTCGAATCTGTAGCACCTTCCGACGCTACTCCAGACGCTTCGCGACCCAAATAGCGGTAGGTCAAGTCATGCAGCTCTGACGTTTCCTTCGGGATGCTTCCAGCGAGCTCGATCCCCTTGGCCTTCATAGCTTCGAGCGTGTCCGGCGACAGCTCAGCCGGATTGCTGCTTGGCTGTACACGCTCACGCACATCACTCCAAAGCTGATAGCCAAGCAGCAGATTAAGCAGCAGAAATGCCAGGATTAAGACACTTTTTGCCCTTCCCCAATCCATCTGCCCCTCACCTCCTACCGCTATCGCGAAGATTATTCAGTCCGGAGCTGTCTGGTCCCGGCGAGCGAGCGGCATTCCCAGAAGCTTGGGGATCTGGCGTCGTGCCAGGGGATGGACCGTTGCTCGAGCTTGAGATATAACCTTCGCCTGTCCCCACGCTAAGGTTCGGACGAGTAATGCCTGCTCCATCAAATCCCTCCGCAAGCGGCCCGATAAGCGCCTCCTCCGTACCATCCTCCAGATGCACTGCCCAGACGGGCACGAAGCGCAGCTGTCCAGCTTCGGCAGGGTAGGCCTTGACCGCCGGATAGAGCGCCTTGATGTCGGCGCGTCGCTCATATCTCGCCAGCACTGCCTCAAGCTGCTGCCCGCCGGGCAGCCAGCGTGCTGACTTTTGAGTCGGTGAAGATGCAAGCGTAATAAGAGAACGCTCATAATTGGTCACGGACCCCTGCTGCACCGATAGACGGATGAAGCCGAAGCGGAAGTCTGGCGATGGCACGACGGGCAGCAAACGATTTTCGCCAAAGCGGAAATACTGCCGGAAAAGCAACGTATGCTGCTCGTCTCCACTATCCGTCCCGGACGGCTGACCTGAATTCGGAACAGTGCCTGCCTCGCTCCCGCTCAGCCCGGCTAACTGATGCAGTCCGTCCCAGCCACCGTGCTGGTTGACGAATTGCATTGCGCTGCTCATGCTTCCAGCAGGATTGCTGCCGGAGGGACCTGTTCCGCTGAGCGGTGCTGCAGGATCGGTATAGTTGATCCATTGGCTGTTTTGCTCCACCTGCAGCGCACGTTTGCCATCCGTGTACACCTGCGAGCCGTCCCGATCCTTGATCATTCGCGTTGTACCGGGATCAGAGAACAGATTGCGCTGCATCAGCTCGGCCGAATATGACTGGTAGCCGATGTGCGCTTGCGCCGCCTCTACTGGCTGCTGTGGCACATACACACCAAAGGCATCGGGCTGATACGGTGTCCAGAACTCGCCGAGGCCGACGTCATCCTCCACATCGCGGACGGTCAAATCCGCTTGAGTTGCTTCATAAACTGCGTTTCCTTCCCGGCTGAAAAAGAACGTCCGTACCTCTTCGCTGCTGCTTCGGAAAATCCAAATTCGGTCAATCGTATCGCTCAGGAAAGTATTGTCGCTGCTTTCCAGTTGCAGCATGCGGGATAGCAGCGACACCGGCAAACCGGCTCCTAGTCGCAGCTCAAGCCCCAAATTGCGCTCACGGATATCGCTCCAGCGCACGACCGATTCCGTCGTCCGCTGGAAACCGCGGAACTCGCGTCCTTTGAGCTTGCTCATAATGAGGTTGTAAAACGGCAAATCGCCTGGATTCAGCACCGTATGATTGCCGTTGCCAAAATGCAATATGAGCTGCTCGGGAAATAAAACATTCTCGGTTTTACTTTCCGGGCCCATTTGCTCAGTGTTGACGTAATTCTGCGCTGTACGAACCGCCGCGCCCGGGGTACTGTAAGCAAGCATATAACTCTGAACAAGGCTGAGAGCAACAAGTGAGGCAAGAGCAATCGTTTTTAGTCTTTCCTTCATGACTGCTCTCCCTTCTCCTGCGGTTGAGGCAAAATGAAGGTCACCGTCGTACCGACATCTGGCTCAGACTCCAGCGTGATCGTGCCGCCATGCGCCTTGATCATTTCCCGGGCAATCGAGAGGCCAAGCCCCGTGCCGCCCATTTCCCGCGAACGGGCCTTGTCCACTCGATAGAACCGATCAAAAATTCGGCTCAGATCCCGTTTCGGAATACCGATGCCGGAATCTTTGACGCTGATCGCCAGCGCGTCGTTGTCCTGCAATCTGGCGGACAGCTCGATTCGGCCTCCTTCAAGCGTGTACTTGATGGCATTGGACACCAAATTGTCGAGCACCTGATCGATCTGGTCGCGGTCCAGTACCGCTTTGCCAACACGTTTGTCGACCCCCACGACGGCGCGGATCGCCTTCTTGCGCATCTGCACAGAGAAGCGATCCGCAACCTCCTCAAGCATCTCCTCAACATCCGTATCGCGACGACGCAGCGTTGATTGCTGCGAATCGAGCCGCGACAGATGGAGCAGATCGGTGACGAGCCGGATCATGCGCTCCGTCTCATTGCGGATAACGCCGACGAATCGGCCGGCAAGCTCCGGCTCGCCAAGCGCGCCGTCATCCAGCGCCTCTGCATAGCTGCGGATCGTCGTCAGCGGCGTGCGCAGCTCATGGGATACGTTCGCGACGAACTCTCGCCGCGACTGATCCAGCTTCTCCTGCTCCGTGATGTCCTGAAGCAGCGCGATCGTACCCGTAATGCCATGTCCACGACGGTGAATCGGGCTGAGCGTGACGCGCAGCACCCAGCGTTCCTCGTGATCCGGCGATTCCTTCACGAGCACCGCAGCCAAGTCACGTGAGCCCCTCAACGCTTCGAGCCGTTCCTGCGGCAGCTCCAAAACATCCGTCAGCGGACTGCCTTCGCACTCTTCCACGCCTAGCAATTCCAGCGCACGTCGATTGGATACCATAACGGTACCATGCTCATCAGCAGCTATAACCCCGTCGCTCATGTTGGAGAGTACCGACTGCAGTTTCTCGTTCTCTTCCTCATTGACCGACAACGCCTCGCGGAGCCGCTGGGTCATCTCATTGAACGCCTCGCTGAGTCGGCCTATCTCATCATCGGCGAGCACGGGTACATGCTGATCAAAGCGGCCCTCGGCGACTGCTTCCGCCTGACGGGTGAGCCCTTTGATGGGACTCGTAATCGTATGTGCCAGAATAATACCGAGCACACCGGTCAGACCGAGCGCAATCAGCGTACCGGAGACAAAAATCTGATTGACTCGGTCGACCGTCGCGTTGATCTCAGTCATTTGCGCAACGATATAAACCGCTCCAATAACCCGGTTATCCGGTGATTTGATCGGCTGGGTAATGATCTTTTTGCGCACATTGTCGTCGTCGAGAATATCCTGCTCGTTGTCCGGGATGCCCTGCAGCGCCTGGCTAACCATCAGCGAGGTATTTTTCTTCCCGATTAAAGCGCTATAGGCATCCGATGTTGCCAGTACGCGTCCACTCGTATCCAGCACTTGCAGCTCAGCACCAGTCCGGCTGAACAGGCTGTTGACGTAATCGGAGATCGAGATAGCGTCGCCTTCGGCACCGCCACCGGAGGCGAGCGTGCCTTCGGTCAACTTGTCCGCCGCGAGCACAGCCAGAGCGCGCGCCTGATCGTTGAGACTGTTCGTGAACGAGTCGGTGAGCGAGCTTTTGACCGTACTGACAAAATAGACCGCAATCAGCTGAATGGAAATCAGAACCAGCAGCATATAAATTGCAATCAGCTTGACCTGGATCGTGCTGAACCAGCGCCTGCCCTTCATTAGCCACCAATGCCTCCCAGCTTCGGATTGCGCATGAGATAACCAAGGCCGCGCCGCGTCAGGATGTACTCCGGACGACTTGGATCATCCTCAATCTTCTCCCGCAGCCTGCGGATCGTCACATCTACCGTGCGCACATCGCCGAAGTATTCAAAGCCCCATACCGCCTGCAGCAAATGCTCGCGGGTCATCACTTTGCCGTTGTGGCGCGCCAAATAATAGACCAGCTCATACTCTCGATGCGTCAAATCAAGCGGTTGGTCATCCTTATACACCACATACATATCCGTATCGATAAAAAGATTAAATAACCCCAAGCCCTGCTTTTCCGGCTCCGCATTCGATCCGCCCTGCGCCGCACCAGCCTCCGCAGCCATCGCTTCGCGGGTCTTTTGGGTACGTCGCAAATGCGCCTTCACGCGCGCAAGCAGCTCCCGCGTACCGAATGGCTTGGTGACATAGTCATCCGCGCCCAGCTCTAGGCCAAGCACCTTGTCGATTTCCGTGTCTTTGGCTGTCAGCATAATGATCGGTGTCTGCAAACGGGTCCGCACCTCACGGCATACATCCATGCCGTCCTTCACCGGTAACATAAGATCCAGCAAAATCAGGTCAGGCTGCTCCTCGAAAGCGACGCGCACCGCTTCCCCGCCGTCGAAGGCACAAATGACCTCGTAGCCTTCCTTCTCCAGGTTGAATTTCAGGATATCTGCAATCGGCCGCTCATCGTCGACCACGAGAATTTTTCCCTGCATCGTTGCTGTCCGCTCCCTTCATTACCGTTACTCCCCTTAAGGGAAGCTTCCAGGCCAGTCTATACTTCCATGTTACCACAATGGCTGCTTTGTTCGCGCCTCCGTCCCTACAAGCTTGCTCCCAGCTACAAAATACCCTCGCGCTTCTCGAGCTCAATTGCACGCGTATGGCAATTGAACTCGAGAAGCGCGAGGGCTAAGCATAGAAAATTCCAGCAGCACAAAAAATCCGGACAGTCCTTGGGACCATCCGGATTCATATCGATTCAAGTAAGCGCAAAGGGATTAAATAAAAATTACAAGTACTTAAGCGGGTTTTGCAGCTTACCATTTTTATAGATTTCAAAATGCAGGTGGATTCCAGTTGAATTACCCGTGTTGCCCATAACTCCCATTTTCTGTCCACGATCGACCGTTTGGCCGGTTTTGACGGAGAGGCTGTCAAGATGGGCATAAAGCGTTTTGTAGCCGTTGTTATGGTCGACGATAATGGCATTTCCATATCCGTTTTTCTTGCCGGCGAACTCGACTACACCGTCGTCCGCTGCTTTGATTGCGCTGCTTCCGACAAGATCAAGACCTTTGTGAAGACGGCCCCAACGGCTTCCATATGTGCTCGTAATGCGGTATCCAGACACCGGCATGGCGAATGTACCGCTGCCCTCGCGAGAACCAATTGAAGCGGAGCTGCCCTCACTCTTGACCACTTTTGTGCCGCGCACGATGATCTTAGGTACCGACTTCGTAATGACTTCGATGCTGACGAGATCTTCGCTCATCATATAGCCATTCTGCTTGACGACCGAATAGGTAAGTCGCTTTGAGCCCGGCTTGCCCTCCTGGATGACCTTGAACTGCCCGGCATTCAGCGTTGCCTTCTTCTGAATGACAACCTGCGGCTCGCTCGTGATCATTTCCGTTTGGCTTTCCGTCGTAATAACATTGACGACCGGTTTATTCACTGTCAGGTCCAGTACATCCCCGGCCTTGATCAGATCATTTTCGATAGAGGGATTATTTTTATAAATAATTTCCCGCGAAATGTCGAACTTACTCGCAATACAGCCGACACAGTCTCCCGGCTGGACGGTGTATTTCGTATCCTTCTCCGTACCGCCGCTCACTAGCCGCAGCAGTTGGTTCTGTCCGAGTACCTGCGAAGGATCGATCTGGGTCTCATTGATGCTAATTTCCTCTGCAAATTTAACTCCACTTATCCGGTTAACCGGAGCCGCATTCTTGGAGGCCGTGGACAGCAATTGGACTTTGGGCAAAGCGCTCTTCAAGCGGGAAGGCGGGGCATATTTGTTCTGAAGCTGCTTCAGAACCGCCTGAGCCGTTTCCTCATTTTTGACAACGCCGATTACCTTGCCCGCGATTTTGACCTCTGTACCTGACGCCTTCATCTGGAAGGATGACTCCAGCTTTGCCAAAGCTGCCTCAGGCTGTGCTTCACCCTTGTACTCGGTGACCTTTTCATACGTAATGTCGCCCGTAAGTAGGGTCATGCTGAGATTGGGGTAGGTCGACTCCATCTCGGCGGTTTTGTTCTTGACGAGCTCCTCCACTAAAGAGGGATCTGGAACGGTGCCGACGGCTTGTCCGTTCAGTAGCACCTTATAGTAATCATTTGTGTTGCTCTTGATATATTGATTGGCTCCAACATATCCGGCACCCAACAGAATAGCTGCGATGACTGCGGCAATCCAGAGCGTCCTGATCCAGCGCTTGCGCGATGAAGGCTCTGCAGCCTGAGAGTAAGATGCTGTTGAGGGGTGCTGTTTGGGCTTGAAAGCATTCATTAAAGGTGATCTCCTTCTGTTTTATGCTCTTCGCTTGCGCATGCGTAATTCCCCTTGCATTGTTGCCTGCCGCAACATTATCTCTTAAAACCTTGCGCTAAGGCTTAAGAGTCTTACGGCAAAAAACGACGAATCCTCCCTATCTAAGAATTCGTTTCTAACTTTACCATAGCTCGATTTACTCGTTCAACCGCTTCTCTTATCCTAGCGGATTAAACTTTTTTCAGAATTAAGTGTCTTCATCCGACATATACCTACAAATTTCAATTGTATGGAATATATACAAACGCATTGAGAGTTTGATTGAACTGCATTAAAAAAGCCGCGCCCTGCAGCAGGGAGCGACTTTAAATTAGGTATCGTTATCCGTTGAATTTAGGGCCAATTCTAGGTTAGATCTTGGATTGGATCTGGGATTCTAGGTTGAACCTTCGAATGTAACTTGGGTTGAATCTTGGATGACCCGTTAGCTATTGGTTGCGGTTCGTTGAAGATTTGTTACAGCATTTTCAATGAAAACTATTCGCTTAAGTAAGCCAAAAAAGATTAGTATTACTTAATGTTTCCTAGTAATACTTTTATAGCTAAACTCGCTTTCCCCTGCCTGTCTACATATTTTGAGGCTTGTCTGGAAGAGATGTTCCCCGTTCTGAATCTGGCTCTGGAGTTGGCTCATCTAAGGGTGAGGCTCCTGTTGAAGGAGCTCCGTCTGGGCTTGCTGCCGGAGTATCTTCTGAGTCCTTACCAGGTGAAAAATAGGGGGCTGTTCCGCCCTCGTAAGATGGATTGTCCAAGCTGCTATCTGCGCCGGTATCAATTCCATTTCCGCCAGGCTCGCTATTGCTGGGCTCAGTAGAGCCCTCACCCGTCCCCGGGCTTGGCGTCCCACTATATTGGCCGTTCGTCTGGCCGTCCGTTCCACCTGCTCCTGCATCCGAGTCTATGCCGCCGGCAGATGACCCGTCATTTCCCCCATCATCGCCGTTTGCTTGAATGTCCGTCTGGCCGCCTACCCCACCTGCATCTGTATCCGCATCTATGCCGTTGGTGGTTGGACCACCACTTCCCCCATCGTTGACACCACTGCCCCCACCGTCTACGTCCATTCGCCCATCCGTTTGGCCGCCCATCTGACTATCCTCCCCTGGACTACCACTCGGATCAGCCGACGGCTGCGTGCTTGAGCCCTCGCTATCGCTCGGTCCCGGAGATCCGATTGGTGCAGCAGCAGGAAGCGAGCTCTCTGGAGCTTGCTCCGCCCCCCATAAACGGCCCCACATGCCGTTCATCGTCAGTGGCTGCACCTGCAGCGGGATGTGGAACTGCTTCAGAAGCACCTCTACATAACTAGTGACGATATATCCGGTCGTCCAGATCGATAGAAAGCTGACCAATAGGGCAGCTGCGGCCATTTTTCCAAACCATGCGGCGGTTTTCTTGTAATTCATGAATAAGTCCTCCCTTCCGTTGCCTCTATCCTCTCTATCAGTATGGACAAGGCAGCTAGAAGCCATTCTTCGTTCCATCCGCTACAATCTCCAAGAAGCGCGTACAATAAGCCACTTTCTCTCATCAGCCAGCGAACTATTATCCCAGCGCGACAAAAAGAAGCCGCAGCCCCCTATTGGGAACTGCGGCTTCAATTATGGCTGCACTCTTATTCGTAAATCGGGAGAACTGGGTTTGTCTGCTCGCGGTTGCGACCAACGGAGAAGATCGCAATCGGAATGCCAGTCAGTTCGGAAACACGCTCCACATAACGGCGCGTATTTTCTGGCAAGTCTTCCAGCGTCTTCGCGCTGGAAATATCCTCGGACCAGCCTGGAAGCTCTTCGTAAACAGCTTCGCATTCCGACAACAGCTTCAAGCTAGCCGGATAGTGCTCGATAACCTCACCGCGCAGCTTGTAGCCGGTGCAGATTTTCACCGTTTCAAGGCCACTCATAACATCAAGTGAGTTCAATGACAGGCCGGTAATGCCGCTGACACGACGCGCATGGCGCACAACGACCGTATCGAACCAGCCAACGCGGCGCGGACGCCCTGTAACTGTACCATACTCATGGCCGGTCTCACGGATTTGATCGCCGATAGCATTATGCAGCTCAGTCGGGAACGGGCCGTCGCCAACACGAGTTGTATAGGCTTTGGCAACGCCGATGACCTGTTGAATCTTGGACGGGCCAACACCGGAACCGATGCATACGCCGCCTGCAGTCGGATTCGAAGATGTCACGTAAGGGTACGTGCCTTGGTCGATATCAAGCATGACGCCCTGAGCACCCTCGAACAGCACTCGCTTACCGGAGTCGATCGCATCATTCAGGACTACAGATGTATCCGTCACGTAGGGACGAATGCGCTCCGCGTGAGCTAGATATTCACCGAGGATGTCGTCAGCGTTTAACGGCTCGCCACCGTATACTTGCTGGATCACCTGGTTCTTTTCAGTCACGAGGTGGCGCAGCTTGCCTTCGAATTCCTCTGCGTCCATCAGGTCCGCAATACGGATGCCGTTCCGGGCAGCTTTGTCCATATAACAAGGACCGATGCCCTTACGGGTCGTACCGATTTTATTGTCGCCTTTGCGCTCCTCTTCCAGCCCGTCTAGGACGAGATGGTAAGGCATAATGACATGAGCGCGGTCGCTGATTTTCAGGTTCTCGGTAGAGAAGCCGTTCTCGTGAATATAATCAATTTCATCAAGCAGGGCAGCCGGATTGATGACCATTCCGTTGCCGATGACACATGTTTTATTATGATTAAAAATACCGGATGGAATCATCGTCAGCTTATATTTCTTGTTGTCGATGAGAATAGTATGACCGGCGTTGTTACCGCCTTGATAACGGGCTACCACTTCGGCACCGTCGGCCAGATAGTCGGTAATTTTGCCTTTTCCTTCGTCTCCCCACTGCGTGCCGACAACAACAACCGTAGACATGATTATACCTCCGCTTAGCTTGCTTGGAATTTACTGCTTTATCGTTTACATCCGCCTGTTCTGCCATACTTTGCTGCGTCACGTTACCACGTGCAAGTTATGGGGCGGCCAAAAAAGCAGCAAACTCAGTTTATCAGCCCTGTCATGCCATGTCAAATATAAAAGCGAACAATCTATATATAGAGTCATGGATTGTTCGGAATTTAGAGATGATTATGATCGACTTTCACGTTAATAGATCTATATTCACAAAACGACGTTTTACCACTCTTTTCTCAGCCCGCTCCTGCCAATCTGCCTACGTAAAAAACTCCGCTGTGCCAAAAAGCCGCCTTTCGAGTTCATTCATTCCGAAAGGGACCTCTGGTTCAACGGAGGTTAGTTATTTCTATATTGGCTCATGCGTTCGCTGACCGAAGCGCCCGAGCCCTATGATGCCGGCTCGTGCGTTCGCTGACCGAAGCGCCCGAGCCCTATGATGCTGGCTCGTGCGTTCGGTCTAAGCTAACAAATTTATTAAAATTTTTGAGAAAAGCGAGCTCAACAGTGCCGACAGGCCCGTTACGCTGCTTAGCGATAATGATCTCGATAATGTTTTTCTTCTCGGTCTCTTTATCGTAGTAGTCATCCCGGTACAGGAACGCAACAATATCAGCATCTTGCTCGATCGAGCCCGATTCCCGCAAGTCACTCATCATCGGACGTTTGTCCTGACGCTGCTCGACACCCCGGCTAAGCTGCGAAAGAGCGATAACAGGAACTTCCAGCTCACGAGCGATCTGTTTGAGCGTCCGTGAAATTTCGGAAACCTCCTGCTGACGATTCTCCCCTGCCTTGCCGCGGCCCTGAATGAGCTGCAAATAGTCGATGAGAATCATGCCGAGATTACGTTCCTTCTTGAGCCGACGGCATTTGGCGCGAATATCGCTGACGGTAATACCAGGTGTGTCGTCGATATAGATCTCCGCCTCCGACAACGCTCCAATGGCCATCGTCAGCTTCTCCCAGTCGTCGCCTTCCAGGAAGCCTGTCCGCATACGGCCGGCGTCCACATTGGACTCTGCGCATACCATACGCTGCACGAGCTGCGCGGCACTCATCTCGAGCGAGAAGATCGCCACTGTCTCGCGCGAGCGAACACCGACGTTTTGCGCAATATTGAGCGCAAACGCCGTTTTACCGACCGAAGGACGCGCAGCAACGATGATGAGGTCATTTTTCTGGAAACCGCTCGTCATTTTGTCCAAATCGATAAAACCCGACGGAATACCCGTAGATCCGCCCTTGTTCGTATATAAAAACTCAACTCGCTCGAATACTTCCATCAGCACATCGCGAATGGACACAAACCCGCTGCTGGAGCGCCGGTTGGCGATCTCCATAATGCGCGATTCCGCTTCGCTGAGCATGAGACCAATGTCGTCAGCTGAGCCGTAACCGTCGGAGACGATCGTCGTCGCCGTGCGGATCAAACGCCGCAGCATCGACTTTTCTTCAACGATCTGAGCGTAATACTCAACGTTAGCCGCAGTCGGCACGACGGTGGCAAGCTTCGCCAAATAACTTACCCCGCCTACCTCCTCCAATTGTGCGCGGTCACTGAGGTAAGCCGTCAGCGTCACAAGGTCAATCGGCTGATTATTTTCTCCGAGCTCGATCATCGCTTCGAAGATAAGCTGATGAGAAGTGAGATAGAAGTCCTCGGCACGGATTTTCTCCATCGCCGTAATCAACGTTTCTGCCTGCAACAGTACAGCACCCAGCACTGCCTGCTCGGCTTCCAGGTTCTGAGGGGGGACCCGGTCAAACATCAAGCCGTCTTGGTTCATCCCTCTTGAGCCTCCGTTCTCATTCTTCTGCCGCCTGCACCTTCAGCTTGCCCTTAACCTGCGGATGCAGCTTTACTTCCAGATTCGTGAAGCCGAGCGCGCGAATCGGCTCCTGCATCTCAATCTTGCGCTTGTCGAGCTTGATGCCCTCTTGTTTCTCCAGTGCCTCAGCAATCTGCTTCGTCGTAATAGCTCCGAACAGACGGCCACCCTCACCAGCCTTGGTACGAACCACAATCGTAAGCTCTTCCAGCTTAGCAGCCAATGCTTGGGCATCAGCCTTCTCTTGAGCTTTGCGTTTGTCCTCGGATGCTTTCTGCATCTCAAGCGTCTTAATATTGCCTGCCTCAGCAGCCTTTACCAGACCCTTCGGCAACAGGAAGTTACGCACATAGCCCTCCGACACTTCCTTGATCTCTCCACGCTTGCCTTGACCCTTTACATCTTGCAGAAAAATGACTTTCATTCAAATAACCCCTCTTCCTCATGAATTTGCTGCAACACAAGCTTCAGCTTAGCTTCTACTTCCGGAACGGTGCCCTCTTGCTGGCAGGCAGCATTGGTAAGATGTCCGCCTCCGCCCATCCGCTCCATTACGATCTGTACGTTCATCTGGCCGAGCGAACGAGCGCTTATGTTGACGACGCCGTCTTGACGCTCCCCGATAACAAAGGAAGCATAAATGCTCGTCATATTAAGCAGTGTATCGGCAGACTGCGCGATCAACAGCTGTGAATAGCGCTTGCCGGGCTCCGTCACCGCTAACGCAATATGACCATATAAAACCTCAGCGTGTTTGATGATATCCGCTTTTTTAAGGTATTCCTCGAGATCTTCTTTGAGCATTCGTTGCACGATCGAAGTATCCGCTCCGTTGCGTCTCAGGAATGATGCCGCCTCGAATGTCCGTGCGCCAGTGCGCATCGCAAAGCTCTTCGTATCAACGGTGATGCCCGCAAGAAGCACGGTCGCTTCCCGAATATCAAGCACAAGCCGGTCGTGGATATATTGGAGCAGCTCCGTCACCAACTCGCAAGCCGATGATGCATATGGCTCCATATAAACAAGAACCGAGTTCGGAATAAATTCCTCTCCACGCCGATGATGATCAATGACAACGATCCGGTTCGTCTGACCCAGAATGCGCGGCTCCTTAAGCATCGATGCCTTATGCGTATCAACAACAACCACGAGCGTACGTCCATCAACGAGGGCGACACTCTGCTCCGGCGAAATGAAGCGGCGGTATAACCGCTCATCCTCTCGGATCATCTCCATCATCTTTTGGATAGCCGGATTGACTCCCTCAAGTACGATGAATGCTTCTTTGCCCAAATGCTGAGCCATCTTAGCCACGCCGACCGCCGCTCCGATAGCATCCATATCCGGCATTTTGTGGCCGACAATGACAACCTTCTCACTCTCGCGAATCATATCCCGCAGCGCATGCGCCACAACCCGAGCTCGCACACGTGTGCGCTTCTCAACCGCGTTAGACTTACCGCCGTAAAAGCTAGTTCGCTCGCCAACTTTAACGGCGGCTTGGTCGCCACCGCGACCGAGCGCCATATCCAGACTGACCTGCGCCCATTGGCCGAGCTCCTGAATGCTTCCCGCTCCTGCGGCGAAGCCGATGCTCAGCGTCATCGGAATCTTCATATCTCCTGTCATCTCCCGTACCTCGTCCAGGATGATGAATTTGGAAAGTTCCAGCTGGCGTAGCGTCCGCTGATCCGTAATGAGCAGGAAGCGGTCGGAATTAAGCCGTTTCAGATACAGATTTTCGCGCTGTGACCATTCTGTAATCTCAGCCGTTACGCGAGACAGTAACATTGTGCGCTGCTGATCATCCATCGACTGTGTGACCTCGTCAAGATTGTCGATGAAAACGATGCCAAGCGCCGACTTTTCTTCTTCATATCGCTTGGAAAGCTGCCACATATCGGTAATATCGCGCACGTACAGTAGCTTCTCAGCTGGCTTGTAAAGCAGCTCGTATATATCGGCTCCAATAGCAATCTCTAGCTTGCCTGGACGATCTTTCGTTTGCGCCAGCGCAGGGAACAGCTCCAGCAGCGGTACGCCGATGACGGATTCCTCCTCCATCATCTCCGACACAAACGGGTTATGCCATTCCACTACGCGATCATCATTGAATAAAATAATGCCGAGAGGCAGCTCTTGAATGACCTCACTGCCGACTTTTTTGATCCGGTAGGAGAGGGTTCCAAGGTATTTCTTGAGATCACGCCGAAAGGCCCGCTCCGCCAAATACGTGTAGACGCCACAGCCGACAGTCAAGACAAAGGCGATGATTCCGAGCAGCAAGTTATATGTTAGCAAGGCCGCCGTAAGCAACACCATAGAGATCAGCCAACTTACGACATGCAGCCCGTGCCAGCGCTTGAGAAGCATTTTAGGCATAATTCACGCCCCTGTTCAAGGTTTCTGGAACGATTTGCGAATCGGGAACGCCGCATCCAGTACCCCGATCAAGCTAAGAGGCGGGAACAGGAGCAGCAGGAAGCCAATAAAAATCGGCACACCCTTCGGCCATCGCTTCTCATGCGCCAGGAAGAAGAAAAAGCCTATAGCCTGCACCGTGAACACGAACCGCAGCAGTGGAACCAGATTGACCAGCGCTGTCGTCATAAACGAGTCATCCCCTGCAGGAACGATCAGTTGCAGCAGTAAAGCAATCAGATAATACGTGACAAGCAAACGCGGAACCCGCCATTCATGCGCAGGCGGAAGTCCCTTCACATTGATGCCGTAGGAAGACAATGCCCTCCTAGATATATATTGGGCAACCGCCGTAAGCATGAAAGCAGACAGCAGCAACGCCTGAGGGATGACTTGTACCGTGGACTCTACTAATTGATCGATCATTTCCGGTGTCCACAAACTACTTACGGCAGGCTCGCTTGCGACCGTGTTGGCTACAGATCGGATTTGATCCTGCAGCGCGCCAATGACAGACAGATCCAGCACGGCATCAAAAACGAGCAATTCAAGCAGTACGATGGCGACGATGCTGACCAGTACAGCAGTCATCCTGGAACGTACCGGCTTATCGGTTCGATAATAATGACCCATGACTATAGCGGGTACGAGGAAAAAGAGTCCAACAATTAATGGAGCCGGGCCGACCATAAAAAATGCAATGATCCATACTGGAATCAAGTGGGCGAAAAACATGCCCTTGGGCAAAGTAGTGTATAACACCACGTAAGGCACCATCAACAAGGTGACTGTAAGCACATTGAGCAGCGGCACTCCTATCGAGAGCAGCAGCAAGAGAGCGGCAACGCTCCACAGGATGGATTTACCACCGGTTTTCAAGCCCGTTCACCTCATATCTTCATCGTTCGTCTAAGCCTGTCTTGAGGCAGGCTCGCAAGAAGCTTTACCACCCATTATACCACAAATCGCTGGCCTACAAGCGGATTCGCACCGGCCCGTCAGCCTGCCTCCAGACACCACCCAACACTTCCATAATGCGACTATATACGTCAGCAATAGATAAAAAACAAAAAAGCCCTGTTCCCCGCAGGAGCGGTTCACTAGGGCTTTGAAGCATTATCAGCAGATTAGTCCCGGCCGACGGCCGATTCTTCTTCACCGCGGAACAGGCCTTCCGCGCAATAATCGATAATATCGCTACGACGCACAATACCGATGAAGCGATTCATGTCATCCACAACGGGCACGAAGTTTTGCACCTTAGCCAGTGAAATCAGATCCTCCATGTTGGCGTCAATGCGAACTGGCTTTAGATTTACCCGCATTGGGACCTCCGCAAGTCTAACCCGATTTGTCTGATCAAAGTTTAAGTTCGCGTTTTTCATGAACCAGAGCAAATCGCCTTCTGTCACGGTCGCTGCATAGGCGCCGTGTTGATCTAATATCGGCACCGCTGTGTAACGATGATGCTCCATCTTCTCTAGCGTTTGACGCAGCGTAGCCTCCAGGGTCAACGTAATCACTTCTGCTTTAGGAAGGAGGAAAAAAGCAATATTCATCTTGAAAGACACTCCCATTCTATTACCGAAGGCGCTATTTATCCGAGCCCACAGATGAAGTGGTTACCACCTGGTTCAAGCTCTTTACGTCTTCTGCGGCATCCAGCGTATCCTTTTGGGTCGCCCCCCCGGTGCCGGTCAGATCCGCCATTGTTTTATCTGGATTCATCCAGTCAATAATGAGCTGTTTGCTCTTTTCGACATCCTCTTTATCTGCAAAATAATACCAGGCCCCTGTGTCGCTATGTCTGCCGCCCTCACCTTGGAGGGTATGCGTGTAGATCGCCCGATTATTGCCTTGAAGCATCGCCTTGGCCATCTCAATCATGTCGCTTGGAGGAATGTCCGTCGCGAAGTTCTCTCCCATGATACCGACATACTCCGGAATACGCGGCCAAGAAGACATGCCTGAAGCTTCATCCATAATAGCTTCTACAAAGGTTTGTTGACGCTCCGTGCGGCTGAGATCACCACCGGCATCCTCACGGTAACGGACAAAGTTCAGAGCATCCCTTCCCATATATTTATCTTGTCCGGCTTTAACGACAAATTTCTCATGACCCGGATCATCATTGACCAGATCCTTCTCAACTGGCAGGGAAATACCGCCCATCGCGTCGATCAGCGCCTTAAAACCGTTAAAGTTGACGGCTGCATAGTAATCCACCTCGTTGCCGAGCAGATTCTCCACTGTGTCTACCGCCATTTTGGCTCCACCGAATGCATAGGCATGGGTAATTTTATCTTCCTTACCCCTTCCGACAATTTCCGTATACGTATCGCGCGGAATCGACACCATTAAAATTGAGCCATCAGTGGGACGAACTACGGTATACATCATCGTGTCGGAACGACCTTGCTCCGCATCGCGGGCATCTACTCCAAGCAACAACACGGAGTAGGGATTGGCTTTTGTGTAATTTACCTTTTCTGTAGGTGGCTTGCTGTCAATCGGTTTATAAGATGATTCGAGTTTTTTCTTCACGTCACTGGCCAGGAACATGTCGAATCCCCAAAGGGCCAAAGTCGTCCGGTTATAATACCCGGCTGCACCGAGAATGAGCAGTACCGCCATAATAGAAGCAGTCCACGTCCAAATCCGGCGGGCACGTGATTTTTTTGGCTTCATATGATAAAGTTCCTTTCTATTTGAGCATATAAGCTTCATTTAGTTTAGCCTAAGTGTAGACGAGTATCCTTAAAGAATAGTTACAAAACTCTTAAAATCATTTAGTTCAGAAATAAAGTTGCATTGCAATAGCGGCGCGTAAGCGCATGAAAGTAAGCTGCCTGTACGGAAAAAACCGCAATTAGCAGCATATTACCGAGCATTTCTTTATCCAGCTCCTCAAGCCCATTTAGCCGGCTGACATAACGGCCAGCAGCTTCGCGAACGCGCAGCTCCAGCGTCCCGTTGCCGCTGTCCTCCACTATTCCGGGACCTGAATCCAGAATTTGATCTCCGTCTGCATCCATCTCCTCAAACAGGGAAGAATAGGCCCGATAAAACTCGATCGGCCCAAGCAGCGGGTTGCAGGAGCCGTCTGCCGAAGCGCGGAACAATCGCTCGAACAGCTTGCGGATCGATTCAAAATCGAGACTAGCCTTCAGATCATCCACGATGAAAAGAAGCGCCGCCTGCTCAAGGGAATATTTTTTGCCGGCCTTGGGCGATTCAAAAAAGGGCTTGAAGTCTCTTTTGACCCAATTTTGCATCGCCGTTATCGAAAGAGAAGAATATTCGACCCGGCCTCCCAATGCTGCTGCTTCTTGCAGTGATACGCCCTTGATGCCTTGCCCTTTAATCAGCTTCTCCAGCACCGACGGCCACTCCGTAGAGAGGAAAGCCGGCAGCGCCTTCCCTGAAGCAACTTGGTCACGATGCTCTTTTTTCCAGGCTTCCTGGACGATCTGGATCGGGCTTCGTGAGCCGCCACCATTTAGCGACAGAAGCAAGTCTGCCATCTGGAACCGAGTCAGCATAAAGGATTCCACTACCGCTTCCTCCTTTCGAAATAAGTGTGGAGTTCATATGAACCTATCATAAGTCCGCCTTCTGCGCGTGTAAAGAAGGGCTTCAAGGAGAAAAAGTCCGATTGGACCCCTCTGTGAGGCTTACAATGCCTTATACCGTCCTTAACGAGCTTTCAAACAGTTGCTGTACGAGCAATAGGTTCGTTATACTGGTTCATAAGAACTTATTCTAGTTAGATAAAGGATGTCGATGATTTAGAATGGACGGTAGTAGTATAGGGTTGAATTTGGGTTTGGTTGCATTGCTGATTTGCTTCACTGCCTTCTTCGTGGCGACGGAATTCGCTATTATCCGGATTCGCCCCAGCCGTGTCAACCAGCTGGTCGTAGAGGGGCGCAAAGGCGCTTTGGCCGTGCAGAAAGTGACGAGCAATCTGGACGGATACCTGTCTGCCTGTCAGCTTGGGATAACGATTACCGCGCTCGGCCTCGGCTGGCTAGGCGAGCCAACGGTAGAAGAAATCCTGCATCCGCTATTTAACCAATTTCAGCTTAACGACAATCTGGCCGGTATCCTGTCCTTTCTCATTGCCTTTCTGTTCGTGACTTATTTGCATGTTGTAGTTGGTGAGCTCGCACCTAAAACCTGGGCGATCCAAAAAGCCGAATTTATCAGCTTTATGGTTGCAAGGCCGATCATCTGGTTTCACCGCATTCTTTATCCATTCATCTGGTTGCTCAACGGTTCCGCTAACGCTTTGGTCCGCCTGTTCGGCCTGCATGCTGTCAGCGAGCATGAAGATGCCCACTCAGAAGAAGAAATTCAGATCATTCTGAGCGAGAGTCTTCAGAGCGGTAAGATCAACAATACCGAGTATGGCTATGTTAGCCGAATCTTTGCTTTTGATGAAATGGTCGCTCGCGAGATCATGGTTCCACGTACCGACATGGTTTGTCTATATACGAACCATTCCCGTGAAGAGAATTTCGCCGTCATCCAAAAAGAGCAATATACCCGCTTCCCCGTTGCCTCCGAGAGTAAAGACAATATCGTGGGCATGATTAATACGAAGCAGCTTTTCCTGACGTACCATGAAGATCCAGAATTCAATTTCCGTGATCTGATTCATCCGGTTGTATCTGTACCTGAGAGCATTCCCGTCAAGCAGCTTCTCAAGCGCATGCAGCAAGAACGTGTACACATTGCCATGCTTGTAGATGAATACGGCGGAACTTCCGGTTTGATTACAATCGAGGACATTCTTGAAGAGATCGTCGGCGAGATCCGCGACGAATTCGATGAAGACGAGCGGCGCGATGTCGAGAAGCTTGAAGAGAACTGTTATCTGCTGGACGGCAAGGTTTCACTCGACGAGCTCGGCGTTCTGACCCAGCATGATTTTGATAACGAAGATACCGACACGGTCGGTGGCTGGCTCTACACCCGCCTGCAGGCTCCTAAACCAGGCGTTCGCTATGAACATGATAACCTGACCTTCATCATCCGCGAAACGACCAAAAACCGCATTCGCAAAGTGGAGCTCATTATTCATACAGATGACGAAATTTCTTCGGCTGAAGCGCAAGCTCAGGCTCAGACGCAAGTACAAGCCGGAGTGAACGAAGAGTCTACAACTTAACAATTGCAATGGCTTTGACCGGTTGCCCCGAGTGGGTAGCCGGTTTTTTCGTCTTGCGGCCGTACTCATCCCTGGATGATTCCCATTCCCGCACAAAAAAACAGCCCCTCCGTAAGGAAGAGCTGCTTTCTGGGACGGCTTAGTTGTCCGTCGTATAAGGCAGCAGAGCCACTTGGCGAGAGCGTTTGATCGCAATCGTCAGGGCGCGCTGGTATTTCGCACTTGTGCCCGTCACACGACGTGGCAAAATTTTGCCGCGCTCGCTGATGAACTTGCGGAGCAGGTCCGTGTCTTTATAATCAATGCTCTTGATTTTGTTCACGGTGAAGTAGCAGACTTTACGGCGCTTGTTACGGCCGCCTTTGCGGAACTTGCGTTCTGGACGCTCGCCGTTGTCTTCTCTTTGTTTGAAACCCATGGTCTATCCGTCCTTTCCTTTAAAATGGCAAATCATCTTCGGAGATGTCGATAGGACGTCCGTCATCCGAGAATGGATCTCGGCTGTTGGAAGAACCTCCGCCACCGCGATTGCCCCCGTAGGAACCTCCGCCTTGGCTTCCGCCGCCTGATTGACCGCCGCCGCTATTGTTGCCGCCATAATTACCGCCGCCACCGTTGTTGCTGCTGCCTCCACTATAAGAGCCCTCTTCACGCGAACCGCCTTCGCGGTTACCGGATTCCAGGAACCGAACGTTGTCGGCAATTATTTCGGTCACGTAGACACGCTTGCCTTCATTGTTTTCGTAGTTCCGTACTTGCATCCGGCCTTCGACCGCCGTCAGACGGCCTTTGCGCAGATAGTTGGCACAGGTTTCAGCCAGCTGCCTCCAGGTGACAATTGGAATAAAGTCGGCTTCGCGTTCGCCGGACTGGCTATTAAAGGGCCGGTCCACCGCCAGCGTGAATTGCGTTACCGCAACTCCTGCAGGGGTATAGCGAAGCTCCGGATCTTTGGTCAGTCTGCCGATCAGAATGACACGGTTCAACATCGTACCAACCTCCCAAGTCAGCTAAATCTTGGCTTACGCCGCGTCTTTGACGATCAGGAAACGGATAACATCATCCGTGATCTTGATAACGCGATCCAGTTCGTTAACCACTTCGGTTGTACCCGTAAAGTGGACAAGAACGTAGATCCCGTCACGGATCTTGTTGATCTCATACGCAAGACGGCGTTTACCGAGAACGTCGGACTTGGATACTTCTCCGCCATTCGCGATGATGCCATTGAATTTTTCGACGAGAGCTTGAACTGCTTCTTGCTCCGTCTCCGGACGAATGATATACATCAATTCGTATTTGCGCACTATGATTCACCTCCTCTTGGACTAAGCGGCCCTCTCATCCAAATGGACGTAAGAGCAAGGAGCGAGGATTAACTCGCATACCAATCTACTATAGCAGAACAGCTTGTCTGACGCAAGCACAGCACGCTTTCTAACGGGCTAACTTGCGGCTATCCATGCGAATTATTGCCGCTGATGAATTCGATCCCTTCGGCAAAAAATAAGCATCCGGCCCCGAACGATGAAAGACGTCGGATTGGCTTCATAAGAAGCTCAGAAATGTCTGGGAACATCCCTGGGACCATGAGGTTTACGGTATGGAAAACTGTTCTGTCGTCGGCTTTCGGGGCCAAATCCGAGCTAAAGGTGGAGATACGGTATGGGCGAGCGTACCAAGTTTGAGGCCGGCTTCAAAGCACCCAATGACGGATGGTATATGGAAGCTGGAGAAGATTCCTTCCACATGGGCATTTCCCATCCCAAAAAGATTTCATTGAAAAAGGGACAACATTTTCCAAAGAACTCAAACCATAACCGGGTCTGGGTCAAAATGCCGAAAGGTTAAGACCTCAAGCGCCAAAAGGCTGAACGGCCCGACTGTAGGCGCAGCTTAGGCAACAATCGAAACAAAGTGAATAAGATGTTGACGATCAGCCATACTATCCTTGACGGCGTGACAAGATGAGGGCGTGGTTCCGTTGGCCTTAAAAAGCGCAAGGACACTGCAAAGGATTCCAGTTCACGAAAACAGAGAAGCGAGGGGTTGCGCCAAAGACACTTGTGTTTAGGGCCTTCGCCGCGGTAGGCGCAAAAGTCCTCGGACATTTGGCAGCCGGGCGGTATTCCGCACGTATTCAATGAGGAAGTGCAGCTTGTTTGATCTTGCAACCCATTAAGCGCCGTCAGCAGCGCCCAGCCGAAAGGCTGGGCGCTTGTTCGTTGTTTTTGATGTTGTTCGATGTGTGTTGTTCGATGACTCGATGTGCATTGCTCGTTGATCGATGGCTCGATGTGAATTGTTCGTTCGTTTCACCTAGCATAGTTTAATGTAGAGCGTTCAACTCGCGTTGGTTGCATGCTCTTCAGCCGAATCCAGGCAATGTTGCCTTTTCCCGCTCCTCCTCTGTATCCTCTATCTATAGGGCTTAGCTGCCTATTTCATGAAGGAGGAGCTGATTGGTTTGAGCGTGCAAATTAGACAAGCGGAATCCCGAGACGTTAAGGCATTATCTGGACTTTTCGCGGAGCTGATGGGGTATGAATCCGATACGCAGGAAATGCGGAGGCAGCTAGAGCTTATTTCGTCCGAGTCTCATTATTATGTCGCTGTCGCGGACTGGGAGCAGCAGCTTGTGGGTACTGCTATGGGGATCGTATGCCGTGATCTGGTTGGAAACTGTACCCCTTTTCTTCTCGTTGAAAATGTCGTTGTGTCCGGAAAAACCCGCGGCAAAGGCGTTGGAAGGCTGCTTATGCAAAGGCTCGAGCAGTACGGAAGCGAGCATGGATGCAGTTACGTCCTACTTGCATCAAGCAATGACCGAATTGAAGCCCATCAATTTTATGAGAACATCGGGTACAGGGGCGCAAAGCGTGGCTTCGTCAAAGATCTTGTTTCGCAAAGTTAGGTCTCCTGGGCCGAGACTCCCAGCGTCCCGGAGTGGCTGCCAGAGCTCAGCATTGGCGTCTATCCTGGATAATTCACGAAAAAAAACCTCCTACATGATGTAGGAGGTTCTGATTTGCTGAAGAATGGCGGAAAGGGTGGGATTCGAACCCACGCACGCCGTGAGACGCCTAGCTGATTTCGAGTCAGCCCCCTTGGGCCACTTGGGTACCTTTCCGCAGCAAGGTAGATCATAACATATCTTGGGCATTAGCGCAATAAGTTTTTAAAGCGCCCTCAAGCTTCGCTTTTATCCACCGCTTGTCGGAGCACTTTTTTCATGTTTTTCTCGAATTTTGCCCGGGGAATAAGCACGCTGTGCTTACAACCGGTACATTTGATACGGATATCCATGCCCATGCGGATAATCTCCATCTCATTAGTCCCACAGGGATGGGGCTTCTTCATCTGAACCACATCGTTCAGCTCAAACTGCTTACGCTCCATACCCCTCACCTCTCCTTCGACCGCTACACCGTGCACAGTCGGCAATAACCGTGGCTGCAAGCAGGCGGTCCAGTTGTTTCCATCTTACACTGTCCTACCGCTTCTAGGCCAGTTCTTCTTGTGGCTCGTCCCGTCCTCGTAACAGTCGCTGCAGCTCCATGTTAATCTGACGCGACACTACCGCTTCCGTATTCGGGAGACACTCCGCAACGATGCGCAGCTTGTAATCCGCCGTTGTTAACGAAGCAACGCCCAGCAGATCGGGCACCTTCACAAGATTCGGATTTTCGAGCTTCTCCAGCATTTCACGAATGCTGTCTGCCGCCTCATCCGGCTTATAATTGTTAGGCAAGTCGACATCCACGACAGCCAGCGAATGGTTGAGCGAGAAATTCGTTACCTGTGCAATCAAACCATTAGGAATGATATGCACCTCTCCCGTCCATGTTTTCAGACGTGTCGTCCGCAGGCCGATCAGCTCCACCGTTCCTTTAAACGTCCCCGTCTGAATGACATCACCAACTGCGAACTGATCCTCCAGTACGATGAAAAAGCCGCTGATGACGTCCTTCACGAGACTTTGCGCACCAAAGCCGATAGCTAAGCCGAGTACGCCTGCGCCGGCAAGCAACGGGCCGATATTTATGTTAAGCATCGGCAGTACGAGCATCGCAGTGATGAAGTATACAACATAGGAAGCGACGTTTTTGAGTAGCCGCCCCATTGTCACGACACGTCTCGTGCGTTGCTGTACCTTAGATTCCCGCTCCAGCACCTTGTCGATCGATTTGTTCACAATAAAAATGATCAATCGTCCAATTAACAGGACAAGGGCGATTTTTATACATACGATAAGAGCATTAATCCAAAATTGGCTATCGAACTTTTCCTGCATCGCAGTCCAAAATTGATTCGTTTTGGCCGCTACATCGCCTGGAATATCATTTAAGTTCATCGGCTCTGTATTTTCCGGTCCCGCTGCGTTATTTGCCGTTCCTGCCCCCGTATTGTTGGCTCCGCTATTTTCCGGTCCGGCGTTCGTATTGGCTGATGCCAGCAGAACGAATGGATTCATTTTATCGCTCTCCCTTCTCTACGACTATAACTTACCCGCCCCAGTGGGATGGGAATATGCATATTGCTTGTCTTACTAGAACGTGTACCCTCTTGGTAACCTTCTCGTACTTCCTTCGCCTACGCGCCCGCCGAAATGCGTATTGCTTGTCTTACTAGAACGTTTACCCTTTCGGTAACCTTCTCGTACTTCCTTCGCCTACGCGCTCGCCCATAAGGACGAGAAATGCGTATTGCTTGATAATAAAAGAAGCCTCACCGCTATGCAAGCAGTAGGCTGTTTTACTTCTCATGCAAATAATCTGCTGCTTCAAGCCCAATAAGCTGGCTTCTAAACCGCTTCATACCCTTCCACAGTTTCGCGGAATATGCCACGGATCTCGACGGACTGCTCAATCAGAATGTCTCTGACACGCTCCAGTTCCTCATCCGGGAAATCAATTGACAAGGCACAGCCGGCCGTAATCGTCTTCGGTGTTGGACGGATATCAATCTCAATTTCAGCGTACTCAAGCAGCATTTCGGTCCGAAGTGCTTGCTGCGTGGAATCAAAGGCGATCAACATCAGCCATGCTCCTTTTCATAGTGAACGGACAAGTATAAATTCCTTGCCTCTACCATATACTAGTAACAGTTCATATTAGCGGAGGGGAATCTATGAAACGTCCTGCTGCAATCCGGGAAATCCCGCTCAAAGTGCCTCATACGGATCCCGATGCTGCCCGTCAGCTTACCAGCCGCCTGCAGCTTCATCTTCATCCCGTACCAGCAGATCGCCGGATTGCCGTCGTCTGCATCGGCACCGACCGTTCTACCGGTGACGCCCTCGGGCCGATTATCGGCTCCCATCTGGACAAGCAGCGCGGCTCACTGTTCGAGCTGTACGGCACACTGGATGAACCTGTGCATGCGATGAATCTGGAAAGTACCTTGCAGGATATCAACCGCAGCATCTCCAAGCCCTTCATCATCGGCATCGATGCCTGTCTTGGCCAGTTGAGCAGCGTTGGCTGTATCCAGCTCGGTCCTGGCCCAGTGCGTCCGGGTGCCGGCGTGAACAAGGAGCTCCCACCAGTTGGCGACATCCATATGACGGGCATTGTGAACGTCGGTGGATTCATGGAATATTTTGTGCTCCAAAACACCCGACTTAATTTGGTTATGCGTATGGCTGAGTTAATGTCAGATACACTTGCCCAGGCTATTCGCGATTGTCGCTCTTACCCGGTTCACGCTGCGACGCAAGAGTAATCGCCTGCTCCTCTTCCGCTGTAAGCGGATAGGACGAGTTTCCCATCTGCAATGGCTTGGCATACATGTAAGTCTCATCACGACCATGTAGGCCGGTTAGAACGACGCCCGTTTTTTCTTCATTGATGATTGCGACCGAGAAGCTCATATCGCTGCCCTGGTTGGAGAAAGCATTGTAGCGCAGCACGCCCACTCTGCCTTTTGTTTCCCTCAATAGCTGTCCGAATTCCGCAAACTGCCGATCGTAATGCTCTAATCTAGCTCCCTGCTCATCAAGCGAGAGGCGCAGATCCACAATAACATCTTCCAGGCTGGTTACACCAGTCTGTCCCATCACCTGAACATATTGCCTTCTCAGTTTCGTCAGCCTGCGGCCTAGAGCAGCAATCCAGATTACGAGAAGCAACAGCACCAATACCATCACGACAATAGCTACGCCATAGTAAGGTGCTTCCACCCATGCCTCATACCATTCATTCATCTATCCCGTAACGCTCCTAATCTTCTCCCTAGAGGGGATAATGGGTCCGAATCTCGCGTAAAGCAAGCACAAGTGCTTCCGCTTCCTCGTCCGTTGTAGAGAAACCGACACTTGCTCTTACTGCGCCTGAATCGGCTGTCCCGGCGCTCCAATGTGCCAGCGGGGTACAATGATAGCCCGATCTTACGGCAATACCATAATGCTGATCCAGTATAAAAGAAAGCTCCGATGCCTCAACGCCCTCCATCGTGAAGGCGCATATCCCTGTCCTTGGGCGCCCCTCAGCCGGCCCAAGCAGCCTGATTCCCGCCACGGTCGAAAGCCCATCCCGCATGCGGTTTATCAGATCAGTCTCCCAGGCGTGTATGACTGCCGGAGTTATTTTCAGCACATGCTTCACACCTGCTGCTAGCCCGGCCATGCCGGGCGTATTTGGCGTTCCGGCTTCATAACGATCCGGCCTTACGGTCGGCTGAGTCGCCGACTCCGACTGGCTGCCGGTCCCTCCATGCAGTAAGGGAACGGGGTCTAATCTCGGATGAATGTACAGCCCTCCTGTGCCTTGAGGGCCAAGCAACGCTTTATGACCAGGGAAGGCCAGTAGGTCAATTCCCATCGCCTCAACATCAATGTCCAGAATGCCAGCAGACTGAGCAGCATCAACGAGGAAAGGAATTCCTTGTCGGCGAGTGATCTCACCAATCTCGGCTATAGGCAGAATCGAGCCCAATAGATTAGAACTGTGCGTCGCTACGACTAGCGCTGTGTTGGGCTGGAGCGCCTCGCGAATCCGGGTCGCCTCAAGCTCACCATTGGCATCCGTCTCTACATAGGTAACACTGATTCCAAGACTCTCTTTTAAATATTCCAGAGGCCTGCGGACGGAATTATGCTCCACGGCAGTTGCTACAACATGGTCGCCGGACTTCAATATGCCCTTGATGGCCATATTCAGCCCAACCGTTGTATTCGCGGTCAGCGCAATGTCGTTGGGATTCGATATTCGCAGCAGTTTGGCCAGGTTTTTCCTTGCTTCGAACATCACCCGTCCTGACTGAACCGCCATCCGATGGCTCCCTCTTCCTGGGTTAGCCGCACCTTGCATAAGTGTCTCCGTAACCGCATTCACGACGGCCTCAGGTTTGGGCCAAGATGTCGCAGCATGATCGAGGTAAATTAACGGCTGATCAACGGCTATGACGCCCACTCACCTTTCCTGACGAGCATAAACGTAACCTTCATTGTGCTCTGTCGATTTTCCCATTACAAAGCAATAGCATACCTAAGTTTAATCCCTGTCGTAGCAGATTACAACCGAGGTATGCTACTTTAACGAGCTGCTTTCATCTAAAGCTTCAAAGCCTGAATCAGCTATTCCATATACATGGTATGCAAGAAGAATTGTTGCTGTAAGTACAGTTCCAACTCATCCCCCTACTCTGAAAAAAGTTGATTCGCCACAGCTCACTTCAGACGTTTCCTTCCCGGGTTCAGGACTTCAAAAGGTCCAAAATCCGTTCCAGATCCTGCTTATTGTAATAGGCCAGCTCAATTTTCCCACGCTCGCGAGACGCTTTGATTTTGACCGAGGTTTTGAATCTCTCTCTCAGGTTTTCTTCCAACTCTTCCAAATAAGGGTCGCGCTTCTGCAGCTTGTTTTTAGCCGCAGCAGGCTCCAACGGTTTCTTATCCAGCGTTTGGATCGCCTGCTCAAGCTCGCGCACACTCCACTCGCTCGATATAGCCTGCTTAGCCAGCTCCTTGCGCAGCTTATCTTCTTTGAGTCCTGCCAAAGCACGCGCATGTCCCATCGATAATGTTCCACGTGAAACATTTTCCTTGATCTCAGGCGGCAAGCTCAACAGACGGAGGAAGTTGGCGATATGAGAACGGGATTTACCGACCTTAAGTGAAAGCTCCTCTTGCGTTAAATTGAACTTGTCCATGATGGCATGATAAGCAGCCGCCAGATCAATCGCGTTCAAATCCTCACGCTGAAGATTCTCGATGAGAGCAATTTCCATCGCCTGCTGATCCGTAAAGCTACGAATAACAGCCGGTATGCTTTTCAGCCCACAAAGCTGAGAGGCACGGAAACGACGCTCACCAGCAATGATTTCGTAACCCTTAAGCACGGATCGAACTAGAATCGGTTGAATTACGCCATGTTGCTTGATCGATTCCGCCAGTTCATGAATGGATTCATCATGAAAGGTTATCCTTGGCTGATACGGATTCGGGCGTAGCTGCTTCAGGTCAATCTCGACCACCTTGTCACCTTCTTGGATCGAAAGAGACGGAATGAGCGCATCTAGTCCTCTACCTAGCCGCTTGCTCATATTGAATCACTTCCTTCGCCAGTTCAAGATAAACCTCGGCGCCTTTGGAACGAGGATCGTAAGTAATGATAGCCTGTCCATGAGACGGCGCCTCACTCAGACGCACATTCCTTGGGATGATTGTTTGGTACACCTTTTGTTGAAAGTACTTTTTAACTTCCTCTATAACTTGTATACCCAGATTTGTACGAGCATCGAACATCGTCAGCAATACGCCTTCAATTTTTAGTGAGGTATTGAGATGTTTTTGGACGAGCCGAACTGTGTTGAGTAGCTGGCTTAGCCCTTCCAACGCGTAGTATTCACACTGAATAGGAATAATGACAGAATCAGCCGCCGTCAAAGAGTTAATAGTAAGAATACCAAGTGATGGCGGGCAATCAATTAAAATATAATCGTATTCCTGGCGCAGCTGCGAGAGCGACTTTTTAAGCCTAACTTCGCGAGAGATCGTCGGGACCAGCTCGATTTCCGCTCCAGCCAATTGAATCGTAGCTGGAATGATGCTTAAATTGGGAATCGCAGTTGGCATGACCGCATCATGAGGATCCACTTCATTGATCAAGACGTCGTAAATACTATTTTCCACATCAGCCTTATTAATGCCGACGCCGCTGGTTGTATTGCCTTGCGGGTCAATATCAACTAGCAGCACCTTCTTCCCTAAGGAAGCGAGGCATGCCCCCAGATTAACGGATGTGGTCGTTTTACCGACCCCGCCCTTCTGGTTCGTTATGGCGATTATTTTGGACAACCTTGTCACCTCAATATTCCCAATCTCGTACAACTATTCCTACTGCACAATCAAAAATCCGGTATTCACAACCCGGTAGCGTTTGCACAAATAAGTCTGAGGTACGGCGGCCGTAGATGCTGATAGGCTGGATCGCCCACACTGTCGACAATGTAAAAACATGGCCTTCTAAAGATAAAAAAAAGCGGCTGTTGCCGCTAATCCTGTGAATCAAGAAGATAGCTTGTGGGCAGTTTTGTCGGCATTGTCATGTTGAATTTCGCCCGCGTCGCGTATAGAAACGCGTCAATTAAGATGAATTAAGTATAAAGGAAACCTTCACGGAATGAAACGGCTTGCGCGGGGAATCAACGCTTCGGAATTTTAATGACGATCTCGTAATGATCCTCATAATCCTTCTCGTCCGTTTTGATCTGAAGCCCGGACCCCGACACCATATCAATGGATTGACGGATCGTATTTAAAGCCAGACGAACATCTTTCGTAAAGGAAACACGCTTCGACTTTTTAGCTTTGGATGTTTCTTTGTAAAAGGCAACTCTTGCCTCGGTCTGCTTAACATTAAGTTCCTTGGACAGCACGTCTTCAAGTACCTTTTGTTGCAGCTCGGTGGAATCAAGAGCGAGCAAAGACCTTGCATGCCGCTCCGTAATCTTGCGCTCAGTAAGAGCCATCTTAACCGGCTCACTGAGGCCGAGCAGTCGGATCTTGTTCGCAATCGTCGATTGACTTTTGCCAAGACGTTGGGCCAGGCTTTCCTGGGTCAGACTATGCAGATCAATTAGCTTCTGGTAGGCTACCGCTTCTTCAATGGCACTTAAGCCTTCACGTTGCAGATTCTCGATCAACGCAATCGAGGCGGCCTGGGAATCATTGAATTCCCGTACTATGGCTGGAATCGTCTCCAGGCCCAGCTTCGTGACAGCACGCCAACGGCGCTCACCAGCGATGATTTCATAACGATCGCCTCTGAGACGGACGACGATCGGCTGAATGACGCCATGTGTACGAATCGTCTGGCTCAGCTCTTCAATTCTCTCGTCATCAAAGATCGTTCTCGGCTGATACGGACTTGTATCAATGCTGCCGATGGGAATTTGCTTGACCTCATCTAGAGCAGCCTTCGGGTCGGTCAGCCCGAAAAGCCGGGAAAATTGTTCTTTCATCATTCTACAACCACCCGAATTCAATGTGCCAATGTCCTTGCTGTAGGATTCCGTGTTGCGGCCGCGCTGGACTTGCTTGGCTCCCAAAATCACGGATGCGGCACCAGCACCATACTTCTTCTTCACGCTTCCTTATGGAAGCGGATGGTCACGGCTATTTCGTGCAGCACGGGCAGATTGGAATGCGGCTCCTGCAAAGAACGGCCGAATAAGGTTGCGCGTCAAGTCTTCCATGCCTGTGAAGGCCGGAAGCATCGCCTCGCGAATCGAGAGCACGCATCCAAACATCACTCTTTCCAATTCGTTGAAGGTCCTTAAATATCCTGCTGGATTTCGCGTTTGCAAGAAGTTTTCACAACTTGCACCTCCTCATCTATGTTCCACGTGGAACATAGATGGCATCTCAGAGGATAACTAGTCCTCTTTCAAGGAACGGACCTTATTTTTGCAAAGGCTGTTTCAGTGGTACGCCCGCCTTGCGAGGATAAGCCTTGGGCGTTGAATCTGTTTTACGAATCAAAACGATCGCACGTTCCGATTGTTCATCGGGAAGTCGCAGCGTCTCAACCTTATTAAACTGACCGCGCAGCTCACGGATCGCATAACGAGCTTCGTCGAGCTCTTCCTGCGGCTGAGCTCCCTTCATCGCGGCGAAAACGCCACCCTTTTGCACGAAAGGCAAGCATAGCTCGCTCAGCCCGGCTAGACGCGCAACAGCGCGAGCTGTGACAACCGCGTAGCGATCACGATGCTGCGGCAAACGGGCAATATCCTCAGCCCGGCCATGCACGCACTCGACCTGCTCCAGTCCAAGCTCCTCACATACATGCTTGAGGAATGTAATTCGCTTATTGAGCGAATCCACAATCGTTATTTTCAGATGAGGGAAGCAAATTTTAAGTGGCAAGCTCGGAAAACCGGCTCCAGAACCTATATCGGCCAAACTTGGAGTCGACGACAGGTCGAGATAGAAGGCCAGCGTGACGGAATCATAAAAATGCTTCTCGAACACCGCATCCCGCTCTGTAATCCCGGTCAAGTTCATCTTCTCGTTCCATTCCACCAGAAGCTCATAATACCGTTGAAACTGTTCCATTTGCCGAACTGAGAGCGGGATGCCCCGCTCTTCCAACCTAGCGCGGAAGCTATCCATAACTGCGTCCATTAAGAGCTCCTCGCAGCGCGTGAACGGCTATAATGATCCAAATGCACGAGCAGAATAGAAATATCTGCCGGTGTCACACCAGCAATCCGCGAAGCTTGACCGATATTTAGCGGACGAATCGCACCGAGCTTTTGCTTCGCTTCGGAAGCCAGTCCATGAACGAGACTATAATCGATATCATCCGGAATTTTCTTCTTTTCCATCTTGCCGAGCCGCTCTACTTGCAGCAGTTGCTTCTCTATATAACCGGCATATTTAACCTGGATCTCAACCTGCTCTTTCATGTCCTCGCTAAGCTCGTTAGGAGCAGGTGCGAACGGCTCCACCTGTGCATAAGAAATTTCCGGACGGCGCAGCAAGGTGAGCGCATCGATCGTATTTTGCAAAGGAGTTGAATTGAACTCGCGAAGCATAGCTTCGGCCTCCTCCGGACGGATTTTGACCGTGCGAAGTCTTGCAAGCTCTCCCTCTACGAGGGATTTTTTCTCTAGGAACTTGGCGTAGCGCTCTTCGCTAATCAGGCCGATTTCGTAACCGGTCGGCGTAAGGCGCAGATCTGCGTTGTCATGGCGCAACAGCAGCCGGTACTCCGCCCGGGAGGTGAGCAGTCGGTAAGGCTCATTTGTACCTTTGGTAACCAGATCGTCAATCAAAACGCCAATATAACCTTGCGAGCGCTCAACGATGACCGGGTCTTTGCCTTGCACTTTGCGAGCGGCATTGATGCCGGCGATAACACCTTGTCCGGCCGCTTCCTCGTAGCCTGATGTCCCATTGATTTGTCCGGCGGTGAACAAGCCCGGCAGCACCTTCGTCTCAAGCGAAGGCCATAACTGCGTCGGCACGACTGCATCGTACTCGATCGCATAACCCGTGCGCATCATCTCGACCTTTTCCAGACCAGGAATAGAGCGCAGGATACCAAGCTGTACATCTTCCGGCATACTTGTCGACAAGCCCTGAACATAGTACTCCGAGGTGTTTTTACCTTCAGGCTCCAAGAAAATCTGATGTTTCGGCTTGTCTGCAAAACGTACAATTTTGTCCTCAATCGACGGGCAATAACGCGGGCCTGTTCCCTCTATGACGCCAGAAAACATCGGTGCGCGATGCAAATTATCATTAATGATGCGATGCGTATCCTCAGACGTGTATGTTAACCAGCATGGCAGCTGCTCATTGTTCCCATATTCGGTCTCAAACGAGAAGAACTTTGGCTTATCGTCGCCCGGTTGGATTTCCATTTTGGAAAAATCGATGCTGTCCTTGTGGACGCGAGGAGGCGTACCAGTTTTGAAGCGTACGAGTTCAAAGCCGTTCTCCTTAAGCGACTGGGACAACTTTAGCGATGGTTGCTGGTTGTTAGGGCCACTTTCGTAAATCAGCTCACCCATAATCACCTTGCCGCGCAAATAAGTGCCGGTCGTCACGACAACCGACTTAGCCCGATATTCCGCACCGGTCTTAGTAATGACACCTACGCAGACTCCATCCTCTACAATAAGCTCCTCCGCCATACCTTGACGAAGCGTCAATTGAGGCGTTTCCTCAATCGTTTTTTTCATCATATGCTGATACTCAAATTTATCTGCTTGAGCACGCAGTGCATGCACAGCAGGCCCTTTGCCCGTATTCAGCATCCTCATTTGAATATAAGTTTTATCTATATTACGGCCCATCTCGCCGCCAAGCGCATCAATCTCACGAACAACATGTCCTTTGGCAGGACCGCCGATGGAAGGGTTGCATGGCATGAAAGCGACCATATCCAAATTAATTGTGAGCAGCAGCGTCTCACAGCCCATGCGGGCAGCGGCCAGAGCCGCCTCACAGCCGGCATGACCGGCGCCAATGACGAGGACATCATACTGTCCTGCAGCATAACTCATTTTCCAAACCTCCTGGTCGGAATTAGCAGGAAATCGCCCCGCCTCTCCCTCTTTTATGAAAATAGGTTTTCAATTCCAGCATTCGACGGCATTTAACGGTATTCCCTGTTGCTTGCTGCCGCTTGCCAGTTATTTATGTTTAATGATGTCGCCTGTTTATCCCCAGCTACATCTTGATTTCAATTCTAACCCACTCACTTATCCCCATGTGGACAATTACTTGCCCAAACAGAATTGCGAGAATATCTGATCGATCAGCGACTCGCCGGCCGTGTCACCGACGATTTCGCCAAGCAACTCCCATGCTGCGCGTACATCCAACTGAACCATATCAATTGGAATTCCGTCTGCGGTTGCACTTACTGCATCATTTAACGCATCTGCAGCTCGGTGCAATAATGAAATATGTCGCGCATTGCTTACATAGGTCAGATCGGCGCCTTCCAGCTGTCCTTCAAAAAATAGCTCGCGAATGGCCTGCTCCAGATCTTCCAATCCTTGTTCCTGCAGGACGGACATTGGCACAATGCGGCTGTTCGGCAATGCGGTCCGAACTTCCTCGACATCAAGCCGCTCGGGAAGATCTGTTTTGTTGATTATGAGAATAACTTGTCTGCCCGCAAGCTTACCGAGCAGCTCTCGTTCATCCCCATGCAGCGGCTCGTTCCGGTTCAATACCAGTAGGAGCAGCTCCGCTTCCTCAACCGCTGAGTGGGAACGCTCCACACCGATTTTTTCCACCACATCCGTCGTTTCTCGAATGCCAGCTGTATCGAGCAGCCGAAGCGGAATACCTGATAATGTCACGTACTCTTCAATGACATCCCGAGTAGTACCTGGTATGTCCGTGACGATTGCCTTACTTTCCTGCACAAGCGCGTTCAGCAGCGATGATTTGCCAACATTGGGTCTGCCAACGATCGCTGTAGTGATGCCTTCGCGCAAAATCTTACCTTCTGCTGCGGTTTGCAGCAGCTTGCGAATCGCTTCTAAAGCGGAGCCGCAGCTATCCTTAATGTAGGAACTCGTCATTTCCTCTACATCATGTTCCGGATAATCGATGTTCACCTCGATATGGGCGAGCAACTCGATTAAGCTATGACGCAGCGCCTGGATCCGTTTCGACAACGTTCCTTCGGCTTGTTTGAGCGCAACGGTATGCGAACGGTCGGACTTGGAGCGAATCAGATCGATGACGGCTTCTGCCTGCGCCAGGTCGATTCTTCCGTTTAAGAAAGCGCGCTTCGTGAACTCGCCCGGCTCCGCAACGCGTAAGCCTGGCTGGCGAAGTACCCGTTCAAGCACTTTGCGCGCTGCGATTAGTCCACCATGTACTCCGATTTCCACGACATCCTCTGCCGTGAACGAGCGCGGACCTTTCATTACCGTGACGAGCACTTCCTCAATTGCCTCGCCACTATCTACATCTACAATATGACCATACGTGACGGTATGACTCGCCGCTTCAGTCAATTTCTGCCGCGATTTTAGAATTCCACTAATGCTCGGCACCGCTTGTGGTCCACTGACACGAATGATCGCGATTCCGCCCTCACCGAGCGCCGTTGCTATTGCAGCTATCGTTTCTTGCATTACCATAATGGAGAACACTCACCTCGTTAGGCAGCACATAAGCATCAGCTCGCGAGAGCAGAGAGGCTGGCCGCATGATGGCAAAAAAGCAATGACTATAAGAGCCATTGCCGCCGAATTGGAACTTTATTCATAATAGGCCAAGAGCCTGTCCATTCTCACTTGCCTTTAAGGGACATAGCCGCTTTGCCTTTTCCTTTGTTTTTGCTCTTGCCATTTCCGTTGCTGTTTCCACTGTTTCCATTATCCTTCTTCGGATCGTTGCCTTTGTTATCCGAATTGCGGACATACAGGAAGTAGTTCTGGATGATTGTGTAGATGTTCGTGTACACCCAGTACAGCGGGAGCGCGGAAGGGAGATTCCAAGCCATAACCAGAATCAGAACAGGGAAGATGAGCATGATCGTATTCATCATCTGCATCTGTGGATTGACAGGCTGTGACTTCTGCATCATCTTGGTCTGCACATAAGTGGTGATCGCCGCAATAATCGGCAGGATATGCCACTGATCAGGCTCGCCAAGTTGTAGCCATAGGAATTCATGCGTCTTAATGGCGCCATTATAATAGATAGAGTTATACAGCGCGATAAAGATCGGCATCTGAATCAGCAGCGGCAAGCACCCAGCTATCGGGTTCACTTTGTTCTGCTGGAACAGCTTCATCGTCTCTTCTTGCTGCTTCTGCGGATTGTCTGCAAATTTCTTGCGGATCTCAGCCAGCTCAGGCTGAATGGCCTGCATTGCTTTGGAGCTGCGGTATTGCTTCAGCGTCAATGGCAAAATTAGCGTACGCACGATAATAACCATGAGCAAGATAGCTAACCCGTATTGACCGTTGAACCAGCTTGCGAATTCATCCAGAGCTAAGGAGAAGTAATAAACAACGTTAGCTTCCCACCAGTTTCCATTTGCTTTCAGTTGCTCGGTTGTTGTTGCTTTTGACGGATCTGGCATGCATCCCGAGAGGAGCGCTACCAATGAGATCAGGGAGAGCATGACCAGCCATTTGCGTTTTGAAGTAAAGCGCGAAAAAAACATGTGAATCTCCTCTCTGAAAGCCTGTCGCGTTTCAACCTAAACTATACCATATAAAACATGGCAAAGAAACAAGCCTAGAACGGTACAAAAACACCGTCTCCATGGGGGCTCAGCGAGACTTAAGCAGCCCAGCCTTGCGCAGCACATGCAGCACGCTTCTTTCCAGCTCTTTGGAGGATTTTCCGACGGCCCCGGCTCGAACGATCAGGATAAAGTCCGTATGGTTAACGATTTTCTCGACATTATGCCGTACAATTTCCTTTACGACCCGACGCATCCGGTTGCGAACGACCGCATTACCGATCTTTTTGCTCGCCGATATGCCAAGCCGGAATGGCTCCGCTTTCGGCTGACGAGACCAATAAACGACGAACTGGCCATTGGCAAAGGATTTGCCGCCGCGATAAGTCCGGGCAAAATCCTCACGCCTTCTAAGACGCCACTTTCTTTGCATTAGTTCACCGACTCCACAAAATATCGATGCTGCCATTACAAAAAAAAGACCACGCTAGGTGGTCTTTTTCCACAAGCTAGAATTTATATCCGAATGGAATGCATTCTCGCCTTGTCTTCGCAAAAGCATACCTCGTCCAAAGGACGGCGAAGCTATTTGCTTATCCGCCAGCCGATCGCTTTAATTCAGCAGGTCTGTCTGGCGAACACATTTGCATGTTTAAAGGATAGAGCAATTAAGCGCTCAGTTTGCTGCGGCCCTTCTGGCGGCGTGCAGCCAGTACTTTGCGGCCGTTTTTCGAACTCATCCGTTTACGGAAGCCATGAACCTTTTTACGTTTGCTCACATTAGGTCTGAAAGTCGGTCTCATTACATGCACCTCCCCGCTATAAGTATCGTTCGTCCAACTCGGGCGTCCGCCGCAGCGGATGCAGCAGAACCCGTGGACGATCGAATCATATCCGTCCGTGCTCAAGCAGTAATCCCGAGTTAAAAACGCCTTTTCCCATTTAACCACTTTGACTGTCGAAAGTCAACCGGATCCTTCTTCTGTACGCCTTTACAAATCCTATCCACAACCGAATTTCAATTCCTTCATCTATATTCTTGTGGATAACCAATTTGGGGGTGGAACCCCGTCGCTTTTTAGTAACATGTGCATAAATAAAAAGACTTCTGGCGGGATTTGTCGAACTGCGCACAGCCTGTTAACAATATCTAGTGCTGTAGATAACTTTTATACACAAGCAGTAGAGATTGTGGATAATATTCCACCACTCGTTGAAATAGAGCCTTTCTTTTGCTATGATAGATTTGTTTTTGTTGTGGACGGAGCGTAAATACAACTGGATTTATCAACAGCCTGTGGATAACATTGTGAACAACATGATCCCCTTCTGTATAACCTTCATCAACAAGTCCCTGCATCTGTGGATGGATGAGCGGCTTACCCCAATAGAATCGACAGTATAACAAGTTTGGCCATCGTTACAACAGGGATAGGAGTGACCGTCTGTGGACAGCCATACCGAGGATTTGTGGCAGCAAGTGTTGTCAATCATCCAAACTAAATTGAGCAAACCGAGCTTCGACACTTGGTTCAAGGCGACGAAAGCCGATTTTTCGGATGAGGGATTGATTGTGGTCACAGCTCCGACAACGTTCGCAGTTGAATGGCTGGAGAGTCGTTATACCAAGCTGGTTCGCTCAACGGTGTCTGATTATGTTGGCAAATCAGTGGACATCCGATTCACGATCGAGGAGAACCGCCCCCCGGAACCCGCACAGCCTGCGCAGCAGCTGATCAAGCAAGCGCCGGCAACTGCGGAGGAGCCGTTCTCCCATATGCTTAATCCGAAATACACCTTTGACACCTTTGTCATCGGCGCAAACAATCGTTTTGCCCATGCTGCCTCACTGGCAGTGGCCGAAGCGCCGGCCAAAGCTTACAACCCATTATTCCTATATGGTGGCGTCGGGCTTGGCAAAACTCACTTAATGCATGCGATTGGGCACTATATTATGGAGCACAATCCCAGCACCAAGGTTATGTATATCTCTTCCGAAAAATTCACCAACGAATTCATTAATGCGATTCGCGACAACCGTGGCGAGAGCTTCCGCAACAAGTACCGGAATATCGACGTGCTGCTAATCGATGATATTCAGTTTCTGGCAGGCAAGGACGGGACGCAGGAGGAGTTTTTCCATACGTTTAATGCCCTGCATGAGGAGCGTAAGCAGATCGTTATTTCCAGCGACCGTACGCCAAAGGAAATTCCAACACTAGAAGAACGGCTGCGTTCCCGCTTCGAATGGGGACTCATCACGGATATTCAGCCGCCGGATCTGGAGACGAGGATTGCGATTCTCCGCAAGAAAGCTAAGGCAGAGAATCTCGATATTCCGAACGAAGCGATGGCCTATATTGCCAACCAAATCGATACGAACATCCGTGAGCTTGAAGGTGCGCTCATCCGCGTTGTCGCTTACTCCTCGCTCATCAATGAGGATATCAGCTCGCATTTGGCAGCGGAGGCGCTCAAAGATATTATTCCTTCCAGCCGCCCGAAGATGATCACTATTCATGATATTCAACAACGAGTCGGCGAATTTTACGGTCTCAAGCTGGATGAATTCAAGGCTCGCAAACGGACGAAGGCTGTCGCCTATCCCCGTCAAATTGCCATGTACCTCTCCCGCGAGCTGACCGACTATTCTCTGCCGAAGATCGGCGAGGCATTCGGTGGTCGGGATCATACAACCGTCATCCACGCCCATGAGAAAATTTCCAAACAGCTGAAACTGGATCAAGAGCTGTTCAAGATCATTCAGAATTTGACGGAAAAAGTCAAAAATAATATGTAATTTTATCCCCATCTATAAGCAAAAGATAAACAAGCCTATGCACACTCTATACACATGTGGATAGGCTTGTCTCATCATCGTTTTCGGGGCTTATCCACATATCCACCGCCCCTACGACTACTACTACTGTTTTTTTATAAATAACATCATCATAAAAGAACGGCTCCGCCTTCTCTTAAAAACGAGGACGAATGCCGTCGAACGCCGCCCAAGGAGGAACGCATGAAACTTACCATCTCCAAAAACGAACTAAACGACGCCATCCAGCAGGTGGCCAAGGCAGCTTCAATCCGTCCCGCTATTCCGATTCTCGGAGGCATCAAAATAGATGTGACCCATCAAGGAGTTACACTGACAGCAAGCGACACGGATATTTCCATCCAGAGCTTTATTCCTGCCGAAACCGACAAGATGGTTATTGCCAAAGTCGACAAACCTGGCAGTGTCGTTATGCCAGCTAAGTTTTTTGTAGAGATTATCCGCAAGCTGCCAGCAGATGACGTGCAGATTGAAGTCGGAGAACATTACCAAACTTTGATTCGCTCAGGTTCAACGGATATCCAAATGGTTGGTCTAGATCCAGAAGAGTTCCCTGTACTTCCCTCGATTGAAGAAAACGAAGTGCTCCAGCTTCCAGGTGATCTGCTCAAATCGATGGTTCGCCAAACTGTATTTTGCGCCTCCACCAGCGAACAGACACCAGTACTCACTGGATTGCTCTGGAATCTAACTGAAGGCGAGCTAAAGTTCGTTGCTACTGACCGGCATCGGCTGGCTAGCCGTATTGCTAATGTTGATACCCCACCGGGTTATCGTTTAACCAATGTTGTCATCGCCGCCAAAACGATGGTCGAGCTTTCCAAGCTCGTCCCTGATGGAGCCGGACTTATCGATATTGTCGTTGCCAGCAATCAGGTGCTGTTCCGCCTTGGACACACCCTCTTTTACAGTCGCATGCTTGACGGAACTTATCCCGATACATCCAAGATTATTCCGCAAACATTCAAAACAGAACTCGTATTGGAAACTCGTAAGTTAATCGACTCGATGGAGCGCGCTTATCTGATGTCGCGTGAGGAAAAAACCAATATTGTACGCATTGTAACGCTTGAAAATGGAGCCATCGAAATTTCTTCCAGCTCCTCTGAGCTGGGCCGCGTAACGGAGCAGCTAGAGTCTATCCGCCAAAGTGGAGAACCGCTAAAGATCGCTTTCAACTCCAAATACATGCTCGACACGCTCAAAGTTATCGACAGCGAGCAGCTCATCATCAGCTTCACCGGTGCAATGAGCCCGATCATCATTCGCCCGGCTGATCATGACAACAGCCAATACATCATTCTGCCTTACCGCACCACCAACTGATGCAATTAAGCGGTCGACCCGTGTGGTCGTCCGCTTTTGCCATCTTTAAGACAGATCGAAACAGGAGAGATTCCCTATGACAACGATCACGATCAAAACCGAATACATCACGCTTGGCCAATTCCTCAAGCTGTCGGACTGTATTGATTCCGGCGGGCAGGCTAAACCCTTCCTCCAGGAAACAAAAGTCGTCATCAACGGTGAGCCTGATAATCGACGCGGCCGCAAGCTGTACAACGACGATCTAGTCGAAATAGAGGGCTTCGGTCCCTTCCGAGTTCAGAGAACGTGAACTCCGCATTCGCGGGATGTCCTCCCCACGCGGACATGACAGGCAAGGAGGCCAAACCGTGCATCTAAACCGGATCGCTCTGCGAAATTATCGCAATTACGAGCAACTGGAGCTGGATACAGCGCATAAGGTGAATTTGTTCATCGGGCCCAATGCCCAAGGAAAGACCAATTTGCTTGAAAGTATTTTCGCACTCGCACTGACCAAATCTCACCGGACGGCCAAGGATCGCGAGCTGATCGGCTGGAATGGCAAGGATGCATCCATCCAAGGCGCTGTTGAGAAGCGGTATGGCAACGTAACGCTGGATCTCACTTACTCCGCCCAAGGCAAAAAAGCCCGTATCAACGGACTTGAGCAACGGAAGCTAAGCGGCTTCGTCGGAACGCTTAATGTTGTCATGTTCGCGCCGGAAGATCTCGAAATTGTAAAAGGCACACCTGGCGTTCGTCGCCGGTTCCTTGACATGGAGATCGGACAGGTTCAGCCGGGTTATCTGCATACGCTGCAGCAGTACGGCAAAGTGCTCATACAGCGCAACAATTACCTTAAGTCGGCGGGTCCCTCCGGCATCAAGCCAGGGCTGCTAGAGGTATGGGATATGCAGTTGGTGGAGCATGGTGTTAAAATTATGAAAAAGAGGCAACAATTCATAGAGAAGCTGAAAACTTGGGCAGCGGCCATCCATTCCGGTATTACAGCTGGTGGAGAAGAGCTGCTAGTCGAGTACCGCCCTTCCTTCGAGATTGGCCCGGCCGAAGATGAATCTGTTTTATTCGAGCAATTTATGTTAAAGTTAACCCAGGTAAAAGATCAGGAATTCCGCCGCGGCGTCACGCTTGCTGGACCACACCGCGACGATCTGGCCTTCTTTATCAACGGCAAGGAAGCCCAGGTATATGGTTCCCAGGGACAGCAGCGCACGACGGCGCTGTCGCTGAAGCTCGCAGAGATCGAGCTGATCCACGAGGAGATTGGTGAATATCCGCTCCTGCTGCTGGACGATGTGCTGTCGGAGCTGGATCAGCATCGTCAGACCCAGCTGATCGAGACGTTCCAGGGCAAGGTCCAGACGTTCATAACCGCAACGGGGCTTGAGAGCGTAAATACAAGCCGGTTATCCGATGCGGGTATTTACCGGGTTGAAGGCGGACTTGTAACCCAATAGCCGCCTCAGCCCTTTCTTCGCGATTCTGCCCCTCCGGGGCTTTTCATAAAAGAGGAGTGAGGCGGAAGGATGTATATTCACCTTGGTGGAGAGAAGATTATCCGGGCGTCAGAGCTGGTCGCCATCTTTGACATTTCCATCGAGCAGTCCTCCAAGCTCTCCAAGCAGTTCGTAGCCGGCGCCAAAAAGCGTAAGGACGTGGAACTGATCGGCGAGGAAGAGCCGAAGTCCATCGTCGTCACCAAAAGCCGGGTGTACTACTCCCCTATCTCATCATCCACGCTGAAGAAGCGCGGCCATAACTTCGCTGCTAATTGACGGCGATAGCGGCCGAACATTTCTGGATGCGGCATGTCCGCGTCAGTTGCTTTAGAGCAGTCGAGAGGAGCAGTGAAACAAAGCATGTCTACGAATCCACAACATACGTATGACGAGAACCAGATTCAGGTCCTGGAGGGCCTTGAGGCTGTCCGTAAGCGGCCGGGCATGTACATCGGCTCAACCAGCGCCAAAGGTCTTCACCATCTTGTCTGGGAAGTTGTCGACAACAGCATTGACGAAGCGCTAGCCGGTTATTGCGACCGGATCACGATAACGATTCACGAGAATAACAGCATCACCGTCGTTGACAACGGGCGCGGCATTCCAGTCGGCGAGCATCCTAAGCTGAAACGTCCTTCACTGGAAGTTGTTATGACCGTATTGCATGCGGGCGGCAAGTTCGGCGGCGAAGGTTACAAAGTATCCGGCGGATTGCACGGCGTCGGCATCTCTGTCGTAAACGCGTTATCGGAGCAAGTTATTGTTCAGGTAAGCCGTGATGGCAATGTGTATCAGCAGGAATACCGCCGCGGTGTGCCGCAATACGACATGAAAATTGTTGGCGAGAGCACAACGACAGGCACAAAGACGATGTTCAAGCCCGATACCGAGGTGTTCACGGAAACGACGGTGTACGATTACGAGACGCTTCAGTCGCGTATTCGGGAGCTGGCCTTCCTCAACAAAGGTATCGAGCTCGTTTTGGCGGACGAGCGTACGGGGGTATCCAACTCATTCCGCTATGAAGGCGGCATTATCGAGTTCGTCAAGTACCTCAACCGCAACCGCGAGGCGCTGCATGAGCAACCGATCTATGTCGATGGGATGAAGGACGGCATTCAGGTCGAAGTATCGTTGCAGTACAATGACAGCTACAGCGAGAATATTTATTCCTTCGCTAACAATATCAACACGCATGAAGGCGGCACGCATGAGTCTGGCTTCAAGAGCGCTCTGACCCGGATTATCAATGATTATGCCCGTAAGAGTGGTGCGATCAAGGATAGCAACAGCAATCTTTCCGGTGACGATGTGCGCGAGGGACTGACGGCTATTATTAGCGTTAAAATTCCTGAGCCTCAGTTCGAGGGACAGACCAAGACCAAGCTCGGCAACAGCGAGGTGCGCGGCATTGTAGAGTCCTACTTTGCCGAGAGGTTGCAGGAATTCCTTGAGGAGAATCCTTCCGTCTCTCGCAAAATCGTTGACAAAGGCCTATCGGCTTCCCGAGCCCGTGAAGCTGCACGTAAAGCCCGCGAGCTGACGCGCCGCAAGAGTGCGCTTGAAGTCAGCAGCCTACCGGGCAAGCTGGCGGATTGCTCCTCCAAGGATGCCAGCATCAGTGAGCTGTACATCGTCGAAGGAGACTCTGCTGGCGGGTCGGCCAAGCAGGGCCGGGATCGGCATTTCCAGGCGATTTTGCCGCTCCGTGGCAAAATTCTCAACGTTGAGAAGGCTCGGTTGGACCGCATTCTGTCGAATGCCGAGATCCGTGCGATCATTACCGCACTCGGTACTGGCATCGCCGATGATTTTGATCTAGCCAAGGCGCGCTACCACAAAATCATCATCATGACAGATGCCGACGTCGACGGCGCGCATATTCGGACGTTGCTTCTTACCTTCCTGTACCGTTACATGCGCAAGATTTTGGAAGCCGGCTATGTTTATATTGCACAGCCGCCGCTGTTCAAGGTCGAGCGCAACAAGGTTGTTCGTTATGCGCAAAGCGAAAAAGAGCGGGATGCCATCATTGCCGAGTTCGGCGAGGGTGTGAAGATCAACGTTCAACGTTACAAAGGCCTCGGTGAAATGAACGCAACCCAACTATGGGAAACGACAATGGATCCAGAAAGCCGCACCATGCTGCAGGTACAGATCGAGGATGCCATTAAGGCCGATGTGATGTTCGATACGCTTATGGGCGATAATGTCGAACCACGTCGCGAGTTCATCCAGCAGTATGCCAAATACGTCACAAATCTTGATGTTTAAATGCAAAAAGCCCGAAGCGATCCTCAGTCGCTTCGGGCTTTTATTCCTTTTTGAGAGTAACCTCTTCTTTATTTAGGCGGTCATCCATGTTCTGTTTACTATTTGACCACACGCTTCGGGCTGTAAGCTGCGGCATAACGTCTCATGCGCAGGAAGATGCCTTTATCGGATAGCCGCCTAAAAATATACGGATCAGGCATCGTATTGACCTCGAGAATCCAGGGTTTCAGTTCCGTATCTACCGCAACATCAAGACCAATTTCCTTCAGATTAGGATAACGACTGGAGAGCTGTTTGGCCGTTTTTACCCCTAGCTTACGAAGTTTCTCCATGTACTTTGTCTGGGCATCGGAATTCATGTGGGAGCTCATCAGTGTTTCAAATGGAGTTATCGTTCCGCCGCTGTGATAGTTAGTAACGATTTTGGATGGATGAGATAACCGGCCGATTATACCTGTTGTTTCCCATTCGCCTGAAGGGTTCTGCTGTACCATCACTCGCAGATCGAAGCGGCGATTGCGATGCTTCAGTAGTTGAATTCCTTTCTGTACTAAATAGCGCCTCTTAGGTCGAACCTGCTCCAATCCGGCGAACATACTGTCAAAGCTTTTATACGTACGGATTTTCGTTCCGCTTTGGAAGCGATAGCCTTGGTGACTGCTAAGCTGTTCAACCTTGATTACGCCGTTTCCGAACATCCCTGAATCAGGCTTGATATAGAGCATTCCATACTGATCGAGCATCGAGCGGAGCGTCTGTCTAGTGTAAATGATCGTCTCCGGAACATAAGCTCTTAATTCTTCTGATTTGAGCAGAACCTGGGTTTTGGCCTGCTTACTGACAACTCGTTGGATGGCCAACCGCCTTCATCCTTCCTAGCCGTTTGGAGCATGGGGTTAACAGGTCTTTTCCCTGCAATTCTCCAAAGTACGGCATTTTTTCGATATGATAAGAGGCCGAATAATGATATAATAGAGTGTATTGTCCAATTGCGTGACCTGCTGGAAACCCAGCCCTTTTATGGTGAGCATCTGCTCCACTTATCATATGGCTTCTCCTATGGGATGGAGCTTGGCACCCATCAATTTTTACTCCCGCCACGTTTAAGGAGCCCCCCATTGTGAAACACAGTTAAGATAGGGGGCCAGCGTCTGCGCGGGAATTGCTACCCAACAGGTTATGCCGTTATCTAGGCTTGACCGCACAGGAGGTAAGTATGGCGGAAGAACAACGTTCCCAGATTAAAGACCGTGATATCGGTACGGAAATGCGCGAATCGTTCATGGATTATGCCATGAGCATCATTGTCAGCCGCGCGCTGCCGGATGTGCGCGACGGACTCAAGCCGGTTCACCGGCGTATATTATTTGCCATGTCGGAGCTCGGTATGGCGCCGGACAAGCCCTACAAGAAATCCGCTCGGATCGTCGGCGAAGTTATCGGTAAGTATCACCCGCATGGTGACAGCGCCGTATACGAGTCGATGGTACGGATGGCGCAGGATTTCTCGATGCGTTACATGCTCGTTGACGGACATGGTAACTTCGGTTCCATTGATGGCGACATGGCGGCGGCTATGCGTTACACAGAGGCTCGCCTTTCCAAGATTGCCATGGAACTACTGCGTGACCTCAACAAAGATACAGTCAATTTCATTCCTAACTATGACGGCGAAGAGCATGAGCCATCTGTACTTCCGGCGCGCTTCCCGAACTTACTGGTCAACGGCGTATCCGGCATTGCTGTCGGTATGGCGACCAACATTCCTCCTCACAATCTCAGAGAAGTGACAGATGGGCTTCAAGCGCTCATCAGCAACCCGGACATTACTTCTCTCGAATTGATGGATTATGTGAAGGGGCCAGACTTCCCGACTGCGGGTATCGTCATGGGCCATTCCGGCATCAGGCAGGCGTACACGACTGGTCGCGGATCCGTCACGATGCGCGCCCGTGCTTCCATTGAGGAGAACGCAGGCAAAGCCCGCATCGTCGTTTATGAGCTGCCTTACCAGGTGAACAAGGCCCGTCTGGTCGAGAAGATCGCTGAGCTCGTTCGCGAGAAGAAGATTGAAGGTATCACTGACCTTCGGGACGAGTCCGACCGCAACGGCATGCGCGTCGTCATTGAACTGCGCCGCGATATCAATCCGAGCGTAACGCTGAACAACTTGTACAAGCATACGCAGATGCAGTCTACTTTCGGGATCAATATGCTGGCGCTGGTCAATGGAGAGCCTCGCACGCTCACGCTGCGTGATATGCTCTACCACTACCTGCAGCATCAGATCGAGGTTATTCGCCGTCGTACGGAGTTTGATCTCAAAAAAGCCCAGGCGCGCGCACATATTCTCGAAGGCTTGCGAATTGCGCTCGATCATATCGATGAGATCATCGCGCTTATTCGTTCGTCACAAACGGCGGATATCGCCCGCGAAGGACTGATTAACCGCTTCTCGCTGAGCATAGAGCAAGCTCAAGCGATTCTCGACATGAGGCTCCAACGCCTGACTGGGTTGGAACGCGAGAAGATTGAGGCTGAGTACAACGAGCTACTTGCTCGGATTGCGGAGTACAAAGCGATTTTGGGTGATGAGCAATTGGTACTCGATATTATCAGCACGGAGCTCGCAGAGTTAACGGATAAGTTTGGCGATGAGCGCCGCACTGAAGTGACAATTGGTGATGATGAGATTCTTGATGAGGACCTTATTCCACGCGAGGACGTCATCATCTCCATTACTCACTCTGGTTATGTGAAGCGTCTGCCGGTAACGACATACCGTAGCCAGCGCCGCGGCGGCAAGGGTGTTATAGGCATGGATACAAAGACGGATGATTTTGTAGAGCATCTATTTGTATCCAATACCCATCACTTCCTTCTGTTCTTCACGAACAAGGGTAAGGTTTATCGCCTCAAGGCATACGAGATCCCGGATCTGAGCCGTACGGCTCGCGGAACCCCGATTATCAACTTGCTGCAGATCGAGCAGGGTGAGACGGTCAACGCGGTAATACCGGTAGAAGCATTCGATCCGGATTGCTATCTGTTCTTCGGCACTCGTCAAGGCATCGTCAAAAAGACGCCGCTCGATGATTACTCCAATATCCGTAAGGTCGGACTCATCGCGATTAATCTTCGTGAGGATGACGATTTGATCAGCGTCAAGCTGACGGATGGCAAGCAGGAAATCATTATGGGTACGTCCAATGGTCTTTCCATTCGCTTCCCGGAAAGCGATGTTCGTTCCATGGGCCGCTCGGCTACAGGGGTTAAGGGTATTCAATTGGATGAATCCGACAAAGTGATCGACATGGACGTCGTGAATCCCGAACAGGAAGTTCTAATCGTCACCTCCAAAGGTTACGGCAAAAGGACACCTGTAGTGGAATACCGTTCGCAATCTCGTGGTGGCAAAGGGATCAAGACACTCAACGTCACGGAGAAAAATGGACCGCTCGTCTGCTTGAAAGTCGTTGCAGAGGATGAGGATCTGATGATCATGACGGAATCGGGAACTCTGATCCGTATGAACATGGACACGATTTCTTCCATGGGCCGCAATACACAAGGTGTGCGCCTGATCAACATCCGCGATGAGGATGCAGTGGCTACAGTGACTCGCGTCGCTCGTAGTGAGGAAGTCCAGGATGAAGAATCCGAAGGACAAGAACCACCATCCGAATCCAACGAGGATCTGCAAGATAATCAAGAGTAATAGACGCCATCAACTGCGAAGCGTCAGGAGGAATTACTATGGCAATAGTAGATTACGCGCAACTTAAGCCAGGTGATGTAGTGGCGCAGGATGTGCTGACTCCTCTTGGCAGTGTTCTGTTTCACAAAGGTCGTGTCATTACGCTTAGGGAACTGGACATTTTACAGGCATTTCTTGTCCAGCAGGTTAACATCGATCGGGGAGGGCAGCCTTTGGCGGCATCACCAGAACCGGAGATGAGCCAAGATGCTACCCGAAGCGGATTGCATGCGGAATATGAAGCAATGGTTGCGCAGCTGCGCAAAGGTTACTCCCTTTTCGCCGGAGGTGATGTGCTTCCCCTTCTGGACCTTAGAGCAAGTCTGGAGAAGCTGCTCGCTCATACCCCGGACTATCATGTGATGGCTTTCCGTCCACGTAGTGTGGATAGGGAAGAATTCTATTATCACAGCAGTGTTCTCTCGGCATTGACTTGCTATATGTTAGCT